>CAYZAI010000010.1:0-27579 GCA_964476305.1 uncultured Myxococcales bacterium
GTCGATGGCGCCGGGACCTACGTCTACGTCGTGAACCACGTCAACCTGATGGACATGTTCGTGATCTACCAGGCCATCCCCCACTACACCCGCTCCCTCGAGCTCGCCGAGCACTTCTCGTGGCCAATCTTCGGCCGTTTCATCACGGCCGCGGGCCAGATCCCGGTGGATCCGAACGACAAGCGCGTCACGGCCGCGGGGCTGAAGCGGGCCGCCCGGATGCTGCGCGAGGGCGACTCGTTGGTGGTGCTGCCGGAAGGCGAGCGGACGCTGGACGGCACGGTGGGCCGTTTCCACGGCGGCGCTTTCCGTCTGGCGATCCAGACCGGCCGCGCCGTGGTCCCGATGGCGATCCGCGGCGGTCGCGCCGTGAACCGCCGTGGCGACTGGCGCCTGCGCCCGGGGCGGATGGAGGTCCTCCTCGGCGCTCCGGTCCCCGTGGAGGGAATGACCCTCAAGGACGCGGATGCGCTCGCCGGGCGCTGCCGGCAAATCGTGATCGAGCTCCTGCGCGGCGACCGCGCCCCGGGCACCTGAGAGACGGGCCTACCCGCCCGGCTCGGGCGATGCCCGGTATCCCACGGCGGAGAGGACGGCGGACAGGAGGGCGTCGATGCCCTCGCGGGTCTCGGCGCTGGTGCCGATGGCGCGTACGCCGGTCCGGGCGCGCAACTCATCGAGGGCGGGCTTGCGCCGGCTCTTGCCGATGCGGTCGATCTTCGTCGCGGCCAGCAGGCACGGCACGCCGGTGCGGCGGAGGAAGTCCACGATCTCGGCCTCCTCGTCCTCGGGCCCGCGGCGGGCGTCCACCAGCAGCACGACGAGGTGCAGGGTCTTTCTCCCCCGCAGGTACGCCTCCAGCAGCGTGTCCCAATTCCGCCGCGCGCCGTGGGCCACCTTGGCCCAGCCGTAGCCGGGCAGGTCCACCAGGTACAGCCTGGCCCCGCCGTCGAGCCGGGCCTCGACGTGCACGACGGTGCGGGTGCGACCCGGGGTCTTGCCGACCTTGAACAGGCCCCGCCGTCCCGCCAGGGCGTTGAGCAGGCTCGACTTGCCGACGTTGGAGCGCCCGGCGAAGGCCACCTCGGGCAGGCTCTCGGGCGGGAGCTTCGCCGGCGTCCCGGCGGACGACACCAGCTTCGCTTCGACGATGCGGCTCACGCCCGGCCCCCGGCCCGCGCCCGGCGCCGGAGCACCGCGTCCAGCAGCTCGCGAAGCTCGGCGGAGCGCAGGGCCAAGGCCGCCGCGGCGTAGACGACAACGCCGACCACGACCGCCAGGAGCAGTACCGCGATGTTCCGCGGCGAGTTTCCGCCCTCGTGCCAGCTGCCGAGCAGGCCCACGGCCCAGACCGCGGCACCCATGGGCACGGCCGCGCCCAGCATCCGAAGGAAGCTCGCCGCCACGGATCGCATGCCGAGCGGCCCGATCTTCCAGCGCAACACCGCCACCAGGCCCAGCGCCTGGACCGTGGCCGCCAGGGACAGGGCCATGCACAGGCCCACGTGGCGGAACAGCCCCATCAGCGGCAGCGCCGCGGCGACGAAGACCGCGATGTTGAGCACGGTCATCAGCACCGGCACACGGACCTGCTCGAGAGCGTAGAACACCGGCACGGTCTGGCGCAGCAGAGCCACCGAGCAGATCCCGGCGGCCATCCAGCGCAGGGCGGCCGCGGTCTGGAGCGTGTCCGCGTGGGAGAACAGGCCCCGCTGGTACAGGATCGCTATCACCGGCTCGGACAGCACGACCAGCGCCACCATCGCCGGCGTGCCGACGAACAGCGCGAGCCGCAGGGAGTGGCCGTACGTGCGCTTCATCTCGGCGGTCTCGCCGCGTCCCCGCTGGGCGGCCAGCGAGGGCAGGGCCGCCGTGGAGATCGCCATCACCAGCACCGCCAGCGGCAGCTCCATCAGCCGCGTGGCGAACTGGATGTAGGTCACCGCCCCGTGGCCGAGGGTCGAGGCCAGGGAGGCCGACACGAAGAGCCCCACCTGGTAGGCGGCGGCGCCGAAGACCATCGGGCCGGTGATCCGCAGCACCTTGCGCAGGCCCGGGTGCCTGAGGTCGAAGGACGGCCGGACCAGCAGCCCGGCGGCCCGCAGGGACGGGACCTGGAACGCGACCTGGGCCGCGCCGCCGACGAGCACGCCGATGGCCAGGGCACAGATCGGGTGCAGGCCCAGTTCCGGCATCACGCCGGTCAGGCCCACGGCGCAGCCGATGATCGACACGTTGAGCAGCACCGGGGCGAAGGACGGCGCGAAGAACCGGCCGGCGGAGTTGAGCACGCCCATGGCCAGGGCGGTCAGGCTGACGAGCAGCACGTAGGGGAACATCGTGCGCGTCAGGCGCACGGCGAGGTCGAACTTCTCGGGGTGCTCGGTGAAGCCGCTGCCCGCCAGCCAGGTCAGCCCCTCGGCACCCAGCATTCCGGCCACGGTCAGCACCGCGAGGAACGCCAGGGCGAAGCCCAGGGTGGCCGAGACGAAGCGTCGCGAGGCATCGGGGTCGCCGGCGTCCCAGGTCTTGGAGAAGACGGAGGTGACCGAGATCGAGAACGAACCCTCGGCGGTCAGGCGGCGGAACGAGTTGGGGATCATGAACGCGATCTGGAAGGCGTCGATGGCTTCCTTGGGGAACCACGCAGCCATCACGGACTCTCGCGCCAGGCCCAGCACGCGAGAGGCGAGCGTGCCCGCACCCACGATCCCGGCCCGGCGTGTGACCGCCCTGCTGGTCTCGCTCATCAGCGATCAACTAGCAGAAAACGCGCCGAATTCCGAAAAAGCTCGACGACGAGTCCCGGTCAGATTTCGACCTTGGAGCGCAGGGACCTGACGACCCGCTCGCGGCCGGGGTCGAGACGGCCGGCGATGCGGGCCGCTCCCCAGGCGGCCAGCAGCTCGCCCTCGACCGACAGGCCGCTCACCACTTGGCTGCCCGCCAGCAGCAGACCGCGGATCCCGGTGCGGTGAGGCAGGATCCCCACGCCCAGGGCACCCTCGGCCCGGGGCCGCCACATCCGCCAGGCGGATATCTCCTCGCTGCGGGGCACGGGGGGCGCCACGCCGGCGGCCCGGCCGGTGAAATCGAGGGGGCCGAACCCGTCCCAGGGCGAGTGCAGCGCCCGCAGGTGGCCGTCGAAGAACGGCACGAACCAGCGCAACCGGTCGAGGATGGCGTCGCGCAACGCTCCGCTCGTGGCGTCGGCCTCGCGTCCGGGCTCGACGACGCACGAGACGTTGAGCGCGGCCAGGGCCGGGTCCTCTTGCGGGACGCGCTCGACCCGCAGCAGATCCGCGCCCAGCCCGGGACCGAGATCGAGGATCGCCGAGCCGGCCAGCCCCGCGGGCACGACCCGCGGATCGAGTCCGAGGTTGATCGCGTAGCCGAGCACCGGTGGCGGCGTGTCCTCGACGAGAGCGGCGAAGCGCTTCGTCCAGGTGTTCACCGGCACGAGCGGCGCCAGCTCCCGGGGCGAGAAATCGGTGAGCACGGCCTGGCAGCCGGTGACGTCCTCGCGGCCGGCGATGCGCACGCCCTGGACCCTGCCCTTGACCACCACGATCCCGCTGACCCGCTGCCGCGCCTGGGTATCTCCCCCCTGGGCGACGATGTGATCCAGGAACAAAGCCCTCAGGCCGTCCCGGCCGCCCTTCACCACGCGCAGATCGAACAACCAGCCCGCCATCTGCCGCGCCCGGGCGAGTGGGCTCGCGGCCGGGGCCCCGGCCGTTCCGAGGCGCGCCGGCGCCGCGAGGAAGGCCCGCAGACTGGGATCCACGCTCGGACCGTCGATGGGCTCCAGCTCCCGGCCCGAGCGGAAGGGGTTCTGGACCTCGGCACGGGTGACCTCGCGCCGCTCGAAAAAGGTCTCGGGCGGCAGCACCAGATCGCTGGCCAGCAGCTTGTCGATCTCGCCGCTCAGCCGTCCGATCTCGCCGAGCACGGCCCCGGCCCCCCGGGCGGCTCCTCGCAGCTCGCGTTCCAGGCTGTCGCTGGTCAGGGCGGGGTTGTCGTAGACGTCGACCCGGGCTTCGGGTGTCACGACCTGGAAGGCGGGCTCCTCCGTCTCGACGATCTGCTGGACGAGGGAAGTCATGCCCAGGTCCGAGACGACCCGGCGCAGGATCGGCGCATCCGCCGCGGGCAGCCGAAAGGGCCGCCGGACGAAGCGGTAGCCCCAGCAGTCGTAGCTGTCCGCGTGGCAGCCCTGCCCCGTCACCAGCACGCGGAAGCCCCGATGGGCCAGTAGCGCCCCCGCGGCCAGGGGGCCGAGCTCGGTGCCGATGACGACGACGTCGTAGTAGCGGCTCGTCACACCTCGCCCTCGATGACCACCCGCGGCTCGCCGCAGGCCACCGGGACGACCTCGCCGACCTGGCGACAGGGCGCCCCGTGCTCCGCGAGCACCGAGACGGCTTCCCCGGCTGCGGCGGCCGGCACGATGATGGTCATGCCGAGACCCATGTTGAAGGTGCGGTGGAGATCGGCGGCAGCCACGGGGCCGTTCTCGGCGAGCCAGCGGAAGATCCGAGGGACGGGCCAGCCCGCGACGAGACGTACGCCGAGCCCGTCGGGCAGGGTGCGAGGGATGTTCTCGGTGAGCCCGCCGCCGGTGATGTGTGCCACGGCGCGGATCTCGACCCGCTTGGAAAGGGCCCGCACGGCCTTGACGTAGATGCGCGTCGGTTCCAGCAGCACGCGGCCCAGGGGGCGATCGAAACCCGATGGCGTGTCGCCGAGCCCCGCGCCGCTCTTCTCGACGACGCGGCGCACCAGCGAGAACCCGTTGGAATGGACGCCGCTGGACTCGAGGCCGAGCACCGCGTCCCCGGGACGGACCCGTGTGCCGTCGATCACGGCGGAGCGCTCGACCACGCCCACCAGGAAGCCGGCGAGATCGTACTCGCCGGGCTGGTAGAAACCCGGCAGCTCGGCGGTCTCGCCCCCCACCAGGGCGCAGCCCGCCTGGCGGCAGCCCTCGGCGATGCCCTCGATCACCTCGGCCGCGGCCGAGGGCTCGAGGCGGCTGCACGCGTAGTAGTCGAGGAAGAACAGGGGCTCGCCGCCGATCGCCAGGACGTCGTTGGCGCACATCGCCACCAGGTCGATGCCCACGGTGTGGTGGTCGTTCAATTCGAAGGCGATCTTGAGCTTGGTGCCCACGCCGTCCGTGCCAGCCACCAGAAGAGGCTCGCGATAGCCCGCCGGCAGCGCCACCAGCGAGGCGAAGCCCCCCACGCCGGCGAGCACCTCGAGCCGCGTGGTGGAGGTCACGGCGGGCCGGATCCTTCGCACCAGCTCCTCGCCCGCGTCGATGTCGACCCCGGCGTCCTTGTAGGTCAGGGTTTTCATGGCGCGAAAGTAGTGCAGCGCCGCGAACCCGTCAACCGGTTGTGGGGTAGCGGAAAGATCGATCAGACGAGATCCTCGGCGAGACGCGGGGACATCAGGCGCATCAGGTAGCGGGCCTTGCCCAGGTTGCCTTGGGGTGGGACCGCCATGGCGATGAAGTACTCGTCGTTGATCACCCTGAGGATCGTGGAGAACCGGTCGGTCCTGACCGTGAGCTCCTCGGTTGTGCCGGTCTCCAGGGACTCGGCGGCCTTGCGCACGTCCTTGAGCAGCACCGAAAACTCCATGCCCACGGTCTCGATGTCGAGATCGCCTTCGACCGTGACGATCTCGACGGGGATGCCGTCGAACCCCATGAGCACGGCCGCGTGGCCGCCGACGTCGCGCACGGCCTCCTCGATGATCTTCTCGAACATGTTGCCTCCAGGCTCGGTGTCATGCCGACTGTAGGGTGTTGCCCGCCCCGGCGTCAAGTAAGGGGTTTCCCGCAAGGGGTTTCCCGTGACAGGCGGATGGATCGGCGCTACGGTGCCCGGCGTTCGCGTCTCGGAGCCGCCGGGCCCGCGCGGGACGCGAACAGGAGCACAATGGCGATCGATTCCCTGCCACCTCCGACCCCCAGACCCTCGCCCGTGCCCGTGGGCGTGGGCGCGATGGCCGTGTGCCTGCCCCGCTTCCGCGTGCTCCTCGAGGACTGGTGCACCTGGACCGGCGAGGACCGGGGCAAGGTGCGGGCCACCGTGGGCCGGTCCTTCCGCGTGCCGGGGCCGGGCGAGAACGTCTACACCCTGGCCGCTGGTGCCGCGTTGAGGCTGATCCTCGACAACGACGTCGATCCGCGACAGGTGGGCTGCCTGGCGCTCGGCACCGAGTCGAGCACCGACAACTCGGCCGGCGCCGTGATCGTCAAGGGCATGCTCGACCGGGCCCTCGAGCGGCTCGGCCGGCCGCGCCTCTCGCGCTCCTGCGAGGTGCCGGAGTTCAAGCACGCCTGCCTCGGCGGCGTCTATGCGCTGAAAGCCGCCATGCGCTACGTGGCCGTGGACGGCGCCGGCCGCAAGGCGATGGTGATCAGCACCGACGTGGCCGAGTACGAGCGCGGCAACTCGGGTGAGCAGACTCAAGGGGCGGGGGCCGTGGCCCAGCTCGTCGAGGAGCACCCGCGTCTGTACGGCGTCGATCTCCGCGAGGCGGCGTCCGCGTCCGCGTACCGCGGTGTGGACTTCCGCAAGCCCCACGCGCGGCGCCTCGCCGCGACCGCGCCCGGGGCGGTCCGCGCGCCGGACTACCCGGTGTTCAACGGGACGTACTCCACGGTCTGTTACACCGACGAGGCCCTGCACGCCGTGGCCCGGCTGCTGGTCAAACTCGGCCTGACGGCCCGGGAGCTGTTCCACCGCATGGACGGCGCGTTCTTCCACCGGCCCTACCACCGGCTGCCTTTCAACGTGCTGGCCGCGCTCTACGTCTGGGGGCTGACCCGCGATACGGAGCACCACGCGGAGCTGCGGGAGCTGGCCGGACAGTGCGGCGCGGACTTCGACGCGGTGCTGGCCGAGGCCGAAGGCCACCCGGACCTGTTTCGCGACGGCGATCTGGGCCGCGAGATCAACCGCGAGGCCTACCCCGAGGCGATGAAGGTCGTGAAGCACTTCCGCGGCACGGCCAAGTTCGCCGAGGTCGCGGCGCGCAAGATGTCGCTCGGGCTGGAGGCGATGGGGGAGATAGGCAACATCTACACCGGCTCCCTGCCGGCGTGGATCGCGGCCGGCCTCGAGGAGGCGCTCGGCCGCGGGGACGAGCTCGCGGGGCACGCGTTCCTCGCCGTGGGCTACGGCAGCGGGGACGCGGCCGAGGCGTCGATCCTGCGCGTGGTGCCAGGCTGGCGCGAGGCCGCGGGCCGCATCGGCTTCGCTCGGGCCCTCGAGGGCGCCGTGGATCTCACGCGGGAGCAGTACGAGGCCCTCCACGACGGCCTGCCCTGCGAGTTGCCCGACCTCGCGCCGATCGGCGGCGGGTTCCTGATCGACCGCGTCGGCGCGACGGACCAGCCGGGCTTCCAGGACGCGGGCATCGAGTACTACCGCTTCGTCCCGGACGGCCGGCCCGCCGAATAGCGCGATTCAGATTCCGAACAGCCCCTGGATCCCGATCGACCAGGCGTCGAGCAGGGCCGCGCCGAAGAAGAGGTACTCGAGGGCGCCCAGGGCGAGGAACGGGCCGAAGGGCACCCGGGCCTTGAGCACCCGCGGGTCCGGGGGCGGTGTCTCGCCGGTCTCCTCGTCGCGCTCCTCCTCGAACACGGGCTCGGATTCCAGGCCGCGGCGCCTTCGCAGGACCACCATGATCGTCCCGGCCACGACCCCTTGCAGCGCGCCGGCGAACAGCGCGAACAGCACGCCGTGGACGCCGAGGAACGCGCCGAGCATCGCCACGAGCTTGGGATCCCCGGCGCCCATGCCGCTGCGGCCCGTGAGCAGCCGGTAGCCGTCGACGAACAGGAGGCGGATCGCGGCGAAGCCCCCGGCCGCGGCGATGATCGGATCCTGCCAGCCGAGGTCCAGCAGGAAGGCGTTGGCCGCGATGCCGACGGCGATCCCGGGAAGGATGATCGCGTCGGGCAGAAGGTAGTGCTCGAGGTCGATCAGGGCGGCGGTGACCAGGGCCCAGACGAAGGCGAACCAGATGAAGTACTCGGCGAGGCCCTGCTGGAAGGTCGGCGGATCGGCCAGCAACGTCAGGCGCACCACGGCCACGGACAGCAGCGCCAGGGCCAGCTCCACCAGCGGGTAGCGCGGCGAGATGCGGGCGCGGCAGTCCCGGCAGCGGCCGCGGAGCAGCAGCCACGAGGCGACGGGCACATTGTCGTACCAGCGGATGGGCGCGCCGCAGGACGGGCAGCGGGACGCGGGCCGCACCACGGACTGCTCGCGGGGCCAGCGGTGGATCACCACGTTGGCGAAGGAACCCCACAGGGAGCCGAAGACGAAGGCAGCCGCCATCCACTGCCAGGGCGGGACCGCAGTGAGCAGGTCGTGCATCGGGCGCAGTCTAGCACCCCCGGTCGGATCGAGCTATTCTTCGCCCCGATGCAGGACGGGCGCGAGATCATCGTCGGCCTGATCGCGGACACCCACGGAGTCCTGCCCGCGGCCGTGGCCCGCGCCTTTGCCGGCGCCGCCCGAATCATCCACGCCGGCGACATCGAGGACCGGCGGGTGCTCGACGGTCTTGCGCGCATCGCTCCGGTGACCGCGGTGCGGGGCAACATGGACCGCGAGCAGTGCCGCGGGCTGCCCGCCACCGCCGTCGTGGACGTCTCGGGCGTGTCGCTCTTCGTGCTCCACGACATCTCCCGGCTCGACCTCGATCCGGCCGCGGCGGGAATCCGCGCCGTGGTCCACGGTCACACCCACCGCGCCGAGGCGGTGGAGCGTGGCGGCGTGCTCTACGTCAACCCGGGCAGCACGACCAGGCCCCGCGGCGCCGGGCCGGCTTCGGTGGCTCGGCTCCTCGTCGACGCCACGGGCGGGCTCCGCGCCGAGATCGTCGCCATCGGTCCTGCCTGACGGCCCGGTCAACTCTTCACACACGCCGCGGCATTTTCGTGCTAAAATTCCGCCTTCGCGAGACAGGCTGGGGAAAGCCGACTCGACTGCGAGGAGATCTCAGATGACCGATGAGAAGAACAACAGCTGCGCCCAGTGCGGGGTGCCGATCAAACCGGGGCTCGTTCTGTGCAACGTCTGCGCCGAGGCCGCGGAAAACCGGGAGTCTGTCGTGCCCTGCCTCGCTTGTGGGGCGACCAACCCGTCGAGCGTCGCCACCTGTGTGAGTTGCGGCGCTCCTCTGCATAGCGGTGTACCGTCGTCCGCGAACGGCGAGCGAGACAGCATCGGCGCGGCCAGCCCGTGGATCATGGCCCGGCGGGCCGAGCTCCAGGTGCTCGAGGATTGCTTCGACCTGGCGCTCGAGCGCGGGCGGGTCGGCGGAGCCATAGTCTCGGCCGAGATCGGCATGGGGGTCAGCACGCTGCTCGAGTCTTTCGCCGAGCGCCTGACCGGGCGGCTGCCGCTCAATCGCATCTTCCACGTGCGCTGCCTCGGTGGCGAGGATCTCTTCGGGCCGCTGCGCCAGATCTTCCACCAGCGCTTCGAGACCACCGCGGAGACCGACCCGATGTCGGCCCGGCTGCGCTTCACTGCCGAGGTGGGGCGAGTGCTGGGCAGCGCCTCGGCGGCGCTGGTCACCGAGACCACGCACCTGCTGGGCTACGTGTCCGGGATGCCGTTCCCGGGCAGCCCGGTGCTGTCGGCCCTGGAGTCGAACCTCGACCTGCTGCGCCGGCGCTGCCGGGAGGCGATCGTCAGGTTCTTCCGGGCCGACCTCGGGGACGGTCCGATGGCCCTGATCATCGACGGGCTGCACAAGGTCGGCTCCGAGTCACGGACGTTCCTGCTGGAGGTGTTCGATGAGGTCGGGGACGTTCCGCTGGTCGTGGTCGTGGGCGGGCGGCCCGAGGTCAACGATCTCACCGACGACCCGGGGATCGTGCGGCTGCTGCTCGAGCCGCTCGATGACGAGGTGATGCGCTCGCTGTTCGGGGCGTTCATGCCGCGGCTCGTGGACCCGCCGGCCGATCTCGTCGACGCCATCGTGGATCGGGCCTCGGGCAACCCGGGGTCCCTCGGCGAGCTGTGCGCGCTGCTTCGGGAGACCGGGGTCGTCGATACCAGCACCGATCCCTGGACCATGGATGTCTCCAAGCTCCAGGCCAGCGACATGCCGGTCAGCCTGATCGACACCGTGCGGGCCCGCCTCGAGCGCCTCGATCCACGCGACCGGTCGGCGCTGCGCAACGCGGCGGTGATCGGCGAAGTGTTCTGGGACGAGGCGGTGGTGGCGCTCACCCGCCAGCGGGTGCGCCTCAAGGAGGACATCGGCGCGGCGCAGATCTGGGCCGACGACGCCGACGGGCTCGCGATATCCTCGGCCATCGACCGGCTGGTCGAGCGGCAGTTCGTGGTCCTGCTGCCGGAAGGCGACATTCCCGGCTGCTCCAAGTACGCCTTCGCCCGCTCCGGTGTGCGCGATACGATCCTGTCGGGGATCGCCGCCGACGAGCTGGTCAGTGCCCACTTCCTGGCGGCAGAGTGGCTGGCGCACGCGGGCCGGGACGACAGCGCCCGCTTCGCCGAGGAGGAGGGTCGGCACTGGGAGGCCGCGGGCGAGAAGCAGAGGGCCGCCACCGCCTACCTGCGCGCCGCACGCTGGGCCAGATCCCGCTACCTCAACCAGAAAGCGATCAAACTGTTCGAGAAGGTCATCGAGCTCACCGACGCCCGAGACCGCCTGGTGATCGTGGATGCGCTGCACGACCTGGGCTCGGTGCAGGAGCTGCTGGGACAGTACGAGGCGGCCGAGCTCTATTACACCGAGATGCTGCGCCACGCATGGATCCTCTGCCATCGGGGCAAGGGCGGGGCGGCGCTGAACAAGATAGGAAGGCTCTACCGTTCCCGGGGAGACTCGGGCGCCGCTCGGGCCTTCCTCGAGCGGGCGATGACCCTGTTCCGCGCTGCCAAGGACGAGAAGGGCATCGCCGCCTGCCTCGGCGACCTCGGTGAGCTGGCCCGGCGGCAGGGCGCCTACGACCGGGCGTTCAAGCTGGTGAACCAGGCCCTCGAGCTGCAGCGCAAGATGAACAACCGGCCATCGATCGCGGTCAGCCTGCACTCGCTGGGGCACATAGAGACCGCCCGGGCCTCGTACTCCCAGGCCGAGCGCTACCTCGAGGAGGCCCTCGAGATCCGGCGCGAGACGGGCGACAAGGGCGGCATGGCCCAGACCCTCTCGGCGCTGGCGATCGTGCTGTTCAGCCGCGGCGATCTCGAAAGGGCGATCGCCAGGTGGGAGGCCGCCCAGGATCTGGCCGAGGAGGTGGGGGATCGCCGGATGCTGGCCATCACCCGCAACAACCTGGGCGAGGCGTTCCGCGATCTCGGGCAACTCGAGGCATCGATGGTCCACTTCAAGGCCTGCGAGGACGTGGTCACCACCCTCGACGACCGGCTGCTGCACGCGGAAGTCTCGCGAAACATCGGCATCCTCTCGCACAAGATGGGCGACTACGATTCAGCGCGGCTCCAGCTCGAGCGGTCGCTCATGCTCGCCCGCGAGGTGAGCGGCCGTGAGCTGGAAGGCCTGGCCCTGCGCGCGCTCGGCGAGCTCAGCGCGGCGACGATGTGGGACACGTCCAACATCGAGCAGAGCCAGGATCCGGCCATCGAGAGCTTCGAGCGGGCCCTCGCGATCTTCCACGCCATCGGCAGCGAGTTCGAGGTCGCGCGCACGCAGCACGCGTGGGGCAACCGGCTGCTGGAGCGCGGTGACGTGGAAGGCGGGCGCCAGCGCCTCGAGGAAGCCAAGGAGATCTTCCAGCGCATCCAGTCCAAGGCCGGTGACAAGATCGCCCGCACCATCGACGAGATCATAGGCAGGTCCGAGCAGCCCAGCACCAAGCGCACCGGCATCAAGCGACTGTTCGACGTGGATCTGCGCAAGAAGAAGGAGAAAGGCGAGATCCCGGATCTCACTGGCGAGCTGGAACCCGGGGAGGATTGAGATCATGGCCGACGAAGGAAGCGAGAGGAAGGACGGGGCGGGTCCGGAAGGAAAGAACCCGGCCGTACGCCTGCAGATCAAGGCCGCGGATGACGTGGCGCGGGGCGTCTTCGCCAACCTGGCGATGATGCATCACAACGAATCCGAGTTCATCCTCGACTTCGTGTTCGTCGAGCCCCAGCGTCCGGTGGGGCAGGTCGTCTCGCGCGTGCTGATGACGCCGCGCTCGACCAAGCGGCTGCTGGTGGGGTTGCAGGAAATCGTGCGGCGCTACGAGGAGCGCTTCGGTCAGATCCCGCTGCCCGATCCGGCGCCGAAGACGACGGGGAGCTACCACTAGGGCCGTGCCCGGCCCGGGAGAGGGAGCAGATGAACGTCACCATCCGGTTCACGACCATCGGCGTCGCGGCCGCCGCGCTGCTCGCCGCCTGCGAGACCGACCTGTCAACGGCGCTGGACGACGTGCGCGCCGCCGTGCCCGAGGTCTGCAAGGACTACTGTGAGGACAAGCTGACCTGCGAGTGGCGCTCGACGAGCGACGGGCTGTTCGAGGACGCGTTCTCGGCGGCCGTCAGGCGCTGCATCATCGACTGCGCCTTCTTCATGGACGAGGGTGCCTTCGTCACCGAGTTGTCACTCTTGGAACAGAAGCCCAGGTACGTGACCCACGTCGGTGGGGGCGCCCTGGAGGACGTGCTGGCCTGCCTCTTCGAGCTCGGGGCGTACGCCTGCGTCGAGGGTGAGGAGGAAGGCCCGGACATCCACGAGCTGGGGCCGATCACCGAGTCCCAGTGCAAGGCCGCCGCGACCTGCCTCGTCGCCCTGGGCACCGACGCCACGCTGACCTGGCACGTGGGCTCCGACGGCGGCACCTGCGTCCCGGGCGGGTTCCAGAGCCTGAGCGTCGACTTCTTCGAGTAGCGGAAATCCCGGTCAGAGCGCGGTGTCCATCGCCACCTGGAACGAGCGGTTGGTGACCGCCGCCAGCTCGGAAAGACGCCTCGCGACGTGGTTGTTGACGCTTCCGGGGGTCCACGTGCCGTCCTTGCGCTGTCTCCCGGCCGGGACCCCGGTCAGCACCTCGATCCCCTCGTCGACGTGGGCCACGGCGTGGACGTGGAACAGTCCCCGGGTCACGGCCTCGATCACGTCGCGCTCGAGCATCAGGTTCCGGACGTTGGCCGCGGGGATCATCACGCCTTCCTCCCCTGTCAGACCGCGCTCCTCGCAGATGCGGAACACGCCCTCGATCTTCTCGTTGACCCCGCCGATGGGCTGGATCTCGCCGAGCTGGTTGACCGAGCCGGTGACCGCGATCCCCTGGCGGATCGGCAGCCCGGACAGGCTGGAGAGCAGCGCGTAGAGCTCGGCGCTCGACGCCGAGTCGCCGTCGATCTCGTCGTAGGACTGCTCGAAGGTGATCGAGGCGGACAGGCCGAGCACCTGGCGCTCGGCGTGGCAGCCCCCGAGGTAGCCGATCAGGATCAGCGAGCCCTTGTCGTGGATCGACCCGGAGAGGTTGACCTCGCGGTCGATGTTGACCACCCCGCGCCGGCCGGCGTAAGTCCGGGCGGTGATCCGCACCGGCACGCCGAACGAGGCGCCCACGAGGTCGTAGAGGGCGATGCCGTTGACCTGCCCCACGACGAGTCCCCTGGTGCGGATCATGATCGAGCCCTCGGATATCTCGCGCGCCAGCGCCGCGGGCAGCGAGCCGTGACGCCGCGAGCTCTCCCGCAGGGCCTGGTCGATGTCCCGCTCGCGGATCGCCCTGGCCCGGCCGGAGCGGGCGAACATGTTGGCCTCGGCCAGGATATCGAGCAGCTCGGCCCGCCTCGTGGTCATCCGCTCCTTGTGCTCTGCCCGGCGGCTGGCGTGCTCGACCAGGCGCCGCATGCCGCTCCGGTGCACGGGCAGGTAGCCCTCCTCGCGGCAGACCTGGCCCGTGAACCGGGCCAGATCCAGCACGTTCTCCCGGGTGCGGGGCATCGAGTGCTCGAAGTCGGCCAGGACCTTGAACAGGCGCTGGAAGTCGTCGTCCTCGAGCTTGAGCATGTAGTACAGATCGTGGTTGCCGACGAGGATCACCTTGGTGTCGAGGGGCACGGCGCCGGGCTTGAGTGCGCCGGCCAGCCGCGGACGGAAATCGCCCCCCCCCGGGCCCTCCTCGACGCGGATCTCCTTGTGCCGCAGGGCGCGCTTCAGGGAGTCCCAGGCGCTCTCCTGGGACAAGAGATCCGAGACCTGGAGCAGCAGGAAGCCTCCGTTGGCGCGTTGCAGTGCCCCGGCCCGGATCAACGTATGGTCGGTCGTCAGCCCGCCGGAGGTCTCGCGATACTCGAAGTAGCCGCAGAGGTTCGACGCCGAGGGCACCCGCTCCACCACCACCGGCGCGCCGCTTTGCTGGCTGTGATCCACGGCGACGTTGACCGCGTAGACGACCTTGGGATCCGTGGCCGGTGCGCAGCACTCGACCTCGGCGCTCTCCGGCGGGCGCTCCTCGCTACCGACGAACTGACGGTGGTTCTCCAGCACGTGCTCGCGGACCTGCTCGAGGAACTCGACCACCGCCGGGCTCGTCCTGCGGAAGCGGCCGGCCAGCTCGCCGATCAGCTCCTCGGCCATGGGCGTGATCGCCCGCACCTCCGCGGCCAGCAGGTTCTGTTCGTGCTCGCGCTCGAGCAGCCGGCGGGCGTACGACAGCGACTCCGCGTGCTCCTGGAAGGCGAGGATCTTTCCCTCCAGCTGGCGCCGTACGCGGGCCGGCAGCGACAGCATCGTCTCCTCGTCGACGGGCTTTCCGCGGTGCAGCGGCACGACCCGCAGGTGGTTCTCGCCCTCCTCGAGATCGAGTCCCAGCCGGCGTGCGTACTGGGCCGCCCGGCGCGTCAGATCGTCGGCGCGCCTGCGCGTCTCGGCGAGGATTCCGGCGCGGATGTGGCCGAAGGCGCCCTCCGAAAGGACCCGCGGGATCATCCGTTCCAGCTCCTGCATCACCCGCTCCATCTCCCGCGCCAGCAGCCGCCCCTGGCCCGCAGGCAGCCTGATGGGTCGCGGTCGGTCGGGGCTGCGGAAGTCGAAGACGTAGCAGAGGTCGTCCGGGACGGGCAGCGCGGCGGCGCGCTCCTCGAGCAGGCGCACCAGGGTCGATGTCTTGCCGGAACCCGCCTCGCCGGCGGCGAAGAGGTTGAAACCGCGGGTGCGGATCGCCAGGGCAGAGTCCACGGCACACATCGCTCGGTCCTGACCGATCACTCCTGCCAGGGGTGGCAGCCGGGTCGTGGTCGTGAAAGAAAGCCAGGAGTCGGGTGTTCCGCACGTCAGGTCGTCCGGTTCCAGTCGGTACTTGCTCTCTCGGGACATGCTCGTCTCCTCCGGGCTCCGCTGGTCGGGCGGGGCCGGCTACATTGCCAGGACGGCCACGGCCTCGATTTCGACCTCGGCGGCGAGGGGCAGCTTCGCCGCCTGGACCAGGCTGCGGGCCGGCTGATGGTCCTCGAAGAACGTCGCATAGATCCCGTTGATCGCGGCGAAATCGTCCATGTCCGCGACGAATACGGTGCATTTCACGACGTCCCGCACGCCGGCGCCGCCGGCCTCGAGCACCGCCCTCAGGTTCGCGAGGGCTTGCCGGGTCTGGGCCTCGACGCCGTCGACCAGCTTGCCGGAGGCCGGGTCGATCCCGATCTGCCCCGAGGTGAACAGCAGGTTGCCGGCCCGGACGGCGTGGCTGTACGGGCCGACGGCCTTGGGCGCGGATTTCGCGGTGATCGGCGTGTTCATCGATTGCTCCTCTCTTCGGCTGAGTCTGCGGACGAGCCCCCCTATACACCCGAACGCACCGGTTCGGCCACCAGGTCGTAGTCCGTGGCCCGGATCACCCTGGCGCGGACGATCCCGCCAGGGGCCTCCGCGCAGCTCACCAGCCAGGTGACACCGTCGATCTCCGGGGCCTGGCCCGCGTGCCGGCCCTCCAGCAGGTATCCGTCGTCGTCCGCGGCGCGCTCCACGAGCACGTCGAGCTCCGATCCCACGAGGGCCCGCCCCAGCTCCCGTGAAATGCGCCGCTGGATCGCGAGCACGCGGCGCTGGCGGTTGTACGAGACGCGCGGCGGCACTGCCGGGTCCGCTCCGAAGGACGGCGTACCCGCCTCGTCGCTGTAGCGGAACACGCCGAGGCGGTCGAAGCGGGTGTGCTTCACGAAGTCGAGGAGTTCGGCGAAGTCCTCCTCGCCCTCGCCGGGGTGCCCCACCAGCACCGTCGTGCGCAGGACGATCCCCGGGACGGTGCGCCGGGCGCGCTCCACGAGGTCGCGCAACTCGGCCGGGCCATGGCCGCGGCGCATCCGCCGCAACACCCGCGCGCTGGCGTGCTGGATCGGCATGTCGAGATAGGGTACCGGCGTTCGCAGGTCGCGCATCGCCGCCAGCAGATCATCGGAGACGCCGTCGGGATAGAGGTAGAGCAGGCGCACCCAGGCCAAGCCCTCGATACGGTCGAGGGCACGGACCAGCGTCACGAGGTCCGCACCGTCGTCGCGGTCGCGGCCGTAGGCGGCGGTGTCCTGGGAGACGAGCACGATCTCCTTCACGCCCCGGGCCACGAGGAGTCGGGCCTCGGCGGCGATCTCGTCCACGGGGCGGCTGCGCATCGGGCCGCGGATGGCGGGGATCGTGCAGAAGGCGCAGGCGCGGGAACAGCCGTCGGCGATCTTGATGTAGGCCGTCACCGCGCCGGGCTCCAGCATCCGCGGCGTGGTGGGACGCTGGAGGAAGTGTCCCGCTGGTCCGACCTCGAGGCCGCGGGCCGCTCCCGCCAGGGCGCGCTCCAGCCAGGACGGCTCCTGGGTGCCGACCAGCAGATCGACCTCGGGCAGACCTTCAGCCAGCTCGGTGCCGTGGCGCTGGACCAGGCAGCTCGCGGCCACCAGCAACCGGCAGCGCCCTGTCTCCTTGTGGCGGGACAGCTCGAGCAGGGTATCTATGGACTCCCGGGCCGCGGCGGTGATGAAGCCGCAGGTGGCGACCACGATCACCTCGGCTTCGGCCGGGTCGGCCACCACCTCGACCCCGGCCGCGGTTGCGATGCCCGCCAGGACTTCGGTGTCGACCCGGTTCTTTGGACAGCCGAGAGCGACGAAGTGGATCGTGCGGGTGCCGCGGCTGGCCGCGGATCTCGTGCGTTTGCCCATGGCCCGGCAGCTTACGCGGTCCCCGGGGCGGCGCAAGGGGCCCGACCACTCACGTTCCCACCAGCACGACCTCGCGGGAGCCCTGGTTCGTCGAGAGCGCGTAGGTGTAGCGGCCGACGTCGATGATCTCGACGCGCTTGCCCGCGCGGGAGAGGAGGCCGGCGAGCTGCTCAACGGACGGGATGCCGTCCGAGCGGTACGAGATCACCAGCGTCACCGTCGAGAACCGGTCGATGGCGGCCTCGAACGCGCCGGCGATGCGCGCGGGATCGGCCCAGGGGCTGGTGCCTCTCCCGGCCAGGGGCTTGTGCCGGTAGCGGTGGAGGATGCGCGCCTCCCAGCTCGAGGGGCCGGCCAGCCCTTCCAGGAAATGGTAGAAATCGAGGTAGTCGACACCCGAGCCGCGGCCCGAGACGTAGGGCGGATCGAGGTACACCAGGTCGCAGCCGGTCGGGTCCGCTTCCAGCACGTCGCCGCAAAATGCGCGGCAGGGGCTTGCGCCCTGGAACACGGCGCGGTCGGCCTGTGCGGACAGGCGGCGGACGTGGGCCGGGAAGGGCGTATCCCAGGTGGCCTTGTTGCCGAAGCTCCGGGGCACGTCGCGGCGGCGCATGGCCAGGTTGGCCCGGTGGAACAGGTTGTAGGGGCGCTTCAGCAGGCAGGCCTGGCCCAGGCACCACAGGGCCAGTTCGCGCTCCGGCGAGTCCAGGGCGTGGATCCGCGGCAGCAGCTGGTCGACGAAGCGGTTTTCGTCGCGCTCGAAAAAAATCTCGTCGTAGATCGTCTCCACCAGCCCGGCCCTGCGTGTGGCGTCCGGCAGGCCTTCCATCAGATCGTCGATTCTCCCGCCGAGCCGCGCCACGTCGTTCTCGACCAGGGCCCGGGCCGCGGCGGCGTTGAACGCCAGGCCGTCGCTCGCGACGACGCCCTTGCCCAGGGCCTTGAGCAGGTAGGCCACGGCTCCGGTGCCGCACATCGGGTCGAGGGCGGTGTCGAACTCGAGCCGCGCGAAGATCGTGGCCAGGGCGCCCAGCAGCTTCAGCTTGGAGCCCTGGTAGCGCGTGGCCGGGAAGCGCTCCCAGGCCCGGGTCTGTCCGTCGCCAACCATCCGGGCGCCAGCATAGCGCGCCACAGGGAATACGCTACTGGAGCTGGAGCGCGACGTTCTTGATGTAGACGCCGTGGAGCTGTTCCACGCCGTCCGAGCCGTGGACGAAGCGGAACTTGAAGTCGGTCGGCGCGTTCTCGTTGACGAGGAAGTTGATCGTCTTGGTGACCCAGGACATCTGCTTGCCGGTGAACCCGGGCAGGCCATCGACGTACGGAAGGGTCCCGGAGCAGTAGTTGTGGGCGTTGATGCTGGTGGTGTTCCAGCCGCCCACGGGCGGGATCATCACCCACGCGTCGCCGTCCCACAGCTCGATCGTGAACCCGTCCCAACTCGAGCCGCCCACGTACTCGAACCAGACGTCGAACGTGAGGGCGAAGGACTCGCCGACGCACGCCGAGAGGTCGATCTCGGGCGAGGTGAGGAAGTCGTCGTCGCAGGTGCCGTAGTAGCCCGACAGGTTGGTGGCCCAGAGGTTGACCGGGCTGGAGTCGGACGGTCCCGACGTCGGGAGGCCCCATTCCCACATCCCGCCGGCCGGCACCGGCGTGAAACCGCCGTCGTCGCCGGCGAAGGTCTCGACGAAGCTCACGTCGCACGGCGGGATGTCGGTGTCCGAATCCGAGTCGCTGTCCGCGTCGGCGTCGGTATCGGCGTCGGCATCGGCGTCAGCATCGGCATCGGCGTCGGCGTCGGCGTCGGCGTCGGTGTCGGCATCGGCGTCGGTGTCACCGTCGGCATCGGCGTCGGTGTCACCGTCGGCATCGGCGTCGGTGTCACCGTCGGTGTCACCGTCGGAGTCGCCGTCCGTGCCCGTTTTCTCGAACGGCGGGGCATCGGCGCCGCATCCGGTGGCGAGCACCTCGCAGGCGAACGAGCAGGCGAGCAGGAACTTCCACATGACATCCTCCCTTTCCTGTTTCTCGGCGCCCAGTATAGCAGCTTTGCTGTCAGAAAGCTCGCGGAGACCCGGGAGCCGGGTCGCCCGGAGGTCCCACGGCGGACCTGCGAGAACGGCGGGACCGCGGACTGACCGCCGCTCGATCGGTACGCGCAGAGATGCCGGGCGGAAATCGGTTTGGAATTCGCCGGCGCCGTGGTACCTAGGGCGCTTGGCGAGACACCGAGACTCCAACCCGGAAGGTCGCACGACCCGCCGGCTCCGTTACCAGGCAGGCAACCCATGGTCGAAGTCCTGAAGCGATCCCTGAGACACTCCGCGGCGGCGCGGTGGATCACCATGGCCGTCGTGTCGTTCACGATGCTGTGCGGCTACTTCGTGGCTGACGTCGCCGCGCCACTCCAGACACTCATCGAGTCGGAGCTGCACTGGAACAGCGAGCAGTACGGCCTGTTCACGAGCGCGTACGGTTGGTTCAACGTCTTCGCCTTCATGCTGATCATCGGCGGGGTCATCCTCGACAAGAAGGGGCCGCGGTTCGCCGGCATGCTCGCGTCGATCCTGATGGTCGCCGGGTGCACCTTGAAGTGGTGGGCGTTCAATACGCCGAGCCTGGGCGAGTGGACCATCCTCGGGCAGAACGCGCAGGTGATGCTCGCCGCCATCGGCTACGCGGTCTTCGGCATGGGCATCGAGCTGTGCGGTATCACGGCGACGAAGATCATCGCGCGCTGGTTCAAGGGGTACGAGATCGCCCTGGCGATGGGGCTCCAGGTGGCGATCGCGCGCATCGGCACCGGCATCGCCCTCGGCGCGAGCGCGCCGATCGCCCAGGCGTTCGGCCACGTGTCGGCGCCGGTGCTCGGCGGCGCGATCCTGCTCGCCGTAGGGCTCGTCGCCTTCGTGTTCTACATCGGGATGGACAAGAAGCTCGACGCCTCCGAGCCCGCCGACGACTCGTCGAAGAGCGAGGAGTCGTTCCGCCTGGGCGATATCGGGCAGATCCTGACGAACCGGGGGTTCTGGTACATCGCCATCCTGTGCGCGCTGTTCTACTCGGGCGTGTTCCCGTTCTTGAAGTACGCGACCGGCCTCATGGTGCGGAAGTTCGGCGTCTCGGAGGAGTTCGCGGGGCTCATCCCGATGATGCTGCCGTTCGGCACCATGCTGCTCACGCCGATTTTCGGGCGCGTCTACGACAAGAAGGGCAAGGGCGCGACGATCATGATCATCGGCTCGCTGCTCATCATGGCCGTGCACGTGATCTTCGCGCTGCCGTTCGTCACGCACTGGGTCGTCGCGGTCGTCGCGATGCTGCTGCTCGGCATCGGCTTCTCCCTCGTCCCCTCGGCCATGTGGCCGTCCGTTCCCAAGATGCTGCCGTATCGGCAGCTCGGAACCGCCTACGCGCTCATCTTCTACCTCCAGAACCTCGTCGCGCTGATGTTCATCCCGTGGCTCGTCGGCATGGTGCTGAACCGCTTCGGCACTACGAAGGTCATCGAGCAGCAGCTCATCGAGGGCGTGAAGACGAGCGTCGAGGTCGTGCACTACGACTACACGCTGCCCATGATGGTGTTCATCACCTGCGGCGTGCTCGCCGTGCTCGTCGCGCTCATGCTCAAGGGCGCCGACAAGAAGCACGGCTACGGTCTCGAGCTTCCCAACCAGGAACAGTGACGGGGAAGTCGAACGGGCTGGCGCGCTCTTCGGCGATCCCATAGAATGCCGGCGGTTGCACCGGACCGACGAGGTGGCGTCTTGAGAGTCATGTTCGCGAAAGGTCTGCTCGCGCTGCTGGTCGCCTGCCTCGCGCCGGGCGCGGTCCTGGCGCAGCTGGGCGACCCGCCGTACTGCAACGAAGGGCCCGAGGAGTGCGGCCCGCCCGAGGACATCGCCGACCAACTGGACGGCGAGGGTCACTACGAGTCGTTCGACGACTGGGACGACGACGGCGTGAGCGACAGCGAGGACAACTGCGTCTTCGACCGCGACCCGGACCAGTTCGACGAGGACGAGGACGGCGTCGGCGACGGTTGCGACAGCTGCCCCATCACCTCCGATCCAGAGCAGGCCGACCTGGACGGCGACGGGATCGGCGACGCCTGCGACAACGATCGGGACGGGGATCTGGTGCTCGACAAGAACGACGACTGCCCCGAGGCCTACGACCCGGCCCAGGCGGACCTGGACGACGACGGGATCGGCGATGCGTGCGACCCGGACATCGACGGCGACGGCTCAGACAACCTCGACGACCTCTGGCCCTTCGGACCCCTGGTGAAGGTCCGGGACTCGGACGGCGACGGGGTCCCCGACTTCCTGTTCGACGGCGGCCAGACCATCGTCGGGGACGCCTGCCCCTATCACCCTGATCCGGATCAGGAGGATCTCGACGATGACGGGATCGGCGATGCGTGCGATCCGGATATCGACGGCGACGACGTGCCGAACAGCGTGGACACCTGCCCGGCCGCGGACAACGCCGGCCAGGAGGACTGGGACCGGGATCGCGTCGGCGACGCCTGCGACGATCTCTTCTGCTACGTGGTGGGCGGCGACGCGGAGGGCTGTCTGGACCCGGCGGCGGCCCTGACCGCCTACACGCCCGATGTCCTGGACGCGAAGGTTGGCGAACCCCTGCGCCTGCGACTGTGGGTCAACCGCGAGAGCGCCCCGCTCGCCTACCGCTGGACCGTCGTCTCGGGTTCGGGCGGGGCCGACATCGAGGCACCGGAGGGCGAGGCGAGCTGGTCATCGCCCTACGAATACCACTACTTCGAAGGCAGCGTGCCCACGTTCGAGGCGGGTCGGGCCGGCGCCTACACGGTGGAGGTCCGCGTCGAGCTCGCGGACGGGGATTGGGCCACGACCACCGCCCGGATCGAGGCCAGTGGCGGTACCATAGGCAGCGGGATGAGCTGCGCCTGCGCCGCGGCCGGTTCGACCGCACCGGCGGCCGGCGTGCTCTCTTCGCCCTTCGCGGGTCTGTTTTTCCTCGGCGCGGCGCTGCTGGCGATCGGCCTCCGCCGTCGCGGGCGGTAGCCCGTGGACGGCAGGGTCGTCACCCGCATCAAGCGCCTGCGACGCAGCATGAGCTTCACCGGCGCCTTCGTGGCGCTGGCCGTCGGTGTGTTGCTGCCCGTCCTTCTCAGCACCTCCGTGGGCATCGTCACTCTCGTGCTCGCCGAGAGCGGGGAGGGCATCGCCATCGGCGTGCTGATCGTCTGTTTCGCCGTGGCCGCCACCGCCGGGGCGGTGTCGGTTGTGGTGTTCCTGGGCAAGAGGGCGCGAATCGCCAGGCAGCAGGCGGACCTCCTGGCCAACGTGACCCACGACCTGCGCACGCCGCTGGCCGCAATCCGGATGTGGGCCCAGACCCTCCATCTCGGACGGCTGGCCGGGGACGAGGACCGGATACGGCAGGCACTCGAGACGATCCTGCGCGAGACGGAATGGCTCGACGCGGCGTTCGATCGGCTGCTCACCTGGCGGGCGGCGGCCAGGGATCGGGGCGAGCTCACCCTGGAGGTCGCGCCGCTCGGCCCGGCCGTCGAGGATGCGGTCACGCACTTCCGGCGCATGTTCGCCCCCGGGGATGTCGAGCTGTCGGTCTCCCTCTCGAGCACCGCCGCCGTGAAGCACGACGCCCAGGGGGTCGGATCGATCGTGCTCAACCTGCTCGTCAATGCCTACAAGTACTCGGGCGTCGACAGGCGGATCGAGGTCACCCTGGGCGACGCCGGATCCTGGGTCGAGCTGGCCGTGGCCGATAACGGGATCGGAATCGAGCCCCGGGAGGCCGGCCGGATCTTCGACCCGTTCTACCGGGTCGACTCGCGACTGGGCGGCAAGTCGTCCGGCGCGGGCCTGGGGCTGGCCATCGTCCGCCACCAGGTACTGGCCCATCGGGGCGAGGTGACCGTCGAGAGCGAGCCCGGCCGTGGCAGCCGGTTCGTCGTGCGCCTGCCCGTCGTTCTTTCGGCGAAGCGGAAAGAAGAGGAAGCTTCATGACCGTGGGCGAACAGCGCCAGGAGGAGACCGTGCTGGTCATCGAGGATGACAAGTCGCTGCGCGAGGGGCTGGCCACCAACTTCCAGCTCCAGGGCTGGCGCGTGCTCACCGCGACGGACGGCGACGAGGGAATGCAGAAGGCCTTCGACTGCCGGCCGGACGTGATCGTACTCGATATCATGCTCCCGGGCTGGAGCGGCCTCGACATACTGCAGGAGCTGCGGACCAAGGCCGAGGACGTGCCGGTGCTGATCCTCTCGGCCCGGGAGAAGATGCGGGACAAGATCCAGGGTCTCGATCTCGGCGCGGACGACTACGTGACGAAGCCCTTCGAGCTGCCCGAACTGCTGGCCCGGGTCGAGGCCTTGCTGCGGCGGCGCCGGATGGAACGGCGCGGCGAGCCGCTGATCGACCTGGGCGACGTGGTGATCGACCCGGCCGGACGCGCCGTGCGCAAGAGGGGACGGGAAGTGCACCTCTCGGCTCGGGAGTTCGATCTGCTCCTGCTGCTGGCGCGCTCTCCCGGGCGGGCGTTCACCCGCGAGGTCATCCTCGACCGCGTCTGGGGATGGGGCTTCGACGGCACGGCGCGCACCGTGGACAACTTCATCGTCTCGCTGCGCCAGAAGCTCGAGGACGACCCCGCGAACCCGGTGCTGATCCGCACCGTGCGCCAGGTGGGCTACAAGCTGGAGCGGTAGGGAAGGCGCTTCGCGACGCGGTCCGCGACACAGAAAATCGGGACAGGCAGTTCCACAGGCAGTTCTCCCGCAGTTCCTACGCAGTTCCGCAGTTCCTACGGACTACATGGATCATTAGGGATTCATTCGTGAAAAAGTGTCTGGGCGTGGGCGTGCGAGATCAGGGGTCGCTCCCGTTGACAGGATTGCATGACATCACTAATATGACATCATGATGCGAACCCAGATACAGCTCAGCGAGGAGCAGCACCGCCGGCTCAAGAGCATCGCTCACCGTCGGGGAATGTCTCTCGCGGCCGTGATCCGTCGCTGGGTCGATGAGAAGCTCGAAGAATGCGGCGACGGCGGGGACCGCGACGAGAAGGTGAGGGCTGCGCTCGCGGCGTGCGGCCGGCACGAGGATCCCGAGGGCATGGACGACGTGGCCGCGAACCACGACCACCACCTTGCCGACGCCCTGGCCCGATGAGCCTCTTCGTAGACACCTCTGCCCTCTACGCGCTTCTCGTGCGTTCAGAGGCCAGTCACGAGCGGGTGCTCGACGCGTTCCGCGCCGCTGTCCAGGACGACGAGCCGCTCTTCACGACTTCGTACGTGCTGGTCGAGACCGCGGCTCTGCTCCAGCATCGGATCGGCCTCGATGCCGTACGCGATCTGGAGCGCGCCATCGTGCCGCTGCTGTCGGTGGAGTGGGTTTCGGAAGGCCTGCACCGGCGCGCGACGGCCCGGTTGCTGCGCGGCGACCGCCGCCGGGTGAGCCTGGTGGACTGCGCGAGCTTCGAGTTCATGAAGGCCAAGAGCCTGACTCGGGCGCTCAGCCTGGACCACCACTTCTCCGACGCCGGGTTCGAGGTCGTGCCAAGTCCGGAAGGCTGAGACCCTCCAGTTTCGTTCGAGAGGGAGAAAGCGCGCCGCTAATATTCCCTTGCCCGGCGGGGGGGTCGGTGGTACATGCCCATTCCGTGTGTTGAAAAGGAGGCCGACGATGGCCAACAAGTGCGAAATCTGCGGCAAGGGCCCGATGACGGGTCACAAGGTCAGCCACTCGAACCGCAAGACCAAGCGGGTGCTCGGCCCCAACATCCAGCGCGTCAAGGCCATGATCGACGGCCGGCCCGTGCGCGTCCGCGCCTGCACCCGCTGCATCCGCTCCGGCAAGGTGCAGAAGCGCCCCGCCTGAGCCGCCTCCACCTCCTGCTCGTTCCGCGATGACCGATGACCTCTTCAGCCGTGCGGCGGACGCGGATCACGACCTGACGCCGCTCGCGGACCGGATGCGGCCGCGGACCGTCGACGAGTTCGAGGGCCAGGCCCACCTGCTCGGCGAGGGCCGGTTCCTGACCCGCGCCATCGCGGCCGATCGCGTGCCCTCGTTGATCCTCTGGGGTCCGCCGGGCACGGGCAAGACCACCCTGGCGCGGGTGCTGGCCGCCCATACCGGAGCGCGCTTCGTGCCCTTCTCGGCAGTGGACGGCACCGTGAAGCAGGTCCGTGAGATCATCGCCCGGGCCGCCGAGGAGCGCGCGACCCGGAGGCGGCGCACGATCCTGTTCATCGACGAGATCCACCGCTTCAACAAGGCCCAGCAGGATGCCCTGCTGCCTGCCGCCGAGAGGGGCGTGGTGACGTTGATCGGCGCCACCACCGAGAACCCGTCGTTCTCGGTGATTCCGGCCCTCATCAGCCGCTGCAAGGTGCTGACCCTCGAGCCGCTCGACCCCGGCGCGGTGGAGCGGATTCTTCGCCGGGCCCTCGCGGATTGCGATCGCGGGCTCGGCGATCTGGGGATCGAGGTCGTGGACGAGGCCATCGCCTTCATCGCCGGGCGCAGCCGCGGGGACGCGCGCTGGGCGCTTTCGGCCCTCGACCTTTCGGTGCGGCACGCCCGCGAGGCGGATCCGCCCGGTGCGGTCGACGTGCCTTGCGTCGAGGAGGCGGCCCAGGCCAAGGCCCTGCTCTACGACCGGGCCGGCGAGGAGCACTACAACGTCGTCTCGGCGTTCATCAAGAGCCTGCGCGGCTCGGACCCGGACGCGGCCCTGTACTGGATGTTCCGCATGCTGGAGGCCGGCGAGGATCCCCTGTTCGTCCTCAGGCGGATGGTCATCTTCGCCTCCGAGGACATCGGCAACGCCGACCCGCGGGCCCTGCAAGTGGCGGTGGCCGCGGACGCGGCCTTCCAGCGACTGGGGATGCCCGAGGGGGCGTTCCCGCTGGCGCAGGCCTGCACCTACCTGGCCGTGGCGCCGAAATCCAACGCCGCGGTAGAGGCGATCGCAGGCCCGCGCCGCGACATCCGCGAGCACGGCCCGCTGCCCGTGCCGCTGCATCTGCGGAATGCTCCGACCGGGTTGATGAAGGATCTCGGCTACGGCGACGGCTACCGCTATCCGCACGACGAGGGCGGTTTCGCCTCGGGCGAGATCTATCTGCCGGACGCGCTGGCCCGAAAGCGGTACTATCTGCCGAGGAGTTCCGGACTCGAGTCGCAGATCCGGGCGCGGCTGGCCCGCCTGCGGGGTGAGAACGACCCGGGGGAGGGACATCCAGGCCCGGGGGAGGAGGAAGACAAATGAGGAAATCGTCGTTTCTGTTCGCGGCCGCGCTGGCATTGTCGCTGGCCCGGCCGACCATCGCCGGGGCCGATGTCGAGAAGGGCACGTTCAGGCTGCACCTCGAGAGCACGTTCTTCGTCTTCTACGATGGGGAGCTCGACCCGGACGGTCCGGGCGACCAGGACTTCGATGGCGTCACATTCGGCATCGGGGCGCCGGCGCACGACTTCTCCCTGAGCCGGCAGTCCGTGGGTTTCGGTGTGGCGCTGATCCCCAACCTGGTGCTCGGGGCGCGGGTGACCATGGCACTGGTGCACGGGGACGACGACTTCATGAACGATGCCGACCTGTTCGTGATGGGGGTCTCACCGTATCTCGAATACGTCTTCCTCGACGGCACCTGGCGGCCGTTCGTGACGGGCATCGTCGGCACCGAGGGCTGGTTCGGCGAGATCGGGAACGACGACTACTGGCTGGCCAACTTCGTCGGCGGTGCGGGTGGCGGGCTGCACGTGTTCGTCGTGCCGCAGTTCTCCATCGACGCCACGGCGCTGTTCACCTTCGCCATCGGCGGCGGCGAGTGGGACACGGGTCGCCGCGACGATGACATCGACTACCATTCCATCGAGGCCAGCGTGCTGCTCGGCCTTTCGGGCTGGCTCTGACCGCGCTCAGCTGCAGGCGTAGACCCGCCACTCGTAAATCAGGGCATTTATCGTCGGGGAAGAGTAGGCCCGGTAGAGCCGCACGGCCGTGGTGGTGACCGGCGAAGTGAATTGGTACGACCAGTCATTGGTTCGCACGGTGATCGTCGTGGCGGTGACCCAGGAGCTGCCATTCCACCATTGGACGTCGCCGCCGGCCAGAGTGCGTCCACTCGCGCCCGAGCAACCGCTGCCCGTGCTGGGTTCGACATCGAACCACAGGCCCCACAGGGTCCTGGCTGTGGACCAGTTGTACTGGATATAGGCGCTGCCACCCAGAGAGGTACCGGTCGTGATCCAGCAGTAGGCGCAGTTGGCCTGCAACAGGCCGTCGTTGAGTCTCGACGGGCCGAACCCATACGCTTCCTCGCCACCGCCGCTGGAGGAGGCGGTGGCCTGGGGCGCGATGTTGGCGCCCT
>CAYZAI010000011.1:0-27045 GCA_964476305.1 uncultured Myxococcales bacterium
TCAACGTCCCCGAAGAGGAGGGAATCCCGCTCGCGCTGGTGCGCTGGTGGGACGCGTTCCAGCGCACCGTCTGGCAGGTCGAGGACGCGACCGACGCCACCCTGGGCGACTGGACCTGGTGCGCCAATCCGGATCCCGCTTCGTGCGAGAGCGCGCCGGACGACTGCGAGGACTGCGACGAGGACGGCGTGGCCGAGTGCCCGGAGCCTTGCCTGGTCGAGGACAGCGTGATCTCGGTGACCGACGAGTGCGTCCCGCCGGGTTGCGCGCTCTACGCCCTGTCGGTAGGCGCGCTGCCCCAGGAATGCCTCGACCCCGAGTGGTTCGACTCGGGATATTCGCAGGTGGACGTGGATGACGTGGGGCAGGAGTGCCCGGGGCTGGAGGACGACCTGTCCTGCGACCAGGCGCCGGACTGCGGCGGGGACGCGGACGGCGACGCGGACGGCGACTCCGACGCCGACTCCGACGCTGATTCCGACGCCGACGGCGACTTCGCGGAGAGCTCCGGCGACTCCGGCTGCCGCGCCGCGACGGCTTCCCGCGCCCCGCGCGGGTTGCTCCGGACCCTCTTCTCCCTCTGACCGATCGCGGGTAGAACCGACCCGATGGACGATCCCCGCGACGACGACGATGATTTCTTCGAGCCCGAGGTGGTGGCGCTGCCCATCGACGGCGTGCTCGACCTGCACGGGTTCGACCCGCACGAGGTGAAGGACCTCGTTTCGACCTATCTCGACGAGTGCCTCGCCCGGGGCATCCTCGAGGTGCGGATCATCCACGGCAAGGGCAAAGGCGCCCTGCGCCGCACGGTCCACGCCCTGCTCGAGCGCCACCCCCGCGTGGCCTCTTTCCGCCTCGGCGGCCACGGCTCCGGCGCCTGGGGCGCGACCCTGGTGGATCTCCACCCGGATCCCGAGCGCTGAACCCGCCGGCGCGGCTCAGAACGAGACGCGGATGCCGCCGCCGCCGCCCCCGTCCAGGACGAGCGGCGCCAGGGACACCTCGACGCCGCTCCTGTTCCAGGTGGAGGGATCGCTCGTGAGCAGCGGCTCCAGCAGGGGCATAGTTTCGACCCCCGAGAGGACGAGGGCCGTCCCGCCGAAGAGGGTCGCGATCGCGGCGATCCCGAACACGACGGAGCCCATGGTTCTGAAGAAAACGTCAAGCTCGAGAGACGAATAGTCGTCCTCGGTTTCCTGCAGCCGCTCGTGCTCCTCTCGCGCCCGGTGGGCGGCGATGCCCAGCCCGACCGAGGCCGCGACGAAGACGGGGGTCAGCACGGCCAGCAACGCCGCGCCGGCGTCCCTTCTCAGCCTGTACTGCCGGTACATCAGCTCGCCGTACGTGAGATCCAGGTCGCCGTACCTGGCCTGCATCGCTTCGCACCGCCGTTGCAGACCCTCCTGCCCCAGCGCCTCCTCGACGGCGCGGACGTCGTCCTGAAGGCACGCGGTCTTGCCGTGGATCCGGGCGTCCGCCCGGGCGGGCGGCCCGGCGCAGAACAGCGCCGCCAGCACCGCGCCGGCAACCGGGAACGCTTTTCGCGCCAGAGAGGTCTCCTCTTCCCGAACCATGGACGGCTCCCATCCCTCGCAGGCCCAGTCGGCCCGGGGCAGGGTCTACGCCCCCCCCCGCGGCCATGAGCCGCTTCGCGTCCAGCAGGTCCTGCTCGCGGCCCGCCGCGAGCTGGGCGGCGATCAGGTCAACAAGCAGGTAGTCAACCCGCCGGTCGTTCAAGCACGCGATGAACTCGACGAAATCCTTGCTCAGGCTCATGGCGAAGGGCCAGATACTCGCGCACGCACTCCCCGACCGCGTCCAGGCGTTGCTCCGGATCGAGGGCCATCCAGTACTCGATCTCTGCCCGTTCGGCCTCCTCGTGGGAAGTGAAGACGCGCACGGTTCCTTTCTTTCCCTCTTTCTTGGTCATCGTCGATGATACTAGCACATTTCCGCCGCGGGATCATCGGAACCCGCGCACCGGGACCTGCACCCCGCCCCCGGGCCCTGAATGCGCCCGGCGGCTTGCAATCGGCCGCCGATGCTGCTACCGAAACCGGTCGAAAGCGGCGCCTCTGCGAGAGGAGAAGCGGATGGGCATCCTGATGGAAACTCTGCTGGCGGAAGACACGAGGCCCAGGGTGTTGGACGACTGTGTGCGGCTCGTCGACGACGAGGTCAAGGCAAAGAAGGGCCTGACCGGCAAGATGATCCAGATAGGCTACAAGGCCTTCACCTCGGTCAAGCCCGGCATCGTCAGGAAGGCCACCGAGCACCTGCTCGATGACTTCACCCGGGTGCTCGACGGCCACTACGAGACCTATCTCGCCGCGGATCAGGACAGGCGCGAGCCCTTCACGGCCTGGGCCCGGAAGCGCGACTCGCGCATCGCCGACGATTTGCTGAAGATTACGGACGGCATCATCGCCAGATCCGACAAGAAGGTCATCAGGAAGATCTACGACAGCCTTCGCGGAACCGCCCAGCGCAACGTGGCCGAGGCCGTGCCCGCGGTGGGGAGCCTGGTGATGCGCCACCTCGGCTGATTTCGGGAAACTTTCGCGGCGAACGGCCGATATCAGGAGGTGGCGGGTGGCATCGAAGGGCGGTGCCGAGGCCTCGGAGCCGGACGCATGACGATCGGACACCACGGGCTCTCTCTTCGCAGCCGATTCGCCGCAGTGGCGATGACCGCCGCCGCCCTGCTCGCATCGCGGCCGGCCGGCGCCGGTGACGACGACGCCCTCGAGCGCGCCTTCCGCGCGGGTCTGGGGAGCGGGTCGGCCGCCGACGCCAGGCTCGTCCTGCGCCGGGCCGGAACGTCGCTGGAGCTTCGGGCCGAGGGCAAAGAGGGCGACGGGCTTCGCCTCACCTGTCTCCTCTGCACGGCGACCGAGCAGGAGGCACGCGCCTTCGAGCTGGGCGCCACGCTGGCCCGGGGCGGAATTCCCGCCGATGGCCAAGGCGACCCGGGGCTGCCCGCGACCGGACTCCAGATCCGCCGGACCGGGCTCGGCACGGCGCGGTTGCCGATCCTGTTGGGGGGCGCCGGCCTGGCGCTGGCGGCGGCAGCGACGGCCCTGCTCCTGTTCGACGGCGAGTGTGCGAGCCCCGAGCGCGACGCGACCGGGAACTGCGCGGCGCTGCACGACCTCGCGCCCGTGGGGTGGCCGCTCCTGGGGACGGGCGCCGCGGCGATCGTCACCGCGATCGTGCTGTGGATCCTCGACGGCGCCGGAGCCGGAGCCGCTGCGGAGGTGACACCGTGAGCCACGCGACCGGAGCCGTCCTGGCGACCCTCGTGGCGACCCTGGTCGCCGTGCCGGCGCTCGCCGCCGGGGAGGGATCCGACCCGCTGGCGCTTCCTCTGGCGGTGGTCGATGCCGGCGCGCACGTTCCACCCGAGGTGATCGACGCCGTCGTCGCGGGGATTGCCGCCCCGGTGCTCCGTGGCGACGAGCTGCGTCGGCACCTGTCGCTGGCCGATGCTGGCGATCCCTCCGCGAGCGCCGCTCTCGTCCCCCGCGGCAAGCGCGCGGCGGACCTTTTCTTCGCCGGGGATCACGAGGCCGCGCGGGCGGAGTTCGAGGGGCTGCTCGCCGAGATCGAAGGCCGTCCCGAGCGGATGGCCCGCGATCCGGGGCTCAGGTCGGTCGCGTTCGACGCCCGGCTGTTCCTGGCGGTGATCGCGCGCCTGCTGGAGCAGGAGCAGCTCGTCGACGAGCTGCTGTCCGGAGCCCGGCGGCGCTACCCGGAGCTGGAGCCCGGAACGACGGACTTCCCGCCGTGGCTGCGCGAGCGCCACGAGGCCGTTCCGGTGCCGGAGCCCGGCGAGGTCGACGCCCTCACCGTCGATGTGCCCGAAGGTTGCGGGCTGGACATCGACGGCAGGGAGGTGACGGTCGGCCCCGAACACCGGGTGAGGATCGGCCGCGATGCCCACGCGCTTCGGACGCGCTGCGGGGGCGGGCCGGGCCCCGTTGTCCTGTCGTCGGGACGGGCCCCGGACACGTTCCGGCCGATCGCACTGTTCTCGACCGCTCTGTCAGCCAAGAGCGGCGAGGTCGAGCTCGCGGCCAAGGCCGGTATCGGCGACGACGAACTGGTCCGCGATCTGTGGGAGCTGGCGCGGGCCGCGGGCACCCACCGGCTCGCGGCGGTGATCGGTCGGGAGCAGGGAGCCGAGCTCTGGCTCGTCGATGTCGATATCGCGGGATTGGCGCGGTCGGCGCAGGTCGCGCCGGAGGCCGACGCGAGCGCGTTCGAGAGGGCGGGAGGCGAGCTGTCCGGGACCGGAGCGGCGGACGCGGCCAGGCGACCCTGGTACCGGGACGGGACCGCGTGGGCCTTCGGCGCGACCGGGCTGGCCGCGGCGGCCACCGGGCTGGTCCTCGGCCAGGTGTACGGCGGTCCGTCCGGGCAGGAGCCCGCGGCCTGGGCGCTGATGGCCTCGGGCGCTGCCCTCGCCGCAACGGGCGTCGTGCTGTTCCTCGTGCCGGCGCCGGACGGCGCGGAGGACACCGTGGCCTTCTCCGCCGGCGCCGCGATCTCCTTCTGAGTTACTCACCCGCGCTTCGAGCGGACCCCGAAGAACGAGACCCGCCCGTCCGCATCGCCCTACCCCCCCCACCCCCCTTCCTGCGAGGAAGGGGGCAGGAAAAGAAACGGATCTCCCCCTTCCCTCGCAGGGAAGGGGGCAAGGGGGATGGGGGGAGCCGATCGCCGGAGGCTACGGTTTCTTGGCAGTCGCTGCGTTGCGACCGCTTCGTTGCGCTTCCGGCGGCGAAGCGGTTAGAATGCCCCCGATGCGCGCGAGGAGACGGATGCCGCTGGCGGCGGTGCTGGGGATGGCGGCGGCGCTCGCCGGGTGCGGGAGCGGCGGGGAGCCCGAGGCGGGGAAGGCGGAGGCGAAGCCCGCGGCGGCCGTGCCGGCCAAGGCCGAGGAGCCGGACCCGGCGGTGGAGCAGGCCCTCGCCGACTTCGAGGAGCGGGCCCGGGTGGCGCTGCGGGATCGGGACTTCCCCCTGGCCCGCCGCATCCTCGCCGAGGGGCTGGAGCGCGCCACGGCCGCGGGCCGCGAGCACGAGCTGACCCGGGGGCGTCTGCTGCTCTGCGCCGCGGAGCTCGAGCGCGAGACCAGCCACGAGGTCGAGGCCCGGCGCCACCTCGCCGATGCCATGGCCCTGTTCATGGTCGAGAAGGACGACGTGGGGCGCTTCGGCGTGCACCTGGCCCAGGCCCGGCTCGAGGCGATGCTGGGTGACACCGTGGCCGCGGGGCGCGCCCTCGACGAGGCCGCGGCGCTTCTGCCCGGCATCGAGGACGAGGGTCTGCGCGGCGAGCTGCTGGTCCAGACGGGCCGCCTCTCCTCGCGCCGGCTGCGCACCGAGGAGGCCCGCGACGCGTTCCTCGAGGCCGCGCGGACGTTCGCCGCGGCCAGGAAGAAGGCCGAGCACGCGGAAGTGCTGCTGCTGCTGGCCGACGAGGAGGACCGCCTGGGCCAGACCTCACAGGCCCAGCGCAGCCTCGAAAAGGCGCTCAGGATCTTCCGCGAGCACGGCGACAAGGATGGCGAGGTGCGGGCCCTGCACCGGCAGGCGGCCATCGCCGAGCGCGAGGGCCAGAACCGCCGCGCCCGGACTCTGCTCCAGAAGGTCCAGAGCCTGTACGCCGCCCTCGGCCGGACCAGCGACGCGGCCAAGGTGGCCCAGCACATGGGCGCCCTGCCCGAGACCGACCGCTGACTTCCTTGTGGGGCGCCCCCCCCCCATTACACGGCCGGACCGTCGCGGCGGTCCCCGATCGGCAGGAGCAGCGCGCAGGGAAGCCCCAGGGCCGCGATCCCGGCGCAGACGTAGCAGGTCGCCTCCAGCCCCAGCGCGTCCCCCAGCGCGCCGACCGCGAGCCCGACCGCGGCCCGCACCGGGAACGAGATCATCATGAACGTGCCGTTGGCCGCGGCCCGATCCTCGCCCGCGGCCTCGATCACCTCGGCCATCATCACCGGCGTGGTGGCCAGCTGCACGAAGCCCAGCAGCGCCAGCGTCGGCAGCACCAGCGCGCCGGGGGCCAGGACGAACGCCACCATCAGCAGGGGCGCGGTGGCGACGATCCCGGTCAGCACCCGCCGCCGGCCCAGGCGGTCGCTGATCGTCCCCGCGACGAACACCCCCAGCGCACCGCCGAGCTCGAACACGGACAGCGCGATGCTGGACAGCCAGAGCGTCTCGCCGCGGCCGTAGAGGAAGGTCGGCAGGAACGTGGTCAGCGCCGCGGCCATGAAAGCGCGGGTGACCATGATCCCGGTCACCGCAGCCAGCACGCGGCTCATCCGCCGCCAGAGGGCGACCAGACCCAGGGGGCTCGCGGGGCGCGATGAGACCGGGATCCGGCGGAGGCGCCACCACAGCAGCGCGGACGCGGCGACGCAGACGGGGGTCATCTTCCACAGCCCCTCCAGGGTGAGCCAGGCCACGGCCTGGACCGCGATCAGCGGCCCGGCGGTCCGGGCCAGCTCGCCGCCGACCATGAAGAACCCCATGCCGCGCCCCACCCGCGACCCCGAGACCTCGGCCGCGATCACGGGCGCCGCCACGTGGAACGCGGCGATGCTGATCCCCGAGGCCAGCAACAGCACCGCCAGCGCGGCGTAGGACGGGGCGAGCCCCATCAGGCACATCGCGGTGCCGGTCGCGGTCGGCGTGACGATCACCAGCCAGCGGGCCAGGCCGCCGCGGTCGATCAGCCGGCCGATCAACGGATTGAGGATCGACGGCACGCGGGTCAGGAAGTCGAGGGCGCCCGCCTGGAACAGGCTCAGCCGCAGCCGCTCGATCAGCAGCGGCAGCAGCGGCGCGAGGAACGCCGAGAAGATATCGTGCAGGAAGTGGGCCACCCCGAGCGTGGCCGCGTCACCCGTACGGAAGCGCTGTCCTTGCGTTCGAGTCTCGTCCGCCACGGTGCCGGTATAGCATCCCGTCGCCCGCGACGGCAGCCGGTTTCGCTCCGTGCCGATCCGTCGCCCGACCGCGCTCGCCCGGCCCGAGTAGGCCCGACTCCTATTGTCAAAGGCGGCTCCCGGCCCCATTATGTCGCGGCCATGAGGCACGGACCCACCACCGCTGTCCTGCTCGCCGCCTTCGGGACCCTGGCGGCCCTCGCCGCCCTCGCGCCGGGGACGGGCCTGGCCGCGCCCGAGAAGACCATCGACCCCGAGGACATCCGCCCGGGGATGAAGGGATACGGGCTCACCGTTTTCCAGGGCACCGAGCCCGAGCGCTTCGGCGTCGAGGTGATTTCGGTCGTGCCCAATTTCCTGTTGCGCCAGGATCTGATCCTGGTCCGCACCGACCACCCGGTGACCGACCGCGCCGGCATCATCGGCGGCATGAGCGGCTCGCCGATCTACATCGAGGGGCGGCTGGCCGGAGCGATCGCCTACGGCTGGCAGTTCGGCAAGGAGCCCGTGGCCGGCGTGACGCCGATCCGCAACATGCTGGCCGTGCTCGACCGCAAGCCCCGGGCCGAGGGCACCGCGACCCGGGCCTTCGGCGCGGCGACCGGTGCGGACCCGTCCCTCGGGCTCTCGAGCGGAGGCCGTGCCGCCCCGGCGGTTCACGCGACCGGCGCCGCGGGCGGGTCCGGCATCGTGCCGTCCCGCACCCCGGTGAGCCTGTCGGGCTTCGCCAGCGGGGCCCGGGAGCTGCTGGCCGAGATCCTCGAGCCCTTCGGCATCGAGCCCGTGCAGGGCGGCGGCTCGGGCCGGAACGATCGGGGCCCGGCGGGCTTCGTCCCCGGGTCGGCCATCGGCGTGCAGCTGATCCGCGGCGACATGAGCGCCACGGGCATCGGAACCGTGACCGACGTGCGCGGCAACCGGGTGCTGGCCTTCGGTCACCCGATGTTCAACATGGGCGAGGGCTTCGTGCCCGTGTCCACCGCCGAGATCCACACGGTGATGGCCTCGCTGGCGCGCTCCAACAAGATCGGCAGCCCGCTTCGGGAGGCCGGCTCCCTGGTCCAGGATCGCCAGGCCGCGATCGTCGCCCGCACCGACCGCCGGGCACCGATGATCCCCGTCCACATCGCCCTGGCCGACGACCGTGGCCGCCGGCTCGACGAGTTCAGGATCGAGGTGGCCTCCCACCGATTGCTCACCCCGCGCTTCCTCAGGGCCGCGCTGCTTTCGGTGATCGCCTCCGCGGCCTCGGACGCCGAGGACGTGACCGCCGAGGTCGAGGGCCGGATCTGGATCGGCGGGCGGGGCATGCCCCTCGTGCTCTCCGACGCCGGCGCCTCGCGGGTGGGCCTCGCCAGCCTCACCGGGTACTTCCGGCCGATCGCGGTGGTGGGCATGATCCTCGGCAACACCTTCGAGGACGCCACCGTCGAGCGCCTCGAATTCGACGTGCGGTTGCGCTACGGGAGGCGGGTGGCCAGCGTGGTCGGCGCCTACCTGACCGCGGTCGAGCCCCTGCCCGGTGAGGTCGTGTCGGTGCACGTCCGCTTGCAGATGTACGGCGGTGAGGAGCGGCTGATCTCGGTGCCGGTGCGCATCCCCGAATCGGCGGCGGGCGAGAGGATCCGCATCGAGGTCGGCGGCGGGGACAACATCGCGCCGATCATGCCGCTGCCGCACAGCCTGGACGACCTGCTGGCCAACGTGCAGCGCTTCCACCCGCCCGAGTCGGTGGTGGTGAGCATCGACGTGCCCGGGGAGGGCGTGGCCCTGCGGGGCCGTGTGCTCGAGCAGCTCCCGGCCTCGGCAGTGGCGGCGCTCAAGCCCGCGGCCGGCGCCGAGCAGCTCGTGTCGTGGCGCAGCGACGTGCGCGAGGTCGTGCGGCTGCCGTACCTGGTCTCGGGGCGCGAGACCATCGAGGTGACCGTGGGCAACCGGAGGAACCGATGACACTCGAACCGATGGGGCACGCCGCGCTGGCCGCGGCCGTCCTGCTGATGATCCCGGCGGCGGCGCCGGCGGGCGGCACCCGCGTCTGGGAGCTGGCCGGCGCCGAGGAGCTGGGCAAGGGCGAGCCGCGGGAGACCGCGATCACCGATGCCGGCGAGGTCGTGCTCGGCGAGCGCGCCAGGCAGCTGGCGCTGGAGGACGCCGGCCTCGTCTGGTCCGCGGTGGACGCCGGAGGGGACGTGGCCTACCTGGGCACGGGCTACGACGGCCGCATCCTCAGGGTGCGGGGAGACGGTGTCGAGGTGATCGCGACCACCGGGCAGCTCGTGATCACCGCGCTGGCCGTCGGCGGCGACGGCCACCTCTACGCCGCGTCCCTGCCCGACGCCGTGATCTGGCGCGTGAAGGACCCGGGGAAGGTGCCCGGCGGCAAGCCGGTCGAGGCCGAGCGTTTCGCCGAGCTGCCCGAGAAGGTCGAGCACGTGCTGGCGCTGGCCTTCGACTCGAAGGGCCGCACGCTGTTCGCCGGCACCGGGCCGAACGGGGAGATCCATGCGATCGGTCCGGACGGGCGCGCCGCGATCTACCTCGAGACGGGCGAGGAGCACGTGGTGGCCCTGGCCCGCCGGGGCGGGAAGCTGCTGGCCGGAACCAGCCCCGGGGCGCTGCTCCTCGAGGTCTCGGGCCCGGGGCGCTCGCTGGCCCTGGCCGACTTCGACGCCACCGAAGTCAAGGCCATCGCCGTCGACGGCGAGTCGCTGGTGGTGGCCGTCAACACGTTCAAGGTCAAGCCGGCGGTGCCGGTCACGAGCCCGACAGGGACACCTCCCCAGACCGGCGGCAAGACGACCTCGAGCACACCCCAGCCCGGCTCCGGCTCGCTGCACCGCGTCTTCGCCGACGGCCGCATCGAGGATCTCTGGTCCCACGCCGACCGCCACGTGGTGTGCCTGGCGCGGGACGGCCGGGGCAACGTGCACGCCGGCCTCGGGGTCGAGGGGCTCGTCGTCACCGTGGGCCCGGACCGCCGGACGCGGACGACCCTCGACCTCGACGAACGACAGGTGATGGCGCTGCTGGCACGGGAGGGCCTGTGGCTCGCGACGACCGGGGACGCGGGCGCGGCCTACGCCATCTCCGCCGGGCGCCCGGCCGAGGCCGTGTACCTGAGCCCGGTGCTCGACGCCGGCGCCGCGGCCCGCTTCGGCCGGCTCGACTGGTTCGGCCAGGGCACCTTCGAGGTCCGCGCCCGCTCGGGGAACACCGCCGAGCCCCAGGAGAGCTGGACCGACTGGAGCGCGCCGCTGACCCGGGGAGCACTGGTGCCCGGCCCCCACGCCCGCCACCTCCAGCTGCGCTTCGGCTGGGCCAGGGACCGCAAGGCCCGGCTCAGCGCCGCGGAGCTGGCCTACCGCCCGCTCAACCGGCGCGCGCTGATCACCGACCTCGATCCCGGCTCCCCCTTCGCCGGCAAGGGCAAGCCCGTCGCCGGCAAGGACAAGAAAAAGGAGGAAGAGAAGGGCGTCAAGTCGTCCACCCGCACGATCCCGGCGCGGCCCGAGAAGCGCAACGAGGCGCTGGCCAAGATCAGCTGGAAGGTGGACAACCCCGACGAGGACGAGCTCCGCTTCCGGCTGTGGTACCGCGCGGTGGGGCAACAGGTCTGGCGCCCCGTCACCCGCGACGACGAGATCCTGACCAAGACCCGCTACGAGTGGAACACGGGCTCGGTCCCGGACGGCCGCTACCAGCTGCGGCTCGTGGCCGACGACTCACCCAGCAACGACGCGGCGGACGCGCTCTCGGACGAGCGCATCTCGGAGCCCTGGATCATCGACAACCAGCCTCCCGTGGTGCGCGGGCTGGCTTTCGGGAAGGGCGCACTGTCGGGCGCCGTCGAGGACGGCTTCTCGCCGGTCTCGTGGATCGAGCTCTCCGTGGACGGCGGGCCCTGGCTCCCCGTGTTCCCGAAGGACGGCGTGCTCGACGGGACCCGCGAGGAGTTCCGCGCGGTGCTCCCGGCGGGCCTGCCCTCCGGCCCTCACGCCGTGGCGATCCGGGCCTGGGACCGGGCCGGCAACGTCGGGACGGCCGAGATCCACGTTGACCTGCCCTGATGAGGAGGATCCCTTGACGACCCTGGCCGAGCGCCTGGACGGACGGCGGGTCGGGCTGGCCCTGGCCTCTGGGTTCTTCGGCTTCTTCCACCACGCCGGGGTGCTCCAGGCGCTCCACGAGCGCGCGGTGCGGCCGGTCCGCGTGGCCGGCAACAGCGCCGGGGCGCTCGTGGCCGCCATGTGGGCCTCGGGCCGCGAGCCGGGGGAGATCGGCGAGGAGCTGCTCGCGGTCCGGCGCGCCGATTTCTGGGATCCCCATTTCCCCTTCACGCCGGACGGGTTCGGCCTGCTGGCGGGCCGCCGTTTCGCGGCCCGGCTGTCCGCGGTGCTGCCGGTCCACTCCTTCGAGAGCTGCCGCACGCCCGTGGCGGTGGGAGCCTTCGACGTCGACGACGGCCGCGTGCGCCACCTGGGAAGCGGGCCGCTGATCCCGGCGGTGCTGGCCTCGTGCGCGGTGCCCTACCTGTTCCCGCCGGTGAGGATCGACGGCCGGCGGTTCGTGGACGGAGGCCTCGGCGAGAAGACGCCGCTGATGCCGTTCCTCGGCGCGGGTGACGTGGACGTCGTGGTGATCTCGTACCTGCCGCCGCGGCGGGGCGCGCGCCTGCCGCTTGCCGGTCCCCTGGCCGACACGCCCGCCGAGGAGCGGGTGCTGCGCGACGTGCGCTCGGCCCAGCTGCTCGCCGAGGCCGGGATCGAGGTCGTCGTGCTCGCGCCCGAGCGCATGGCCCTCGGGCCCTTCAGTCTCGACCGCGCCCCGTCCGCCTTCGACGCGGGCCTGCGCGGCGCGACGGCCCTGCTCGACTCCGCCGACCCCGCCGCCTGGAGCGCTGACCTGCTTCCCCGTTCCTGACGCATCCGCCTGATTTTCGCGTTCAATTGAACGTCCTGTTAAGTAGGAACCGAGTGGGGGAGGCCGAGGTGCGCCAGGTGAAGAGCGCTTCGAAAATCGCGTTTCTCGTCCCGGTCCTGTTTCTGGCCGGGGTCATGGTCGTGGGGGCCAGCCCGCTGGAGCCGCTCGGTGTGCCCACCGCGGAACAGCGGGTCGCCTCTCTGCGCGCCGCGGTGAGGAAGGGCGAAATCAAGGGAATCGCGCCGGGGTCCCTGGCGACCATCGAAGCCTACGCGTTCCTGGCCGGCAGTCGCGAGCGGCGCCACGAGGGTCTGGCGTCCCGGATGGGGAACCGGATCGAGGAGCTGCTGCGGGCCGCGGAAGCCGGGCACGATCTGCTCGCCGAGCAGCGGGACATCATCTGGCGAGGCTACCGCTCGCGCTATTCCGTGAACCCGCAACTCTACTCGATCTACGTGCCCGAGAGCTACGACCCCGAGGTGGCCAAGCCGCTCATCGTGACCCTGCACGGCGGGTCGTCCAACCACAACCTCTGGCTCGCCATGAACCTCGGCAACGAGGTCTCGGTGGCCGACTACTGGGACAACCACTACACCGAGTTCAAGGCCCGGCGGCACCCCGACTCGATCGTGGTCTCTCCCGACGGTCTGGGTCAGATCCGGTGGCGCTGGATGGGCGAGCAGGACGTCCTCGACGTGATCGAGGATGTCCGCAAGAACTACAACATCGATCCGGACCGCATCGTCCTTTCCGGCCTGTCCAACGGCGCCATCGGGGCCTACACCATCGGGCTGAAGCACGCCTGGCGCTTCGCGGCGGTGCTGCCCGTGGCCGGCGTGACGGACTGGACCACCCACCACGAGGCCATCGGGCGCTGGCGGCCCCACGAGCGGACGATCCTGCGGAACGAGTCCGCGATCACCTACGCCGAGAACGCGGCCGGCACGCACCTGCGCTTCTACCACGGGGACAAGGATCCGGGCTTCAGCGTGGAGCAGGCCCGCGGGATGGCCAAGCTCCTCGAGCGCCTGGGCATCCCGTTCAAGTACAACGAGTACGAGGGCCAGGGGCACGACCTGAGCTACGTGCTGTGGCGCAAGCTGCTCATCGAGCGGTTCGTCTCGAGGTACCGCCGGCAGTCGGCGCCGGCCGATGTCCGGCTCGCGACGGCCTCGGGCCGGGCCAACCGCCAGCACTGGGTGGTGCTCGACGAACGGGCCGATCACCGGCAACCCGGCCGGCTGCGCGCCACGGTGAAGGACGGCTCCACGATCGAGGTGGAGGCCCAGAACACCGCCCGCTTCACGCTGCTCCTGAACGAAGCCCCGGCGCTCTCTCCCGTGCGCGTGCTCGTGGAAGGCGAGGAGGCCTTCTCGGGACCCTTGCCGCCGGACGGCCGCCTGACGCTGTCCAACGCCTTCCCCCCGGAGGACACCGAAGGGGCGGACGGCGGGAGGCCGCCGTGGCACGTGTGGAACGGCATGGAGCCGCGGCCCGGGGCCTGCAAGACCTCCGCACTCTCCGGCCCGCTCGGCGACGTGATGTACGAGCCGCAGATCCACGTCTACGGCACCCAGGATCCCGACGACACGCCGATCCTCCGCCGCGCCGCCGGGCTCGGGGCCCGCGCCTGGGTCGCGGCCCGGGACTACACCGAGGTGCGGCACCCGGTGATCCCCGACACCGAGTTGACCCCTGAGATGATGCGCAGCCGGGCGGTGGTGCTCTACGGCAACGCCCGCAACAACGCTGTGCTGGCGGAGATCGGCGGGGAGCTGCCGATCAAGGTGGGCCCGGACTGGCTCGAGCTGCGCGGCAGGCGGCTGGCCGGCTGGCAAGTCGGCGCGCGGTTCGTCTGCCCCAACCCCCTGGAGCCCACGCGCTACCTCGTGGTCCAGGCCGGGGTCGACGCCGAGGCCGTCGAGGAGGGGGGCAAGCTGCCGATCTACCTGGGAGACTACATCGTGTACAACCACGCCACCGTGGCCCGCAAGGCGTTCATGGTCCTCGGCGGGCGCAAGGAGATCGAGAGCGGCTTCTTCACCGAGACCTGGGAGCTGCCCGACGAGCCCCCGCCGCGGTAGTCCCGCCCGCGCTACTGGATGCCCTCGCCCATGCCGCGCATGGGCGGGAGCACGAGCCAGTCGAGGATGCGATCGCCGTAGACGCGGGTCCGGAGCTTCCCGGCGTCCGCCACCAGGGCGCGCACCGCGGCCACGAGCTTCAGTGCGGCCTCGCGCAGCTTGCCGCAGGACTTGCCCTGGCAGTCCGCGATCTCGAGGGACTCGAGCACGCCGTCGCGGGTGGCGGCGCGCCAGCGGAGCTGGATCTGCTGGCCCTGGGTGTGGATCGGCTTGCACTTCACGGCGAAGCCCAGGGGGTTGACCTCGAGCAGGCAGCGCAGCCGGTGGACCTCGTTGACCCGTCCGAGCAGGACCGGCAGGGCCTTGCCCTCCGCGACGGCCCCGGCCAGGAAGCCCCCGCCGTCCGGCGCGCCGGCGAGCCTGCCCTCCCACCAGCCGGCCCGGGCGGCCGCCGCCTGGGGATCGCCGCCCGGCGAGAACGACGCGGCCACGTCCGCGGCCACCACCCGGGAGGCGGTCTCGGCGTCGCGCTTCGCCTTCTTCAACACCCAGGCCACGAGGGCGCCCTCGTCCTCCCGGGCCCCGTCCACGATGATGGTCAGCAGGTCCGAGGGCGGACCGCCCCAGCGGGACATGGCCTCGACGAAGGCGAACCCGCAGCGGCCGCGGATCTCGTCCGGCGGCAGCTCGCGGACCGCGTTGTAGTGGGGCACGACCTCGCCGGGCTTCTCGATCCTCCGGGCGCAGAGGTGCCCGCCGGCCATGGGGACCTCCACCTCCGGCCCGATGGCGTCGCCCGCCGCAGCTCCCCTGCCCGGCTCCACGGTTCCCGCCTGCGCCGCTTCGCTTCCGCCGGCCCCCGTCTCGGGCGCCGGCGCGGTCCCGCCGCACCCGGAGGCCATCGCGCCCATGGCCACCCCCGCCGCCAGGCACAGTGCTCGCTTCATGCTCCGCTCCTTCCCGCGCCCCGGCCCACCCCGCGCGGATCGGCGAATCATAGCCCCTGGGTCGCCTGCTGAACAGACATTCGGCGCTCGCTCTTCGGCGGCCCAGCGGGAGCGAACAACCGGCGCCTTCGAGCGGGCGAACGGAAAAAAATATATCGGCGCATTTAGGAAACATGTTTCCTTGAGCGACCGAAGGATTTATTCGTCATATATTACAAGGTCTTGTAAGACCTCCGAAAAATATTCTGCAAGAAAACGCGGTTTTTCGGCCGCTTTTTCGGAAAACAGCCTTTTTAGACGAATATTCCGTCACATGTGACGGCTTCGTTTTTTCCATAATTATAACAATTGGTTAGAAGACAGAGGATCGCGGCCAGCTTCGACGCGACGCTCCTGCGTGAGCCGGGATCCGGAAATCCTCCAGATCCTCTTCGTCGAAGGGGGATCTCTGCGACCCCCAGCCCGGAGGGCTTGCCGCACGCATCGTTGCCGTGGCCTTCCAGGCCGCGGCGATCGGCGGGGCGCCGCGGCGGCCGGGACCATCGGCGGACCGATCGCCGTGCCTCCCAGGTCCGTTTTGTGCTATTGTGAGGTCCGCCCGTGACCGAACCGAAAGGAGGCCTCGCGATGACCGCATCCGGATGGCAGGACTTCGACACACTGGAGAGCTACATCGCCAAGGAGCAGCGCGCCTTCCCCGAGAGCCGCGGAGTCTTCACCGACATCCTGCGGCGCATCGGCGTGGCGAGCAAGGTGATCTCGGCCAAGACCCAGAAGGCCGGGATCCTCAACGTGCTCGGCAAGCAGGGCCAGGAGAACGTCCAGGGCGAGCAGCAGATGAAGCTCGACGTGATCGCCAACGAGATCATGAAGGCGACCTTCCACTGGATGCCGTCCGTGGCCGGCATGGCCACCGAGGAGGAGGAGGACTACACCGTCTTCCCCCGCGCCGCGAACTACGAGGGCGACCGCTACCTCGTCCTGTTCGATCCCCTCGACGGGTCGTCCAACATCGACGCCAACGTCTCGGTGGGCACGATCTTCTCCATCCACCGCATCGCGGCCGCGGTCGAGACCCTGACCCTCGGGGACTTCCTCAAGCCCGGGAGCCAGCAGGTGGGCGCGGGCTACGTGATCTACGGCTCGAGCACGATGTTCGTCTTCACTACCGGCCACGGAGTCCACGGTTTCACCCTCGACCCGGAGATCGGCGAGTACATCCTCAGCCACGAGGACATCCGCATCCCCGACGTCTGCAAGTGTTTCTCGGCCAACGAGGCCAACTACGCCAAGTGGGACGTGCCGACCAAGGAGTTCGCGGACATGGTCCGCTACGGCGACGACCCGCGCTACGCCAAGACCTCGTCGCGTTACATCGGCTCGCTGGTGGCGGACTTCCACCGCAACCTCCTCTACGGCGGTGTTTTCATGTACCCGGCGAACGCAAAGACCGGAAAGGGGAAGCTCCGGCTGCTCTACGAGTGCGCGCCGATGGCGATGCTCGCCGACCAGGCCGGCGGAGGGGCCACCACGGGCCGCGGACGGATCCTGGATGTCGTCCCCACCGAGCTGCACCAGCGCGTACCGGTCGTCATCGGCAACCGGCACGAGATCGAGATCTACGAGCAGATCGTGCGCCGGCACGCGGACGGCAAATGACGCCGGCCGAGATCCTCGGCAGCTCCCATGTCTTCTCGTCGCTGCCGGCCGGACACATCGAGCAGATCGCCTCCCGGCTCGAGCCGCGGGCCGTGGCGAAGGGCGAGGATCTCGTGGTGCAGGGCCAGCCCGGGGACGCGCTGTACGTGGTCGAGGCCGGCCGCTTCGGCGTCTACGTGCGCGACCCGGACTTCGGCCTGGCCATCGAGGTCGCCCAACTCGGCCCGGGCGACTGCCTCGGCGAGCTGGCGCTGGTCACGGGCGAGCCCCGAAGCGCCACGTGCACGGCGCTGGTGGACTCCCGGGTCCACCGCCTCGATCGCGCGGTGTTCGACGCGATCCTGTCCCAGGCGCCGCAGGTCCAGCGCGACCTGATGAAGGTGCTCGCCACCCGGCTGGCGGCCACCGGCGCCCGCCAGGGCGTGCCGTTCGTCTCCCTGGCCCGCTACGAGCCAGACCCCCAGCTCGCCGCGCTGATCCCCGAGCAGATCGTGCGGCGCCGCGGCGTGGTGCCCGTGGCCTTCGAGAACGGCGCGGTGACCCTGGCGGCGGTGGATCCGGCGGACACCGGGGCCGTCGAGGAGATCAGCCGCTACCTGCGGGGCGTGCGGGTCAGGCCCGTCGCCGCGAGCCGCGAGGATGTCGATCGCTTCATCGATCGCCTCGGCGTCGGCGGCACCAAGCCCGCGGCCAAGGTCGCCGACCAGCCGATCCGCTTCATCACCGAGGCCGAGGAGACGGAGCGCGCGACCCGGGCCGGCGGCCCCGACGTGCTCGAGCTCGTGAACCGCATCATCCTCACCGGCGTGCTCGGCGGCGCCTCGGACATCCACGTGGAGCCCGGGCGGGAGGGGACCCGGGTCCGCTACCGGATCAACGGCGCCCTCGAGGAGCGGATCGGGCCGATCCCGATCGAGTCCCACAAGCCGCTGCTCAGCCGCTTCAAGATCCTGGCCCGGCTCGACATCACCGAGGCCCGCAAGCCGCAGGAAGGGCGGATCTCCCTCGACATCGGCGGGCGCTCGGTGGACCTGCGCCTGTCGCTGGTGCCGACCAAGCTGGGGCAGAAGCTCGTGATGCGCGTCCTCGACGCCTCCACGGCGCTCGTGCCGCTCGAGAAGATCGTGCTGGCCGAGAAGGTGCGCCAGGCGATCCGCAAGATGTTCTACGCGCCCCACGGCGTGGTGCTGGTCACGGGCCCCACGGGCTCGGGCAAGACCACCACGCTCTACTCGGGGCTGCTCGAGCGCCGCAACCCCGAGATCAGCATCGTCACGGTGGAGGACCCGGTCGAGTTCCACCTCGACGGGCTCTCGCAGGTCGAGATCGGCCAGATCCCCGGGGTGGACTTCTCCACCGTGCTGCGCTCGTTCCTGCGCCAGGATCCGGACATCATCCTCGTCGGCGAGACGCGGGACGCCGAGACCGCCAAGCTGGCGTTGCAGGCGGGGCTCGCCGGCCGGCTGGTGCTGACGAGCTTCCACACGAACTCGTGCATCGCGGCGCTGGTGCGCCTGTTCGAGATGGGCATGGAGCCGTTCGCCCTCTCGGGCTCGCTGGTGGGGGTGATCCACCAGCGGCTGATCGGCCGGCTCTGCCCGGACTGCCGGACGCCCTTCGAATACTACCCGCAGATCGTCGACAACCTGAGGCACGCCGGGGTCATCGGCGAACAGGCGCCGACCCTCTACCGCTCGAAGGGCTGCGCGCGCTGCCAGGAGCAGGGCTTCGTCGGCCGGGTGGCGGCCCTCGAGATCCTGGTGATGAACGACGAGGTCCGCGCCGCGGTGGCGCGCCAGGCCGCGCCCGAGGAGATCCTCGACGTCGCGGCCCGCAGCGGCTCCTTCGTGCCGCTCGGCCGCTACCTGGGTTTCCTGATCCAGCACGGCATCACCACCCCCGGGGAGGCCCTTTCCGTGCTGCCCCGGCGATCGGCCTGAGGGAGCGGGCGATGCGCGAGATCGAGTTCGAGTTCGACGACGGCGGCACCGGCGAGTTCCGGCCGTCGGGCAACGTCGTCCAGGTCATCGGCGACTACCTGCGCAAGGACGAGATCGACCGCGCGGTCTCCCTGCTCGCCGCCTCCGACGCCGAGGTGGGCGACGCGCTGATCGCCGAGGCGAAGGTGGGCGCCAGCCGCGAGCACTGGCGCAAGCTCGCCCGGCTCTTCGGCGAGGCCCGCGACGTCGGGAGGGCCGCGGCCTGCGCCGAGACCATCGAGGATCACGAGACCGCCGCCCGCTGCTACGAGGCCGCCTACGACTGGAACCGCGCCGCCGGCGCCTATTCCCGGGCCGGCGATCCGCGCAAGGCCGGCGAGATGCACGAGCGCGCGCTGTCCTTCGATCTGGCCGCCGCGGCGTTCCTCGAGGCCGGCGATCACCTGCGGGCCGCCGAAGCCTACGCCCGGGCCGGGGCCTGCTACCACGCCGGTCACCTCTTCATGCGGCTCGGCCGCTACGAGAAGGCCGTGGAGCTGCTCCAGCGGATCGATCGCATGGAGCGCTGGTACGCCGAGTCCTCGGCCCTGCTCGGCAGGTTCTTCGAGAAGACCGGAAACCACGAGCAGGCGATGCAGCGCTACGCCGAGGCGGTGAGGGGACGTCCCCTCGAGGAGAGCACCGCGGAGATCCACCACCGGCTGGCCGGGCTGCTGGCGCGGGCCGGGCACGCGGAACAGGCCACCCGGCTGTGGACGGCGGTGCTCGGCGTCGTGGCCGACCACCCGGGCGCGAGGCAGGGGCTCGCGCTGCTCGGGACCGGCGGACGGGAGGTCCGGGCGCTTCCTCCCGCGCCGGCCGGGGCCGGCGTCGCGCCGCTGGTCCTGCCGGGCGACGCCCAGGCCTCGGCCGCGCCGCCCGCGGCGCCCAGGGGAGTGGTGGCGGTCCGCGGGAACTTCGACGTGCTGCGCTCGCTGCCGGTCTTCGCGGGCTTGAGCCTCGACGAGCTGCGCTCGCTGCACACGCTGGCCGACCGGCTGTCGTTCGAACCCGGGGCCGTGCTGATCGAGGAGGGGGAGCCCGGCCGGAACCTGTTCGTGCTCGTCGCCGGGGAGGTCAAGGTCGAGGTCGACGGCGGCGGGGCGGGCCTGCTCGAGGTTGCAAGGCTCGGCACGGGGGCGTCCCTGGGCGAGATGGCGCTGGTGGACAGCGGGCCGACCTCGGCGCGGGTCACGGCCACCGAGCCCACGGTGGCCTTCGCCTTCCCGCTCGAGCGCCTCGCGACGCACCTCGAGACCGAGCCCCGAGCGGGCTTCAAGGTCCTGCGCGTCCTCGGCCGCATCCTCTCCTCCCGCCTGCGCGAGACCAACCGCCGCCTGGCCGACACCGGCGCCTGAAATCCGAAATCCCAGCCACCCGAGAAGCCGCAGCGCTCGGAATCGGCGCTTTCGTCCTGGCGCTCGCCCGCAAACCGCGTACGGACTACACGGATCCGCAAACCGCGCAAACCGCGTACGGACTACACGGATCAAAGCGAAATCGCTCGGGAATTCCAGAAGGCTCCGGTGAATCGCGGCGTTCTGGAAGGAGCCCGCAGGGCTTGCGCGCAGCGCATCGTTGCCGTGCGCTTCAGCGCGCGGGCTACAGCATCGAAACCGGGTCGATGTCGATCCGCGAGCGGACGCCGGTCGGGGGGGCTTCGAGGAGCGGCGCGACCTCGGCCAGGAGGCGGCGGATCTGGTCCTGGCGCGGGGCCCGCAGCAGGATCCGCCAGCGGCTGCGGCCCTGGATCCGGGCGATGGGCGCCGGCGCCGGGCCCAGCAGGCGCACGGGCGGCCTCCCGAGACGCTGCCACGCGTCGTTCAGCGCGATGAACAGATCCCGCGCCGCGGCCACCACCCGCTGCTCGTCCGGGCCGCTGATCCGGAGCGCGGCCAGCCGGCCGAAGGGCGGGTAGCCCAGCTCCCGGCGGGCGGCGAGTTCCGCCGCGGCGAAGGCCTCGAAGTCGTGCGTGCGGGCCAGGGCCACGGCCGGGTGGCCGGGAAGGCGCGTCTGGATCAGCGCCCGCCCGGCCAGGTCCGAGCGCCCGGCGCGGCCCGCGACCTGGGTCAGGAGCTGGAACGTGCGCTCCGCGGCGCGGAAGTCGGGCATGTGCAGGCCCACGTCCGCCAGCAGCACCCCCACGAGCGTGACCCGCGGGAAGTCGTGGCCCTTGGTGATCATCTGCGTGCCCACCAGCATGTCGATCTCCCCGAGGCGCAGGCGCTCGAGGATCGCCTCGGCGGCGCGTCCCGAGGCCACGTCCCGGTCCAGGCGGGCGATCCGGGCCGACGGGAACAGCTCGCCGAGCACCTGTTCCGCCTGCTGGGTTCCGATGCCCGCGGTGCGCAGCTCCTTCGAACCGCAGGCCCGGCAGGACTCGGGCAGGGGCCGCCGCGCCCCGCAGTAGTGGCAGACCAGGCCCGGCGGTCGGCGATGCAGGGTCAGGGACACGGCGCACTCGGTGCAGCGCTCCGCCGCGCCGCAGTCCTCGCAGAGCAGGGTCGGCGCGAAGCCCCGGCGATTGAGGAACAGGATCACCTGCTCGCCCCGGGCCAGGGTCCGCCCGATGGCCTCGTGGAGCGGCTGCGCGACGAGGCGCTGGCCGCCGGGGCCGGATCGGTGGCGCCCGAGATCGATGATCTCCACCTCCGGCAGGGGCTGCGCCGTGGGGCGCGAGGAGAGCTCGAGCCGGGTCAGCTTGCCGCTCTCCGGAAAGGCGTTGTGGTAGGTTTCCAGGGACGGCGTGGCCGAGCCCAGCACGGCCACCGCTCCGGCCCGGGCCGCCCGCAGCAGCGCGAGATCCCGGGCGTGGTAGGGGAAGCCTCGCTCCTGCTTGAACGAGCCGTCGTGCTCCTCGTCCACCACCAGGATGCCGAGGCGCTCGAGGGGCGCGAACACCGCGCTGCGCACACCCACCGCCACACGCACCGCGCCGGACCGCATCCGTTGCCATTGGTCGTAGCGCTCGCGGTCCGAGAGGCCCGAGTGCCAGACCGCGACCTCGTCGCCGAAGCGCGCCCGGTAGCGGCGCACGAGCTGCGGGGTGAGCGTGATCTCGGGGACCAGCACCAGGGCGCCCCGGCCCAGGGCGCGGGCCCGCTCCACGGCCCGGAGGTAGACCTCTGTCTTGCCCGAGCCCGTGATGCCGTGCAGCAGGAATCCCCGGTAGCTCCCGGCGTCCAGGGCCGAGCCGATGGCCTCCACCGCGCGCTCCTGCTCGGCCGTGAGCGCGGGCGGCGTGTCCCGCTCGACGGCCGGTCCGAGGAACGGGTCCCAGGGGCGCTCCTCGACGGCGATCTCCACCATGCCGTCCGCGGCCAGCCGCCTGAGGTGCGCCGCGGCCCCCTTGTTCGTCGCGCGCAACCCGGCGACGGGCACGGGCTCCGGTCCGGCGTCGACGATTCGCCGCAGCAGGGCGGCCCGCACGGGCGCGCGGCGTCCGAGCGCCTCGAGGGCCGGCTCGGCCGGCGCCAGCGGGCGGACCACCCGGTGAGCTCGGCCGCGGACCCGGGGTCCCCTCAGCTCTCCGGCGCGCTCCGAGGGATCGATGCCCGCGGGCAACGCCGCGCGCAGCACCTCGCCCGGCGGGTGGAGGTAGTAGGAGGCGGCCTCGACGAGCAGCGCGAGCAGCTCGGCCGGGATGGACGGGCCGTCGTCGAGCAGGGCGAGGGCGGCGCGGATCTCGATCCCGGTCTCGGGCGGATCTGCAGCCTTTTCGACGAGGTAGCCGGCGAGCCGTCGCCGTCCGAACGGGACGAGCACGCGCATCCCCGCCGCCGCGCGGCCCAGGGACGGAGGCACGGAGTAGGTGAAGAGCCGGCGCAGGGGCACGGGCACGGCCACCCGCCACAATTCGAGGACCGCGGGGATCACGGCCGCTCCCGGCGCCGGGCCGAAACGGCGATCTCGCTCCGGGCGCGCCCGTCACCGCTCTCGGCGCGCCGGTCGCGAAGCGCCTCGGAGCGCGTCAGGGCCAGGGCGGACCAGAGCCTGGCGCGCACGAGGGCCAGCTCGGCCAGGCCGGCCAGCACACAGACCGCGCCGGCCCCGGCGATGAGCTCCACGATCGCGGCCGCCAGATCGCGGATCGTGTCGGGATCCCCCGACATCCAGGCCGCTGGCAGATCCCGGTGGCGGCCCAGGATCCCGGCGAACACGACCGCCATCAGCGCCAGCGCGGCGAGCCGCGGCAGCGCCGGGGCGAGATCCCGCGGCCGTTCCGGGGGCAGGGGGACCGACGTGGCTCCGCGCGCGTGGCGCGCCCGCAGAGCGTTGGCCAGGACGACGGCCAGCGACGCCAGGGCCGGCGCCGCGAGCAGCAGCAGGATGGCGACGAGCGCGAAACCCGCCGCGTCCTCCATCGCGGAGGCGACATCTCCCCGCTCCAGCAGCGAACGCCCGAGCCCGTCCTGGACGGCGGAGACGAAGAACCCCGCCGCGCGCTCGTCCGCGAGGGCGAGAGCAGCGGCGCCGGCGAGCAGAGCCGCCCCGGTGACGAGGAGCCGCGAGCGCGGGAAGAGGCCCCGCCGGGACGCGGCACCGAGCCGGGACGAGGAAGGTGGAAGCGATCCTCTGGGCTCGTGGTCTGTGCTCATCGGGGGTGGTGGATCGAGGGAACCGGAGGAGGCCTATTCCTCGGAAATCGCTTCCGCCGGGCAGGCATCGACGCAGGCGCTGCACTCCGTGCACTCGTCCGGGTCGATGAAAGCGACATCGTCCTTCATGCTGATCGCTTCGGCCGGGCAGGCTTCGACGCACTCCTCGCAACCCGTGCATTCGTCCTTGTTCACCTTCGGTATCGTCATCGCGCTCCTCCGCTTCAAGTGGGGGCCCGGTTCCTCGGCCGGCGCGCCTCCATGGCCATGGTTCACCCTTGCCCTAGCACGCCCCGAAGGGTCGCGCAATTCCCGATTGCGCCTGTCCGGACGGCGGGTTGGGCGGGCGAGCGATGCGGGAAAAGGCCTATCAAAAAGTCGAAAAATGTGACAGCAGGAACCGTAAAATTCCACTATAAAGAGTCTCTAATAGAAAAGTGTGACCCGGACTTCCGGGTGGCGATAGTAAGGAGAAGGACATGCAGGGCAAGTCACTCGTCGGATTCGGGACCGTCGTTGCGGCATTGGTAGCGGGCCTGGTGCTCACCCAGGCGGGGACGGCCTCGGCACAGACCCAGATCAAGCCGCGGATCCTGGTCATCGTGGACACCTCGGGATCGATGGCGTGGGACTTCTCGGGAAACGAAACATATGGTGACGGAAGCAACGACCCCTGGACGGGAGGGCGCCATTGCTGTCCGGGCCTCGGCGGTTCGCGGCTGTACGCCGCCAAGGAGGCCCTGGCCCAGATGCTGCTCACGTCGGGCGACATCGAATTCGGTTTGATGAAGTTCGCCCAGGACTACTATCCGAACCAGTCGTCCGCGCCCAACTTGAACTGGTATTGGAACAACCAGACGGCGTCCGACTACGACAACCTGCGCTACTACAACGAGGACGGGTACATGACGTTCTCGGATTCCAGGAACTGGCTGGCCGTCGGGTTCGGCCACCAGACGGGCACCCTGCCCACGAACCGCGACGTCAACACCGAGAACGACCGGGCGGAAGTCCTGATGTGGGTGAACCACCACGAGTACTCGGCGGCGAGCCTGGCCACCCCGGACGGATCCTCCTGGCGCGGCCCGTGGAACGACTACACCGAGCAGGAGTTGCGCGCGAGCGGCAGCACGCCCATGGGCGGATCGATCAACTCGGCCTACACGTACCTGCAGACCGTGATACAGGCCGACACCGACGCGGACTGCCGGCCCTACTCGGTGATCTTTCTCGGTGACGGCGCGGCCTCCAACGATACCCACGACCCGGTCACCCAGACCAACCTGCTGCACGACAACCTCGGGGTGGACACGTGGGTCATCGGCCTGGCCTTCCAGTCAACGGTCCTGGACGACATGGCGGACGTGGGCGGGTGCCACTACGACCCGGCCCAGGCCTACAACATCACGCCCCACGGCTCCTCGGACTGCGCGAGCCCCTCCGGCCACGCGTTCTTCGCCAACTCCCAGGCCAGCCTGTCGGCGATCCTCTACCAGGTGGTGGCGGGCTCGATCCTGACCGAGGAGTGCAACGGCATCGACGACGACTGCGACGATCTGACCGACGAGGGGTTCCAGCTCTTCTGCGACGAGCACAACGTGCTGCCCTCGCCGGATCCGTGCACGGATCCCGGCGAGACCGTGTGCGACGGAGTGGACGACAACTGCGACGGCGAGACCGACGAGGGCCTGGGCCTGCCGAACGACGGCTACGGTCCCGGGGTGTGCAGCCACAGCGCCACGGCGGACCCTTACGAGGGCGTGTGCCAGCCCGGCGTCTACCAGTGCCAGGGCGCCTCGGGCTGGGTCTGCACGGGCGGCGTGGCGCCGGGGATCGAGATCTGCGACGGCCTCGACAACGATTGTGATGGTGAGATTGACGAAAGCCTGGCCTGGGATCCGGGCTGGGGCCCCAACGAGTGCGGCGAGTACGGCCTGGGCGAGTGCAACCTCGGGACCTACTACTGCGACGACACCACCAGCGGCCAGTGGCTGTGCAGCGGGGCCAGCACGCCCGGGGTCGAGGGCACGGAGTGCGACGGCCTCGACAACGACTGCGACGGGGCGAGCGACGAGGGCATCTACCAGACGTGCGGCGGGTGCGTGGGCTTCCCGCAGTGCACGGGGGATCCGAACCAGGGCATCTGCCAGACGGGGATCCAGTACTGCAACGTGACGGCGAGCACGCCGGGCAACCCGGTGTGGCTGGCCTGCGCGGGGAGCGTGGGCCCGAAGCCGAGCGAGCAATGCAACACGCTGGACGACGACTGCGACGGCTCGACGGACGAGGACGTGCCGGGCGTGGGAGACGGCTGCGGCGGGGCCAACCCGAACGGTTGCCCCGACTACCCGCTGGGGGCGTGCCCGGACGGGGCGAACCAGGGCGCCTGCACGGCCGGGACGGTGACCTGCTCGAGCGGCGTGCTGTCGTGCTCCGGGGCCACGGGCCCGGTGGCGGAGCTGCCGACGTGTGACGGCATCGATCAGAACTGCAACGGCAAGGTCGACGAAGGCATCTACCAGAGCTGCGGCGGATGTGTGGGCTTCCCGCAGTGCACCGGCGATCCGGAGGAAGGCCAGTGCGTGCAGGGCGTGCAGTACTGCTCGGGAACGGGGCCGAGTTGGGGAGCGTGCCAGGGAGCCGTGGGGCCCGGGGCCGAGACCTGCGACGCCATCGACAACGACTGCGATGGCGAGACGGACGAGACCTTCCCGCAGGATGGCTGGCCCTGCGGCGGGGCCAACCCCAACGGCTGCCCGGACTACCCGCTCGGGGCCTGCCCGGACGGGGCGAGCCAGGGCGCCTGCTCCGTGGGATCCATGGAGTGCACCGGCGGCGTGGTGGTGTGCAACGGAGGGCAGGGGCCGGTGACCGAGGGGACGGAGTGCGACACCGTCGACAACAACTGCAACGGCCAGACCGACGAGTGGATCACCGAGCCCTGCGGCGGGTGCGTGGGGTTCCCGCAGTGCACCGGGGATCCGGACGAGGGTCTGTGCCAGCAGGGCTTCCAGTACTGCCCGGCCACGGGGGACACGACCTGCTACGGCTCCGTGGGACCGGGCGTCGAGCAGTGCAACGACGTCGACGACGACTGCGACGGCAGCACCGACGAGGATCTGACCTTCGATCCCCCCAACTGCGGCCCCTGCGACGACGGGACCACGTCCTGCGTGAGCGGCCAGATCGTGTGCCTGAACGCCTCCGAGCCGGGCACCGAGATCTGCGACGGGCTCGACAACAACTGCGACGGCAACACCGACGAGGGCGTGTTCCAGGCCTGCGGCGGCTGCGTGGGGTTCCCGCAGTGCACGGGCGACCCGAACGAGGGCGAGTGTCAGACCGGCATCCAGTTCTGCGCGGCGGGCAGCACGCCGGGCAACCCGATCTGGGGGCAGTGCAACGGGTCGGTGGCGCCGCTGTCCGAGATCTGCGACGGCCTCGACAACGACTGCGACGGCCTGAGCGACGAGGAGGAGGACCTGTCGGGGGTGGGCTCTGACGACGGCATCGAGTGCAACCCGGGCTACGGGGTCTGCGACCAGGCCTGGCTCTACTGCGCCTTCGACGGCGTGGACTCGTACGCGGTGGAGTGCTGCATCGGCCTCGACGTCGACGAGACCTGTCTCGAGCCCGCCGGGGGGCAGCTCGAGATCTGCGACGGTCTGGACAACGATTGCAACGGCCTGACGGACGAGGACTTCCCCACCATGGGAGACGGCTGCGACCCGGCGCCGTGGGTGACGGACCCGGACTACAGCTACCTGAACGGCGAGTGCGTGCCCGGCAGCCTGGTGTGCGTCTACACCCTGCTCGGCTACGAGATCCAGTGCAGCGGAGGCCAGGGTCCCGTCGACGAGAAGTGCAACCTGCTGGACGACGACTGCGACGGGGCGA
>CAYZAI010000012.1:0-26772 GCA_964476305.1 uncultured Myxococcales bacterium
GGCCCGGCAAGCCTTTCCGGCGCCGCTTTACGGCTCTCGGGTGCCTCCGGCAACGCTTTCCAATGGGCAACTTCGAGAGATCGGTGGGCTCCAGCCAGGCTTGCAGGACGCGCCCCGGCTCTCGCAGGTACCAGGTACAACGATCACCGGGGCCAGATGCGGCCCCGCAGGGGGCGGGTGACAGACTACGGCGGACCGAGCGTGGGATCCGGGGTGAGGTCCAACGAAACGCATTTCACCACGCCAACCTAGCAGAGCCGTGAGGTAGTCTCAACCGTCCCGATTCCGTCCCCTTTTTTTAGGCACCGAGGCATGGCGCCTGCGCGATCCGGCTTGTCGCGGACGCGATCTCGCGCATACTGGCGGCGCGATGGGCGACGGCGAGCACATCCTCATCAAGGGCGCGGCCGAGCACAACCTGCGCATCGAAGAGCTCGTGATTCCCAAGAACCGGCTGGTGGTCTTCACCGGCGTCTCGGGTTCGGGCAAGTCGTCCCTGGCCTTCGACACGCTCTTCGCCGAGGGCCAGCGCCGGTACGTCGAATCCCTGTCCACCTATGCACGGCAGTTCCTCGGCCAGATGGACAAGCCGCGCTACGAGCGGATCAGCGGCCTGTGCCCGACCATCGCCATCGAGCAGAAGGCCGCCTCGTCGAACCCGCGCTCCACGGTGGGCACCATCACCGAGATCTGGGACTACATGCGCGTGCTCTGGGCCCGCGCCGGGACCCAGCACTGCCACCTCTGCGGCCGCGACGTGGCCGCGCTGACCTCCCAGCAGCTCGTGGACGAGATCTCCGCGCTGCCGTTGGGGACCCGGGCCGAGCTGCTGGCGCCGGTGGTGACCGGCCGAAAAGGCGAGCACCGGGACGTGGTCGACCGAGCCCGGGAGCGCGGCTTCGTGCGCCTCAGGATCGACGGCGCAGAGGTCCGGCTGGACGAAGAACTGCCGCGGCTCGTGAAGACGCGCAAGCACGATATCGACATTGTCGTCGATCGCGTGGTGGTGGGGAGCGCGGACCCGGTGCGGCTCGCGGACTCGGTCGAGACCGCGATCCGCGAATCCGGCGGCGAGCTGGTCGTGGCCGTGGCCGGCGGTCCCCCGCTCCGATTCTCCTCCTCGCGGTCGTGTCCGGACTGCGGCGTGGGGTTCCCCGAGCCCAGCCCGCAGTCGTTCTCGTTCAACACGCCGCTGGGCGCCTGCCCCGACTGCAACGGGCTGGGCACGCGGCTGGAGATGGACCCGGCCCTGGTGGTGCCCGATCCTTCGCTCTCCATCCGCGGCGGCGCGATCCGGCCCTGGGCCCAGGCCCTGCAGCGGACCGATGGCTGGAACACGCGGATCTTCGAGGCCCTCGAGCGGGACTTCGGCGTGGACCTGGACCGGCCCTGGCGGCGTCTCCCCGCGCGCCACCGAGATCTCGTGCTCTACGGCGCCGGCGAGCGGCGGATCAAGGTGCGCTGGAAGAGCGGCGAGTCCCACGGCCAGTGGGCGATGCGCTTCGAGGGCGTGGCCAACACGCTGATGCGACGCCTGCAGCAGACGTCCTCCGAGGAGATGCGGGAGCACTACCGTCGGTTCCTCTCCCAGCGCTCCTGCTCCGGGTGCGGCGGGGCCAGGCTGCGCCCCGAGTCCCGAGCGGTCCGCGTGGGCGGCCGGGGCATCCACGAGATCTCGGCCCTATCGGTGGTCGCGGCCCGCGACTGGTTCGAGGCCCTGAGCCTCGGCGGTGCGCGCGCCCAGGTGGCCCGGGAGCTGATCGCAGAGATCGGTGCGCGCCTCGGGTTCCTCGAGGGCGTGGGCCTTTCCTATCTGACTCTCGACCGGCTCGCCCCGACGCTCTCCGGGGGCGAGGCCCAGCGCATCCGGCTCGCCAGCCAGATCGGCTCCGAGCTCTCGGGCGTGCTCTACGTTCTCGACGAGCCGTCCATCGGGCTGCACCCGCGGGACGGCAGTCGCCTGCTCGACGCCCTCGAGAGCCTGCGCGACCTCGGCAACACCGTGATCGTCGTCGAGCACGATCGAGGCACCATCGATCGCGCCGATCACGTCGTGGACTTCGGACCGGGGGCCGGGCCGCGAGGCGGGCGCGTGGTCTGTCAGGGCACGCCGGCGGACATCGCGGCCTGCCCGGGCTCCCTGACCGGGGCCTACCTCTCGGGCCGCGAGCGGATCCCGGTCCCCGAGCGGCGCCGCAAGCCCTCGGGCTGGCTGCGTGTGCAGGGCGCCTCCCTCAACAACCTCAGGGAGGTCGACGCGGACATCCCGCTGGGGTGCCTGGTCGTGCTCACCGGCGTGTCCGGCGCGGGCAAGAGCTCGCTCCTCTCGTCCACGGTGCTGCCCGCGCTCCAGCGCAGGCTGATGGGCGCCGCCGCGGTCCCGGGTCCCCACCGCGCCCTCGAGGGCGTCGAACAGCTCGACAAGGTGATCCACATCGACCAACGGCCCATCGGCCGCACGCCGCGCTCCAACCCGGCCACCTACACCAAGGCCTTCGACGAGATCCGCGCGATCATGGCCGAGACCAGGGAGGCGCGGGCCGCGGGCTTCGGCCCGAGCCGGTTCAGCTTCAACGTGACGGGCGGCCGATGCGAGGCCTGCGGCGGAGCGGGCGTGATCCGGGTCGAGATGCACTTCCTGGCGGACGTGCACGTGCCCTGCGACGCCTGCCGCGGCCAGCGCTACAACGAGGCCACGCTCAGGGTGCGCTTCAAGAGCAGGAACATCCGCGAGATCCTCGACCTCTCGGTGAGCGAGGCGAGAGAGCTGTTCTCCCGCCACCGCCGGCTGTCCCGCATCCTCGGGACCCTCGAGGACGTGGGCATGGGCTACGTGCGCCTCGGCCAGCCCGCCACGACCCTCTCTGGCGGCGAGGCCCAGCGGATCAAGCTCTCCCGCGAGCTGGCACGGCGGGACACGGGCCGGACTTTCTACGTACTCGACGAGCCCACCACCGGGCTGCACTTCGACGACACGCGCAAGCTGCTGCACGTGCTCGGCCGCCTCGTGGACCAGGGCAACACGGTGGCCGTGATCGAGCACAACCTCGACGTCGTGAAGTGCGCGGACTGGGTCATCGACCTCGGTCCCGGGGGGGGCGGAGACGGCGGGCGGCTGGTCGCCGCGGGCACGCCGGAGCGGGTGGCCCGCGCCCGGGGCAGTGACACCGGAAGGTTCCTTCGCGGATTGCTCTAGGATCGGGTGCCGCGCTCCAGGACCCGCCGCAGCGCGGCGACGAGCTGCTCCCGGCGGTAGGGCTTCTGGACGAAGGCGTCCGCGGCGAGCCCGGCCAGGCGGACGGCGGCGTCGGCGGCGGAATAGCCGGTCGAGAGAATCACGGGCAGGTCGGGTCGCAGCTTCCTGATCTCGATCAGCGCGTCGGCGCCGTTCATCCTCGGCATCACCAGATCGAGGACCACCGCCGCGATGTCGCCGGGCCGGCTCTCGATCAGCGAGAGGGCCTCGACGCCGTCGCGGGCGGTCAGGATGGAGAAGCCGTGACGCGCCAGGACGCGAGTCGCCACCTGGAGGACCACCTCGTCGTCGTCCGCGACCAGGATCAGGCCGCGCCCGCGGAACCCCGCGGGGACCTCCTCGGCCTGGGGTTCCTCCGTCCTCGCCTCCTGATCCTGACCCGCCGCGGGGAACAGAAGCCGCACGCGAGTACCTTCGCCGGCGCGGGAGACGAGATCCACGGAGCCGCCATGGCCGCGAACGATGCCGTGCACCGCGGCGAGGCCCAGGCCCCGGCCGGCGAACCGCCCCGAGACAAAGGGCTCGAAGGCCCGCTCGATCTCCACCGGCTCCATCCCGCAGCCGTCGTCGGTCACCTCTACGAACGCGTAGACCCCCTCGGGGATCTCCACAGCCAGGTTGTCCGCGCCCGCGGTGCCGACGGCGGTCGAGTCCACGGCTCCGGTGCGCGCCGTGATCGTGCCGCCGCGGTCCCGGAGGGAGAGGATGGCGTTCGAGAAGAGGTTGGTCAGGGCCTGCCGGATCTGGCTGGCGTCGCCGCGGATCCGGGGCGCGCCCGCCTCCAGGTCGAGCACCATGCGCACGCCCTCGCCCGGCAGCGACTCCAGCAGCGAGGCGGTCTCCTCGACCAGGCGCGGCAGATCGACGGGCGTCGTCACCAGGGGGCCGCGGCCGGCATAGGCGAGCATCTGCCCGGCCAGCTCGGCGGCTCGCTGGGCAGCGATCTCGATGTCGCGCAGGCTCTCCCGGGCCGGGGATCCGGGCGGGAGGTCGCAGAGCGCCAACCCGGCGTTACCGAGAATCCCCGTGAGCAGGTTGTTGAATTCGTGGGCCACCCCGCCCGCGAGCACGGACAGGCTCTCCATCCGCTGCAGATGCTGGATCCGGCCGTCGAGCTCGCGCCTCTGCTCTTCGAACCGCTCATGGTCGTGCCGCTCGGCCTCCAGTTGGCGCACCCGGTTCCGGAGGGTTCGGATTTCGTCGTCCATGGCCCGAGACTAGCACAACGAACGTGAGACGAAAAAGGCGGGTTCCGTTGGGATCCCGGGGCACCTGGTCAGGGCCGGCGGATTCGCACGTCGAAGGCCCGCCCCGGTCCCTCGGTGTCCACCGCGCGAAAGGAGAGGACCGGCAGGCCGAGCTGCACCGTGCGGCCATCCGGCTTGCGCAGGGTCACGTGGTCGTCGTCGATGCGCAGCACCTTGCACCGGCCGAACTGGAGGTGGTTGACGACGTCGCCGCGGGAGGGACGGACCTCGTCCTCGCGATCCCAGTCGGGCGCGCTCGCCTCCTGGCGACGGGATTCGGCGATGGCCTCGGCGAACATCGCCGCGGCTGGCGCAGGGGCCGCGGGGGAAGGCGCCGAGGCTGCCGGCCTGGCCTCGGGCCTGGCTTCGACCGGGGACGATGTCGCCGCGGGCCCGTCGTCGGGCCGCTTCCCGGATTCACAGGCGACGGCGGTGAGCGGCGTGAGCGAGACCTCGGCGAAGGAGCACTCCGCGGCCACGAGCCTGCCGCCGATGACCTCGATGCCGTTGTCGGTTTCGCGCGAGACCGTGCAGATCCAGTCCGAGAGAACCACGTCACCGGCCCGTCGCAAGCGTCCCTGCAGACCCAGGAGATCGAGGGGGCCGCGCAGGCGGCGGGTTCCGCCCGCGGTGGGCTGGAGCTCGACCCAGTTGAGCTCGCCGAAGCCGCGCACGTCGCAGAAGCCCAGAGCTTCGTCCGCGGCGGCGGCCTCGGCCGCGGCCGGGAGTATCGCCCCGCTCTCGAAACGCACCGCGCGGATTCTGAGGTCGTCAGTCATGGCCGGGGATATCTACACCAGGTCCCGGTCGGCGTGAACCGTCAATCGGCAGGGGATTCCCCTCGCCGGGGCATGGCGTTCCAACGGTCGGGAGGGGCCGGACCGACGGCTTCCTCCCGTCGGAGTTGACCGATTGCCCCTTCTCCGATTTCCTGACCGGAAGCGGCCGGGAGCCGTCTCGGAGGTGCCTTGATGGAACCGACCCGCCGGAAGGGATCGACACCGCGCCGGGCGATGGATGTCGTCGCGCGCGTGCAGAAGGAGATATCCCTCCTCTCCGGCGTGGTCGAGCTGCTCGGCTGGGACATGAATACGAACATGCCTCCGGCCGCGGTCAAGGGGCGCAGCGAGCAGCTCGAGCTCGTCGAGGGGCTGATCGACGAGCGGTTGCGGTCGACCGAGCTCGCCGAGGCGATCCGCGAGGCCCGCAGGGGTCCGCTCTCGGCCCGGGACCGGGTCGTGATCGTCCGCCTCGCCGCGCGGCACCGCCGCGCACGCCGCGTGCCACGAGAGCTGCGCGAGGAGATCGCGCGGCAGCGAGTGCTCGCCACGGCCGCCTGGGAGAGGGCCCGCCGCGCCGACGACTTCCGCGTCTTCGCGCCGCGCTTCGCGGCGATGGTGGAGCTCAAGCGTCGACAGGCCGCGAGCATCGATCCGCGGCGGCGTCCCTACACGGTGCTGCTCGGCGAGCACGAGCCCGGGCTGGCGCCGGAGCGCCTCGATCGCGCCGTGGCGACCATCAAGGCGGCCGTGCTCGACCTGCTGCAACGGATCGGGCAGGCGACCGGGCGCCGAGGCCCGCCCCTGCCGGAGATCGTCTTCCGCACGGGCGAGCCGGGAAGAATCGTCGATCGTTTCCTGGTAGAGACGCTGCGCGTGCCGCAGCGCAAGGTCTCCCTCTCGGAGTCGACGCACCCGTTCAGCACGATCATCTCACGCAACGACGTGCGCATCACGGCACGGCGGCGTCCCAGCCTCGAGGCGCTGTTCGACTCGGTTCACGAGGCGGGCCACGCGCTCTACAACCTCGGCCTGCCCAAGGAGTACCTGCACACGGTCGTCTACGAGGGGGCCTCCACCGGGCTGCACGAGGCGCAGGCGCTGTTCTTCGAGCTGTTCGTCTGCAAGAGCCGCGCGTTCTTCGAGGGTTTCCACCCGATCTGCGCGCCGGCGCTCGAGGAACCGCGAAGCGCCGACGAGCTGTACCGCTTTGCCAACCGCCTGCGGCCGCGCGCCGTCCGGATCGACGCCGATGAGCTGCACTACTGCCTGCACCTGGTGCTGCGCCACGAGTTCGAGAGGGATCTCTTCGCCGGCGCCTTCGAGGCGCGGCGGGCGCAAGGCGAGTGGAACGCGAGGCGGGAGGCGCTGTTCGGCGCCCCGCCGCGCAGCGACACCGAGGGGATCCTCCAGGACATTCACTGGGCGGACGGGGACTTCGGCTACTTCCCTTCGTACCTCGTGGGGTTCGCCTACGCGGCGCAGCTGGCAGAGCGGCTGCGGCGCTCGTTGCCGTTCGACGACCTCGTGCGAAACGGCGAGCTGGGGCCGATCCTCGACTGGCTGCGCCGGCGCGTGCACAACAAGGGCGCGATGTACCCCGCCGAGGAGGTGATGACACGCGCCACCGGACGCGGGCTCGACGCCGAGGCGCTGGTACGCTACCTGCGGGACAAGTACGAGGCGCTGCACGACGTGCATCCGTCGGTGCCGCCCGGGCAGCCGCTTCGCGGCCGACGCGGATCGAAGAGCCTCCCGCCGGGCCCGAGCGCGAGCAGTGTGTGAGGAGGAGGAGAATGCGCATCACCGCCGTCGAGGCCTGGATGGTCGAGCTCGCGATGGAGACGCCCTACGCGGTGGCCTACGATTCCTTCGATCGCGCCGTGAACGTCGTCGTCCGGCTGCGCACTTCGGGGCCGCACGTCGGCCTGGGGTGCGCGGCGCCCGATCCCCACGTCACGGGAGAGACACCCGAGCGCGTGCTCGAGGCCCTGGAGGACGAAGCCGTGCGTTCGCTGATCGGCGGTGAAGCGACTCGTCGCGAGAAGCTGCTCGCCAGGCTGCGCGAGCCGCTCGGCGCGCTGCCGTCGGCCCTCGCCGCGGTGGACATCGCGCTGCACGATCTCATCGGCAAGGTGTCCGGTCAGCCTCTGTACAAGCTGCTCGGTGGTTTCCGCGACCGCTTCCGCACCAGCGTCACCATCGGCATCTGCCCGGAGCTCGAGACCGTGGAGCAGGCGGCGGCGTTCGTCGGCCAGGGCTTCAAGGCGCTGAAGATCAAGGGCGGCCTCGACGTGGAGCAGGACGTGGCGCGGGTGCTGCGCGTGCGCGAGCGGATCGGCCCGGGCGTCGAGATCCGCTTCGACGCCAACCAGGGCTACAGCGCCGACCAGGCCGTGCGCTTCGTGCGGGAGGTGCGCGCGGCGCGCGTCGCGATCCTCGAACAGCCAACGCCGCAGGCCGATCTGGAGCAGCTCGGCGTCGTGACCCGCCGCGTGGCCGTTCCGGTGATGGCCGACGAGAGCCTGGTCGGGCTGCGCGACGCCTTTCGCATCGCCCGCCGATCGCTGGCGGACATGGTGAACATCAAGCTGATGAAGGTCGGCGGGATCGCCGAGGCGACCGCCGTCAACGCCGTCGCGAGGGCGGCGCGAATCGAGGCGATGGTGGGCTGCATGGACGAGATGGCGCTGGGGATCGCCGCGGGCCTGCACTTCGCCCTGTCGCGTCCCAACGTCACCTGTGCGGATCTCGACGGACACATCGGGCTGCTTCGCGACCCGACGGCCGGGGCGGTGCGCCTGTGCGACGGCGTGCTCTTCCCCGCCCCCGGGCCGGGGCTCGGCATCGTCGACCTCTAGGCCGGTTCGGGCTCGAACGTGTCGAAACGATGGATGATCTCGCGATGGAGCCAGACGGGGATCCAGAGGAGATCTTCATCGACATCGAATCGGGAGCTGTGCTGCGGCGCGCAGATCCCCTTGCCCGGGTTCTGTGTTCCCAGGAACCACAGCACGCCCGGCACCTTCTCGAGGAAGTAGGACATGTCCTCTCCCCCCATGGAGGGCGAGGCGAGGACGCGGACCGCATCGGGGCCGAGCCCCTCACGGGCGATCCGGGTGACGAGCCGGGAGAGCCTCTCGTCGTTGACGGTGGCGGGATATCCCTGGTGGAGAGCGATCTCGGCGTCCAATCGGAGGCCAGCGGCGAGGGCCTTCGCGACCTCCTCGAGGCGGCGGGCGAGACGGCCGCGATCGTCTTCGTCGACCGTCCGAATCGTCCCCGACAGCTCGGCCGTCTCGGGGATGATGTTGTGCGCGGTGCCGGCATGGAACGTGCTGATCGAGACGATAGCGGGGCGCGTGGGGTCGCTTTCACGGGAAGTCAGGGCCTGGACGGCCTGCACCAGCAGGGATCCCGCGTAGACCGGATCGCGGCCGTCGTGGGGCATGGCCACGTGGGCGCCTTTGCCGACGAGGCGGATGGTGAACTCGTCGGCGGCGGCCATGCAGGGTCCCGGCTTGACGCCGACCTGCCCCGGGCCGACTTCGGGAGAGATGGCTCCCACGTGGGTGGCGAAGACGGCGCTCACGCCGTCGAGGGCGCCCGCCGCGAGCATCTCCCGAGCGCCGAAGTACCCTTCCTCGCCCGGCTGGAAGATGAGTCGCACGGGTCGATCCGCTCGGGGTTCCCCGGTCAGGATGGCTGCCAGGCCCAGGAGCGTCGCCACGTGGGCGTCGTGGCCGCAGGCGTGCATGGCGCCGGGGTGTTGCGAGCGGAAGGGGGTTTCGTTCGCCTCCTCCACGGGGAGCGCATCCATGTCGGCGCGGAACGCCAGTCGATCCGTCCCTGATCCCAGATCGACCACGAGCCCGTCGGCGCAAGGCCGCGGTGTCAATCCGAGCGATCCCAGTTCGTTTCGGATGAAGGCCCGGGTCAAGGGAAGGTCGAGCCCCACTTCCGGGATCTGGTGCAGGGCTCTCCTCCACGCGGTGATCCGGGGAAGGAGCTGCTGGGCGGCGGCACGGAACGTCATGGTCGCCTCCGGTGGAACGCGTCCACAAGAACGCGAAGCTATTTCCCGGAACCGTAGCGCTTCAGCAGGGGCGCGTAGTCCTTGTCCGAGGCGGCCCTGATCGCGGTCAGGGTCAGGGTCTTGCACAGCTCGGCGCCGTCCTGGCGTCCGCACATCCCGACGAGCACGCCGGCGATGGCGGCGGCGTGGGGAATGCCGGCGCCCATCACGACCACGGCCGGGGCCGGGACCGGCTTCGAGGTGTGCAGCACGGCGAGCTCGCCGGCGAAGTCCAGCTCGGCCATGTGCTCGACAACGGAGCGATCGACGATGGCGGCGTCGACGTTGCCGCGAGCCACGTCCCGCAGGGCCTTGAGCGGCCGCTTCTCGGGCACGCACCGGATGTCGCCGGCCGCGAGCGCGCCGTCCATGACGACGTTGGCCACGAAAACCGGGTCGTGCACCACGGATCCGGCGACGCCCTTGCCCGCGAGATCGGCGAGGGAGGCGACCCCACCCTTGCGCACCACCACCGAATAGGTCTCTTCGCCGCGGCCGTCCACCTCGACCTTGGCGATGACCTTCATGCCCAGGGCCTTGTGCTGGCCGGCGTAGACCGATGGATCGACCAGGGCCAGGCCCGGAGACGAGGACTTGAGCTCCTTCGTCCCCTGGACACCGTCGGGCAGGTAGCGGCCCGTCATCGAGCTCGCCGGCCAGCCGAGCTTGGTCTCGAGGTGGCGCAGCATCTTCTCGATGTAGGGCTGGGCCTGGGCGGACGTGCCCGGGAAACCGGGCAGCACCATGAGCATGTCACGCTCACCGGCGAGCACCGGGCCGGTGAGCAGCGCTCCGACCAGGCCGATGGCCGCGATGCCGAGCGCGAAGGCCTTGCGTGGTTCCACGATCAATCTCCGCGCATCAGGGCGCGCTTGGTGAACGCGCTGTCCGGCAGGCCCTGGTTCACCTTGCAACCCTTGAAGAACATCAGCGTCTTGGATCCGGTGCGGTGATCCGTGATCACGAACTTGGTGGGCAGGTGCACCGGGCCGAAGGACTTCCACTCCGAGCGATCCTCGGACTTCACCAGCTTGCCGCCCGCGTCGTAGGACTCGATGCGGCTGACGCCGCCCTGCTTCTTGGAAACCGTGACGATCCTCTTGGCGAAGGTCGTATCGTTACCGGGCTTGGGTGTCATCGACAGCACCCAGGACTCGGCCGTGTCCTTGATGATCCTGGCGTTCCAACCGACGGACAAGGCCGCGTTGCCCATCTCCTCGGCGGAGATGTCCGTGCCCATGAAGCCCTGGTTGCGCACGTGGGCGGCCACGCGCCTGACCCGCTTGTAGGCCGGCATGTAGACGTACATCAGGCCGTCGTCAGTCGTCAGGAGCGCCATGTCGCGCACGTCCCCGGGGGCCGTGAACTTGACCAGCCGCTTGGTCAGGCCCTTCAGCTTGGCGACGAACTCGATGGTCTTGATCGTCTTTCCGTCCCGCACGACCTCGAGGGAGGCGGTGTAGGTCTGATCCTCGACCTTCGTCAGGGTGGCGTCCGCGATGGCCAGCACCTCCTCGACCGTCTCCGCACCCGCGGGGGCGGCGGCCAGGGCCGCGATCGCGAACGCCGCGAGGGTCACCGTCTTCGTCATGGATGCTCCTTCCGTTTTCTCCGCTGCCCGGTTCCGCGGGGAATCATGCCCGGGATGCCGCCGACGTCAAGGACAACGACGTGGGCCAGTGCGAACCCGGTTCTTTGACAAATCATGGGGGAGAGCTATTCAGCACCAGTGGCGATTGCGACGAAATGTTCTTGAAAATTAGGCACTTGACAGACAGGTCAGCCTCTCCTAGCGTGGTGATCGTGCCTCGGGAACCAAATGCCGGGAAGCCGCGGGAGGAGCTGGCCGGTCCGGCCAACGCCGACCACTGGCCGCGGGGGGTATCCCGCACGGGAGGCTTCCGCCTGCCGGGCACGCCGCTCGGCTTTCCCGGGTGCGTCCGGCCGGGGCTGCTCTTCCTCGGGGACCCGGACCAGGACGTCCCCCGGCGCGGACAGCGGGTGCTGGCCACGCCGTTCACCGCCGCGGCCATCGGCGCCAAGGAGCGGGGGCTCGACACCCTGCACCTGGGCTTCGGCCGGAAGATCCGCCTCGGCCGGATGGACATCCGGTTGTTGCCGGCCGGGCGGGGCCCGGGCTCGGCGCTGCTGGAGGTGGGCCTGCACGACCGGCGGATCGTCTACTGCGGTGGTGTGCGCCTCGGAAAGCCCTTGATCGGACCCGCGGCGGAAATCGGGTCCTGCGATCTGCTGCTGCTCGACGCCAGGGTGGCGGATTCCAGGCCACCGTCCGCCCGTCGCACTGGCCCGCAGCTGGCCGAATGGGCTGCGGCTCTACTCCCTGCGCAGCGCCCGGTGATCGCCTGCGGCAATCTCACCGCGGCCCTCGAGGCCGCCAGATCGCTGATGGACGCGGGGCTCCCGGTGCGCGCCTTCCGGCCTTTGTACGAGATGCTCTGCCGCCTCGAGGAGCACGATTTTCCCCTCGCCGGCCTGCACCGCCTCGAGGAGGAGCTGCCCGACGGCGAGGTGACCCTGCACGCGGCCGACATCTGGCCGTCGACGAGACTCGCCCGCGGCGCGGGGCTGGTCGTGGCCCACGTCGGGCCGGGACGCGCCTGTCCCGACTGGGCAGGCCGGACCTTCCGCCTCGGCGAGGGAGAGGATCGCCCCGGGCTCGTGACCTTCGTCCGGGAGACCGGTGCGACCGAGGTCGCCGTGGGCCCGGGGTGCGATGACGAGATCGTGGCGGCCATCCGCAAGACCGGTGCGAGAGTGCACCGCGCCCCGCGCCCGACCCAGATCCTGCTGCCTCTGTGACTCAGGCCCGCCGCCCGCTCTGGCCCGTGACCAGCCCGCCGGCGATGAGGTGCGCCGCCCGCAGCGGCTCGGGCAGGAGCGATCTCGTACACGTCAGCGTCAGCAGCCGCGCGGCCTCGTCGCCATCGAGCCCGGCCAGCTGGCAATGGAGTCGGCCGATGGGAAGGATCGGGCCGGCGGCGGCGAGCAACCGCCATCGGCGCTCGGGTGACGAGACGCGGCCGAGGGCGCGGCGGATCGCCACGAGGTCAGGCTTGCGGCGCATCACGGCGAGCACCTTGAGGCCGGTCTCGCGGTGCAGGCGGCCGATATCCACGATGTTGAAGCCGCCCAGGGCGATGCCGTCCAGCATCAGGTAGTGCAGTTGCCGCAGGAATTTGCTGCCATCCAGCATCTCCACGAGCCGGTCGGTGGCGTTCCAGCCGTCCTTGCGCACCCGGGTCGTGAGCAGCCCGTCGAAGGTGCTCCCCCCGCGGTAGACGACACCGGCGACGAGCACGTCCCCGCGCCCGGCCCGGTCGAAGGGGCCGTCGTCGATACCGATGGTGCGTACCCCGGGCTTCATCTCCCGCACGCCGGGATTGTACACGGATCCTCCAGGAGGCGCGCTACCGGCGGGGAGCCCCGGCTTGACATCGACGCGGCCCGAGGGTAAGCGTTCTGGTCCGTTTCGACACGGGCGAATAAAGGAGAGGAACGTGGCCAACCATCCGCAGGCGAAGAAGAGGAACCGTCAGAGGATCCAACGCACGGCGCGCAGCCGCCACGTGCGCACGACGACCAGGACCTGCGTCAAGAAGGTGCGCGCTCTGATCGAGGCCGGTGACGAGGCCGGCGCGCGGCAGGCTTTGTCCGCGGCGGTCAAGCAGCTCGACCGGTCCGTGACCAAGGGCGTGTTGGACCGCCGGACCGCCTCGCGCTCGGTCTCCCGCCTGACTCTCGCCGTCAACAAGCTCGGCGCCAAGGCCTAGGCTTCACGCTAGCACACCGAAGCTGAGATCTGCCACCGCCTGCTCGAGCACGAGCGCCGCGGGTCGACGGCTCGACTTGAGTTCGAGATCGGTCCTGGCGAGGCGAGCCAGGGCGCTCTCGAGCTCTGCGCCGCGGAAAGACCGGCACTGGGCCAGGAGCTTGCGGGCCACGAACGGGTGCAGCCCCAGCTCCGAGGCCAGCGCGCCCGGCTCCAGCGCGCCGCCCGCGGCGTGGAGACGGACCCTGGCTTGCAGCAGCTGGCGCACGTGGCGCGCGAGCAAACCCACCAGCTTGAGGGGCTCCTCCCGGCGGTCGAGGAGCTCGGCGACCAGGGTCAGGGCAAGGTCCGGCCTCCGGTTCCCGATGGCGTCCACCAGCTCGAAGACCGAGTGCTGGCGGATGGGCGAGACCACCTCGCGCACGTCTGCGGCCGTGGCCTCCCGCTTTGGACCAGCGAAAAGAGCGGTCCGCTCCACGGCGTCGTCGAGGGCCGCGCAGTCGGTGCCCACCGCCGCGGCGATGGCGGCCACCGCCTCGGGAGCGAGCCGCGCGCCGCGCGCCTTCGTCCGCCGGGCCAGGAAGCCGGGCACGTCCTTCTCGCCGAGCGCCTCGGCCTTGTGCACCTGTCCGCGCTTGGCCGCCCGCGATATCGGGCCCCGGCGCTGATCGAGCTTGGACGCGACCACCACCAGGCAGGTCTCCGGCGCGGGGTGTTCGAGGCAGGGATCGAGGGCTTCGAGGTCCGCGGGCTTCAGGCGTTCGCCCTCCTCGATCACCAGCAGGCGGCGGGACGAGAGCATCGGCACGGCCCGGGCCTCGGCGGAGATCTCCGCGGCGGAGATGTCCCCGGCCCGCAGGCGGCGGAAGTTCAGGTCGGCCATGGGACCCGAGAGGACAAGGGACCGCAGGCGGTCGAGGGCCTCGTCGACCAGGAAGCGCTCCGGCCCGTGGAACAGGTAGACCGGCTGCAGGGTGCGCCCGTCCAGGCGGTCGAGAAGCTCGAGGACGTTCATCGGCAGGAGCATACCACGGACGGGAGCGGCTGGAACCAGCGGGGTCGGGCTAGAAGAGATTGTCGCCGGCGGACTTGTTCTTCTCGGCCTCCTGCTTGGCCTTCTCCTCCTGCTCCTTGGCCTTGCGCTCCATCTCCTTCATCGACTCTTCCATCTTCTTCATCTCGTGCTCGAGGCGCTTCTGGTCGTCGATGGAGGCCTGGGTCGTGCCCTTGGTGCTGAAGGAACCCTTGGCGAGCTCCCTGCCCAGGTGCTGGACGATGACGACATAGCTACGGTTGGCGTCGAACTGCGGGCGCGTGAGCCTCGCCTTGTGGGCCAGGATGCGCGTGTTGCGGTCCATGGTCTGCTGGGCGTAGCCGTCGACGAAGCGCTTCGAGGCCTTGCCGTCCGTGACGTCGTAGAACGCCACCTGGCACTCGTAGTCGCCCAGCGGCCGCCGGAAGAAGGCCATGGTCTCGAACTCCCATTCCTTGGCCTCGTTCTGGTAGACCTTGCCTGTCGAGTGGGAGCGCAGCCACTGCACGAACGCGCCCTGGGTCTTGAAGTAACCCGGCGGGCGCTTGGTCAGGATCAGCACTTTTCCGGCGAACGAATCCTCTACCGCCGCGTCGATCACCGTCACGACGGTGAGGACCAGCAGGGCCGTGACCAGGGGAAGTGCGAGCAGCCTCAAACCGCTTCGGCGCATGTCGTGACCTCCTGTCGTCGCGCGGGCAGCCGAGCCCGGATTCTGTCAGAATACACTTTTGTCCGGCGCGAATGAAGCCGGGTTTTCTTCGTCGTCGAGATCTTGCAGACCGGCTTCCGCCGAACGGTACTTGGACGACGACCCGCCCGGACTATTCGCGTTCCCCGCGCGACCGGCGGAGGAAGCAGACGAACACCTAAAAATTTGATCAGCACCCGTCTACTGTGGCATAGTCTTCGCTGGCGTTCAACATCCCGTATTCATTGGCGAATATGAACCTTCAGGCCACGCAGGACTTAGACGACATCATCGCCCGCGCCCGGGATCTCTCCGAATCGGCCAAGGGACCTCCCGGCACAGGACACCTGCTGCTGGCCCTGCTCGAGGGCGACTCCACGGCATCCCGGACACTGACGCTGCGCGGCCTGACCCCGACACAGGTCCGCAACGCCCTGCGCGACCTCGAGCCCGAGAATCCGGACGCCAGATCCGCGGTCGAGGCGCGTGCCGTCCAGGTGGCGGGCACGTTCGGCAACCGCCGTCCCTCGTCGCTGCACCTGCTCGCCGCTCTCTGCGCCGTGCGCGAGAGTGACGCCCACCGCGTCCTCGCCGGCGCGGGGCTGAACACCGACGTGATCCGCAACCAGGCCCTGCGCTGCCTGACCACGAGCCTGACTCGCGAGCACGGCAGCAACCCGGGCCGGGAAGAGCGGAAGGTCCGATCGGCCGCGGCGCGAAGAGCCCAGACGGATCGAACCCCGGCCGCGGGTCCGATCGCCGAAGGACCGTCCCGGGATTCCGAGAGCCCCAGGCCGCTGCGGCTGCCCCGGGGGGGGCTGCACGTCGGCCGGGATCTCGAGAAGATCCAGCAGCGTACCCGGGCCCAACGGACTGCCCCGGCGGCCCGCCGCGAGCCCGAGGCGGAGCCCGGTGAGGCCTCGATTCCGGAGCCGCTGGTTCCGGCGATCGTCCGAAGCGACGATTTCGCGCTCGACACCGAGCGCTTCCCGCTGCTCGCGGCCATCGGCCGCAACCTCTCGGCCGAGGCGAGTTCGGGAAGGCTCGACGACATCGTCGGCCGCGAACGGGAGATGGAGCAGATCGCGGACGTGCTGAACAAGAGGCGCGCCAACTGCCCGTGCCTCGTGGGACCGCCCGGCGTGGGCAAGACCGCGGTCGTGGAGGGATTGGCCCTGCGGCTGGAGCGGGGCCTGGCCCCGGGGCTCGACGGGCGGACGATCATCGAGGTTCGGCCGGTGGACCTGCTGACCGGGACCTCGCTGCGGGGGGCGCTGGCCGAGCGGCTCTCCCAGCTGCGGCAGGAGGTGCTGACCGCGGGCGGCCGGGTCGTGCTGTTCTTCGACGAGATCCACGCCCTGCTGGCGTCCAACGACGGGGCCGAGGCCGTGCAGGAGCTGAAGGCGGCCCTGGGCCGGGGCGAGCTGCCCTGCATCGCGGCCACCACGCAGCCGGAGTTCACCCGGCACGTGGAGGCTGACGCGGCCCTCGCGCGCCGCTTCACCGTGGTCGAGGTCGCCGAGCCTTCCGAGGAAGAGGCACTCCGCATCCTCGAGGGGCTGGCCCCGGCCTACGCGGCCCACCACCAGGTGGCCTTCCCCGACGAGACCCTGGCCGCCGCGGTCCGGCTCTCGTCGCGCTACGTGCAGGATCGGGCCCTGCCGGACAAGGCCGTGGCCCTGCTGGATCTCGCCGGGGCCAGGGCCCGGCGCTCCGGCTCTGCCGAGGTGTTCCCGGAGGACGTGGCCGGGGTGCTCGCCGAGCGCCTGCGCGTTCCGCCCGAGCGGCTCACGTCCAGCGATCGGCAGCGGCTGCTGAGCCTCGAGGACGAGCTCGCCGCGCGGGTCGTGGGCCACCGCCACGCCCTTTGCGCCATCGCCGAGACCCTCCGGCGCAACGCGGCGGGCTTCCGCAGCGAGCGGCCCATCGGCTCGTTCCTGTTCCTCGGTCCCACGGGCGTGGGAAAGACCGAGACCGCCAAGGCCCTGGCCGAGCTGCTTTTCCCGGGAGCGGACTCGATGGTCCGCCTCGACATGACCGAGTTCTCCGAGCCCCACGCTGTGGCGCGCCTGCTCGGCGCCCCGCCGGGCTACATCGGCCACGAGGAGGGCGGACAGCTCACCGAGGCCGTGCGGCGCCGGCCCTATCGGCTGGTGCTGCTCGACGAGATCGAGAAGGCCCACCGCGAGGTGATCCAGGTCCTGCTCCAGGTGCTCGACGACGGGCGGCTCACCGACGGCCGCGGCCGCACCGTCAGCCTGAAGAACACGGTGATCGTGATGACCAGCAACCTCGGCGCGGACCTGCGCGACCTGGCCGCACCGCGCCGAAAGGTGGGCTTCGGCGCCGGGAATGCTCCGGAGGAGCCCGAGGGCGGGCCTATCGCCGAGCGCATCCTCGCCGCGGCCCGGGGCGCGCTGCCGCCCGAGCTGTGGAACCGCATCGACGAGCCGCTGGTCTTCTCGCCGCTCTCCAGCGACGAGATCCGCGACATCGCCGGGCTGATGCTGGAGGGCGTCGCGGCCCAGCTCCTCGACGAGCACGGCATCGAGCTGAGCGCCACGGGCGCCGCGGTGGACGCGCTGATCCGCTGCGGCGGGTTCGATCCCGAGCTGGGGGCGCGGCCCATGCGCCGTACGATCCAGCGCCTGGTGGAAGGGCCAGCGGCGAGGCTGGTGCTCGGCGGCGAGGTCGCGGCCGGCGACGGGATCCTCGTGGACGGCGACGATGATGGCGTGATCGTCCTCCCCGAGCGCGCGGGATCATGATCCGACGGAACGCCCCCGTTCCGGTCGTTTCCCGTGTCACGAGCCTCGGTCGTTCTCGGGACGACACCGACGTGCTACAATCGTCGCGAAAGGCACGGGCCCGCACCCGCGTGCGAACGGAGAGACGGCGATGAGCAACGTCATCAAGATCCCGCTGGTGCTGACCCCTCAGCCTGAGGGCGGATTCACGGTTACCAGCCCGCTCCTTTCGGAGCTGGTCACCGAGGGGGATACCCTGCAAGAGGCGCTGAACAACGTCCCCGACGCGATCCGCGCTGTGATGGAGCTGTACGAAGACCTCGGCCGGGAATTCCCGGTCAACCTGGCACAGGATTCGACGAGGTCGCCCATCTACTTCGAGCACTTGACCGCCACGCCATGAGATACCGGGAAGCGTCCGCCAGACTGAGGCGCCTCGGTTGTGTCGAGCTGCCCCGGAGGAGCGGCGGCTCCCATCGAAAATGGCACAACCCGGGGAACGGCAGGGCGACCGTCATTCCGGACTGGGGCAACAGGGATCTCAAGCTGGGAACCCTAAAGGCGGCAGTCAGCCAACTGGGCATCGAGTGGCAGGCGTTCGAAGGGGCCTGACCTCCACGGCAAGCGGAAAGGAGCGGTCATGAAGATCGGTTTCGTCACGGTGCACGTGGAGGATCTTGAAAAGTCGATCGCGTTCTGGCGCGAGGTGATGGGCCTCGAGGTCGAGCGGCGATTCCCGGGCGGCCCGGGCGTCGAGATCACCTTCGGCCCGAGGACGATGCCAAGCGGCGTGCGGCTGCTCCAGGCCAGGGACATCGACGGGCTCGCGCTGGGCTTCGTGCAGGAACCGGGCTGAGATTCCGGGGGGGGGCCGGCGGATCAGAACAGTTGGGGCTCGGAGGGACCCCCCGGGCCGCCGGGGCCACCGGGCCCACCGGGCCCACCGGGGCCGGGGCCGTGCTTCTTCTTCACGTCGTCGAGGGCCGCGCGCTGCTTCGCGGTCAGGATGTCGCGCACCTGGAGCAGCAGGCCGAGGTGGGCCTTCTTCAGCTTGTTCTCGAGGACGAAGACCGCGTCGAGCTGGGCAAAGACCTTGTTCTTCGCGGCGCCCTTCTCCACGAGCCCGGCGAGCTTGCGCGCCTCGCGGGCCACGTCCCACTGCAGGCTCTCGATCTCGGCGTGGCTGTCGGTCACGGCCTTGCGCAGCTTGGCGATCTGGTCGTCGGTGAGCTTGATCTCGTCGGCGAAGGCGCGCACCAGCTCCACCGGGTAGAGGCGCGAGAACAGCTCGTGCTTGAACGCGTCGCCTCGCGGATGCCCGCCCTGGGCCCCGGGCCTCTGGGCCGCGGCCGGCAGGCCGAGGACCAGCAGCGCCGCCGCGAGGGCGGCCAGGATGATCGTTCTCGTTCTCATGGCATCTTCCTTTCTTCTTCCCGGTCCCAGACCGGGATATCCAGGGTCAGCAGCCAGTCGGTCCGAGACCCCAGCAGTTTCTCGTTCCACGCCAGGAGCAGCTCCCTGTCCACGTCCTCCGCCTTCACCGCGTCCTGGGCCAGGTCGTCCGAGGGAAGCGACGCCAGCTCCGGGACCACGAGCGTCTCCAACCCTCCCGGCACCGATATCGCAGAGCCGGTCCCGCTGACATCGGGCGCGCTGCCCGGTGCGAGGGCGAAGAACAGAAGCACCGCGGCAGCGGCCATCGCCGGGACCAGCACCAGCCGGAGGACGCGGCGCTTCCCGGCGCGATTCCGGGCCTCGTCCTCGGCGCGGCTCCAGAGCTGGTGGAATCCGGGCGCCGTGTCCTCCCGGTCGACCTCAGCGAGGGCATCACGGATCCTCTGCTCAACGTCGTTCATCGATATCCTCCAACAGCCGGGCCAGCTCGAGCTTGGCCCGGTGGTAGTGCTGACGGGCCGCGCCCACCGAGACGCCCATGGCCCTGCCGGCCTGTTCCACGGTCAGATCCTCGAGGAAGACCAGGGTCGCGGCCTGGAGCTGTCGTCCCTTCAGCCGCGCCAGGGCCTGCCTCACCCGCGCCGCGCACTCGCCGGACGATGTCTCGATCTCCGGGCCGTGTTCGGGTGGCGTGGCCGGCTCCCGGGCCGTTCCGAAACCGAGGGGACCGAGCAGCCGCTCGCGCATCCAGCGCCGCCGCCTCCTGGAGGCGGCCACCCTGCGAGCCACGCCGAAGAGGAAGGCCCGGGGATCCGTCGCGCCCGCCAGGTTGGCCCGGCCCTCGACAACCTCCAGGTAGGTCTGCTGCACCACTTCCGCGGCCTCCTCGGGATCGCGCCCGGTCAGCGCCAGCGCGAAGCGATACAGGTTCCGGTGCCAGGGCGCGGCCAGCGCGGCCGCCTCCCGCGTGTCGCCGGCCCGGGCCACCTCCCGTTCCGCTGTGAGCGCGGCTTCGTTCACTGGGGGATCTGGCTCGGACGGGGCGCTCATATGACAGGAGCCGAGGCGGTTTTTTCGAGGGCCTCCCGCGCCAGGGCGAGAATCGGGTCGCGGCTCCCGGCCAGCGTGTGGTCGTCGTGGACGAGGACCAGCCGCGCCGAGGGCGAGCGGGCGTGGAGCGCGAGCACGTCCTCGAGGCGGATCAGCTCGTCGCGGATGCCCAGGACGATGGTCGCGGGAATCCCATCGGGAACGGCCAGCTCCGAGAATCGGGCGACCTCGGCGGCGAGCCCGGGCCGCTTGGCCTCGACCTCGGGGTGCGCGGCCAGAAGGCGAGCCGTTCCCACAGCCGGGGCCAGCAGGATCAGCCGGCCCACGAGCCTGGGCCGATCGCAGGCCAGGCCCAGGGCTGCCAATCCTCCCAGGCTCGAGCCGATGACCACGGCCGGTGCGTCGGCCCCCACGGCTTCGGCAAGGATGCGGACCTGATCCTCGAGTCCGGACTCCCCGAGCCAGGGCGCGACAGCTCCGAGAGCCTCCCTCAGGTACGTCGCCTTGGCGCCCTGCGGGTTGCCTTCCAGTCCATGGGCGAAGACCAGTCGGGACATCAGAAACGCTGGGTGAGTTCGACCAGGGCGATGTCCTGGTCGTAGCCGTAAACCGCCCGGGGCATGCGCTCGTAGCCGTCGTCGCCCTCGATCATCGGCACGGGCGCGTCGTCGAGGTTCGAGCGACGGGCCGCGTGGGAGTAGCGCAGGGCCACGGTGGCCCGTGCCCAAGCCGCGAGCTGGAGCTCGACCTGGGCAGACCACTCGAAGTCGTGGCGCGTCAGGTCGTAGTACTCGGCCTCGAAGGCGTCGTTCTCTTCGGCCGAGAACTGCGTGTTGTCCAGGTAGGTCGGCCGAAAGGAGTTGGCCTCGTTTCCCTGGGAGTTCAGGTACCAGTTGTAGCGCAGCTCGCCGCCGGCGAGGACCGAGAGGCGCTGCCAGGGTGTGTTCCATCGCAGATCGAGGCGCGCCTCGGGCAGCAGCCGATCGTACTTGATCACCCGCTGATCCTCGTAGGACCGATCGTAGCGGCCGCCGATGATGGCCTTCAGCTGGAGCGCGCGACCCAGCACCCAGCGGTTGTGGTGGACGCGCAGCCGCGTGCGAACGGTGGAACGGTCCTCGTCGATCAGGTTGGGCCTCTGCTCCACTTTGAGCCGAAGCGACCACGAAGAGTCGTCGTCCGGCGCCATGGACCACCAGATCTGCTCGGCCACGGCGAAGGTGAAGAGCCCGAAGGCGTCCTCCGCCGGGTGCCACGTGCCGTCGGCTCTCTCGGTCGGCGGGTGGTCGAGGAACTGCAGCTCGCCGTCCAGCCCGAGGCGTACCTCGTGCTCCAGGCCGCCGGCCCGGGCGCGGAAGACGTAGGCGTTCTGCAGCAGGAACAGGGTGACGTTCATGTCCTTCGCCGAGAACGCCCTGTCCCCGGAGACATCGCCGAGTTCGGACCAGGCCTGGTCGCGGTAGGCGGTGAGCGCCCCCTGGTAGCCGTGGGTGTAGCCGCCCGCGCCCAGCAGCAGATCACCGCGGAAGATGCTGGTCAGGGCCGGGGCGGTCTTCATGCCCGGTTCGTCGAGAAAGGCCACGGCCGGGTAGGTGTTGACGCCGAACGACGCGCTGACCTGGGCGCCCAGTCCTTCTGTCCGTGGAAAGTTGGTCCACGAGGCCAGGCGCGCCGCGGCCGCCGCGGACAGCTCTGGATTCGGGCCCTCGCCGGCCTGCTCGACCATCGCCTGGGCCAGTTCCAGATCGCCGCGGGCCCGGGCCACGAGGCCCCGGTAGTACAGCGCCTTCTGTTTCAGGTCCGAGGGCAGCGCCCGGCAGGCCAGGGCCAGCTGGCGGGCCGCATCTTCGAGATCGCCGCTCTTGAACAGGGCGTAGCCCAGGTAGTAGCGCAGCAGCGCCCGGTCCTCCTCGTTCTCGGCGGTGGCCGCGCCGGCCTCCAGGTGCTCGACGGCCCAGGTCCAGTCGCCCTTTTCGAGGAGCATCGCGGCCATGGCCAGCCGCGCGCGAGGGTCGTCCGGTGCGAACATCACGGCCGAGCCCAGGGCCCGCGTGCGATCCCGGGCCTCGCCCCGGGCGCGGGCCAGCACGGCCCACTCCAGGCAGGCGCCTACGAGCCCGTCCTCGGCTAGGCAGGCGTCGCGGAAGTGGCCGTAGGCAGCGGGCTCGTCGTCCTGGACCAGGGCCGCGCGGCCGAGCTCGTAGGCGATCAGCGCGTCCGGATCAACGGCCGCCGCCTCGCCTGAGGCGAGCATCAGCACCACGGCGAGACCCAGGCCGGGTATGTTCGTCCTCATCGCCATCGCGAGACCCGCAGGCATTCTACTCGCGACCACCCGTAGGGATCAAACGATGTGGAACGATGCGTTCGAAATCGCCGTTTACTGTCGGCGTGTGGTTGCGTAGGATGCGTCGGCCCGGGTGGGGCGTCCGAGGAACAGCGACATGCGCAGCCAGGAATACGCGACCTCCAGGGACATCGGTCATCTCGCCGGCCGCTGGCTCTCCGACCTGCGGCGACAGGCGGCCCCGCGGCCGCACCTGGTGCTGGACCCGGCCCGCTGCGCCCTGCTGGTCATCGACATGAACAACTACTTCGCCGATCCCGAAGGCCGCTGCTTCCTGCCCGCGGCAGCGTCGGTCGCGCCGCGGATCCGCGAGTTGCTGGAGGCGTGGCGAGCGGCCGGCGGCCAGGTGATCTTCACCCGCCACGGCCACGAGCACCCCGGCGACCTCGGCATGCTCGGCCGCTTTTTCTCGGATCACATCGACGCGAGGGGCGAGGAGGCGGAGATCATAGGGAGCCTGGCGCCTCGGGACGACGAGCCCGTGCTGGGCAAGACCACCTACGACGCCTTCCTGGGCACGCCCCTCGACCCGATCCTGCGGGACCGCGGCGTCGAACAGGTGCTGATCACGGGCGTCCTGACCCACATGTGCTGCGAGACGACCGCGCGCTCGGCGTTCTGCCGCGGCTTCGAGGTCTACGTGCCGGTGGACGCCACGGCCTCGAGCAGCCTGGAGCTGCACCTGGGCTCCCTGCGTTCGATGGCCGACTCGGTGGCCGTGCTCGTCGGCGTCGACGAGGTGCTTTCCCTATGCGCGAGACAGGCATAGTCGTCGTCGGCGCTGGGCCGGCCGGTGTGGCCGCGGCCGTCCAGTGCGCCAGGCTCGGGATCGCCCCCGAGATCCTCGATCGGACGGGTTTCGTGGGGGGGCTCGTGGGCGCCGGCTTCTGGATCGAGAACATCCCCGGGCTCGAGCCGGTGACCGGCCTGGAGCTCGCCAGGCGCCTCGAGGCCCACCTGGAACGGTTCGGCCTCGCCGTGCTCGCTGAGACCGTCACGGGGGTGGAACCGCTAGGCGGGCGCTGGCTGGTGGTCTCCGACGCCGGGGAGCGGTTGGCGGCCGCGGCGATCCTCTGCGTGGGCACCCGGCCGCGGCCGTGGTCCGTGCCGGGCGCCGCCGGCCTGCCTGGCGCTCGCGTCTTCGACGACGTGCGGGAGCTGCTCGCCCGCAGGCCGAAGCCGGAGAAGGCGCTGGTGGTGGGAGGTGGCGAAGCGGCCTTCGACAATGCGCTGACCCTGGCCCGGGTCGGGGCCGAAGTCGATATCCTGGTGCGCGGGGAGTCGCCCCGGGCGGCCGGGCGGTTGCTCGCGCTGGCGGACGGGGAGCCGCGGATCCGGGTGGAGACCGGCACTCGCGTCGTGGCCGTGGAGCCTGCCGGGGACTCCGTGACCGCGATCCTGGAGACGCTGGGCGGCATCGAGCGGCGGACCGCGGACGCGGTGCTGGTCGCCGTGGGTCGGGAGAGCGCCCTGGAATCGCTTCTGCCGGCGCCGCAGCGGGCCGGCACTCACGGCGCCATCGAATGGGCCCCGGGGCTGTTCGTCTGCGGGGACGCTCGACTCGGCTCCCTGGGCCAGGCGGGCATCGCCATCGGTGATGGGCTCTCGGCCGCTTCCTCGGCCGTGGCTCGGTCGCGTGAGGTGGCGCGGTGACCCTCTGCGGGCAGTACGTCGAGAAGCTGCGCCGGGGCTTTGCGGTCTGACCGGCACGGTGGCAGAATCACGGTGTGGCGCGGACCATGACCCTGCTCTGCGCGGTGCTGCTCGGAGGCTGCCGCGGGGAGGACGACATCGCGGCCCGGCGGCTGTGCGCCGAGGCGCGCCTGGTCGAGGCGCGGGACCCGCTGGCGGCCTTGAGGCTTCGCCGCCGTGTCTGGGAGGAGATGCCTTTTACCGGCACGCCCGGTGCCGAGGAGTGCGGCCGCGAGATAGCAGAGCGCATGGGCCGGGTGCGGCTTGCGGTCTCCCGTGACGAGCGCGGCGATCCGGCCACCGTGGACGGTTGCGCCTGGACCCTCCAGGCCGTGGAGCTGTTCGACGGTTCGGTGAACCCGCCGTTCCGCCGGAACTGGGCCGAGCGCCTGCTGGAGCGCTGTCTCCGCGTCGTGGATCGGGCCTGGGCACGGTCGCCCGAGGATCCGGGGCTTGCCGAGCTTCACGAGAAGATGAAGAGACGATCGGATTCGGGCGGGTAGGTTCGCGGCGCCGGCCTCACGGACCAGCCGGCGGCTCGCCGGATCCCAACGCGTCGGCGTTCTCCCTCGCGGCCCGGTGGTCGGGGTCGAGCCGAAGCGCCTCTACGAAGGCTGCTCCGGCCTCCCCGGCCCGGCCCCGGGCCGCCAGCACGATCCCCAGCTGGTTGTAGGCGGCGGCGCTTTCCGGCTCGGCCTGCACGGCTCGGCGCGCCTCGTCCTCGGCCTCGGCGAGCCTCTCCTGCCGCAAGAGGACATAGCTCAGGTTCACCAGGTGCGTGGCGTTGCCGGGGTCCAGGCCAACCGCCGCCCGGGCCTGCTCCTCGGCTGCGGGCAGATCGCGACGCGCGACCAGAACGACCACGAGGTTGCTCCGAAGCGCCGCGTCCTCGGGAGCGAGCTCGATTGCCCGGCGGTAGGTGGCGGCCGCGTGGCGGAAGCGCTCGACGATCTGGTAGGTCTGGGCCAGGTTGGCGAGGACGTCGGCGTCGTCCGGGGCGAGCTCGGCGGCCCGCTCCATCCGAGGCACGGCCTCCGAGTACAGCCGGCACTGGAGCAGGGCCGTTGCCAGGTCACCGAGGACGTTCGCGTCGTCCGGGGCGAGGACCGCCGCGCGAATGAGCAGTGCGACCGCGGGAGCCGCCTCCCGGGCGAGGATCCGCTCCCGGCCCATCCCGTGCAGCTCCGCGGCCGTCGCTTCGGCCGGTGTCCCCGTCGGCAACGGGGCGTCCAGGGAGCACCCGGGCAGCGGTCGGTCCGGCACAAGGGAATCCGGCATGGCCTTCCGGTCCGGGGCCGACGCTTTGCCGATCGCAGCCTTCTCGTCAATGGCGGGTTCCGGCACGGTCGACGCGGCTCCGGAACAAGCCACCTTCAGACAGGCGATCACCGCCGATACTGCAATCGCCGAGAGAGGAGCTCCCCGACCACGAAGCATCCGAGATCACCTGTTCCCTGCCGCCAGCGAAAGCGGCGTGCCCGGTCTAGTCCTGGACAAGCAGGACGTTGTCGTAGCGCACGGTCTTGGCGTCAGCGGTGGAGTTGGAGTGCACGTTGAGCCGAACGCGGGCGTGGGTGGCAGTGGCCGGCGCGGTCCCGGAGACCTCCACCGCGAGCAACGTGTTCGTGCCGCTGACCTGGGTGCCGTTGTTGTTGCTTCCCGCGATCAAGCTCACGCAGTTGTCCGAATAGTACCACAGGGCCAGGGAACCGGCCACGGTGCCCGGCTGGCCCGAGGGGATGTAGGCCTCCCCGTAGGCCGAGTAGGCTTGTCCGGCCGTGATCGGGATGCACTGCACCGCGCCGTTCACGTAGGCGGTCATCGCCGGGGGGGTGAACGTGACGTTCATCGCGCCGGTGGTGGATTCGTAGGCCGGGCTGGTGTGGGCCAGGGTCACCTGTGCGGCGGTCCCGGGGGACCAGGACTCGGTCACCCAGGTGAACTGCCCGTTCGCCAGCAGGTTCTGCTCGCAGTCCGGCGTGCCGTCGGAGTTCATGTCGACCGCGAGGTTCCTTCCGGCGCAAGGATCGGTCTCGACCACCGCCAGCGCGTTGTCGAAGCGCACCGTGTAGGGATCGGCCCCGACCTTGCTGGCGTTCAGCCGGACCCGCATCGACTGGGCCGTGGCGGGCGCTTCGCGTCCGGCCACGGTCAAAGTCGCCCAAGAACCGCCCACGCCGCCCTGGGACGACGCGGTGTTGGTCAGCCCGCCCAGGTCGTTGGAGATCGACGTGCCGCAGGCGGTGTCACTGTAGAACACGAGCTGCAGGCCGGCCGATCCGGAGGCGGAAACGGTCTTGTTGTACCGGGCCATCACCGTGTAGGCCTCGTCATCCTGGACCGCCACGCACTGGGTGGCTCCTCCCACGGTCGCGCCCGGATTCGTGCTGCTGTTCGTGACGTCCGCGGAGCCGCTGGCCGGGTTGCCGAGGTCGTCGTCGCTGTTGAAGACGATCGAGCCCGACGACGGCTGGGCCCACAGGCTCACGTCCGTGGCGAACTGGGAGTTTTGCAGCAGGTTCTCGAGGCAGTCCGGCGTGGTGTTGGCATTGACGTCGACTTCGTCGTCGAAACCGGGACACAAATCCACATCGGTGTCTGTGTCGGTGTCTGTGTCGGCATCGGTATCGGCGTCCGTGTCGGCATCGGTGTCGGCGTCGGTGTCGGAAT
>CAYZAI010000013.1:0-26419 GCA_964476305.1 uncultured Myxococcales bacterium
ACACCGATACCGATACCGACACCGATACCGACACCGATACCGACACCGACACCGACACCGACACCGATACCGACACCGATACCGATACCGATACCGACACCGACACGGACACCGACACCGATACCGACACGGACACGGATACCGATACCGACACGGACACGGACACCGACACCGATACCGACACGGACACCGATACCGATACCGACACGGACACGGACACGGATACCGATACCGACACGGACACGGATACCGATACCGATACCGATACCGATGCGGACACCGACACGACCCCGCTTCCGGAATGCTCCGGCGTCTACACGACCAGCCTGAGCTCTCCGCTCGCAATACCGGATGATTCGCCGGAGACGCCGGCCTGCGTGAGCGTGAGCGTTCCGGACAGCTGCAGCGCAATCGACACGATCATCGGCGTCCAGATGACCCACACCTGGATCGGCGATCTGGTCATCACGGCCGAGAGCCCGCAAGGAACGGTCGTGACGCTCCTCGATCGTCCCCGCTACCCGGAGCTCGCCCCCGGGGACAGCTCCAACATGGACGGCGTGGCGACGATCTGGTTCGGCGACATGTTCGAGAACGATGCCGAGGAAATGGGTGCGACGATTGACACGAACGAGTACGTCTGCACGGACGACGCGCTCTGCGACTACTTCCCCAACCCGGGGTCGACGGCCACGTGGGACACCGAGGCGGCGGCCGGTGACTGGGAGATCTGCGTCCACGACTACAACGGAGGCGACACCGGAGCCGTCTATTCTGTCACGGTCGAGTTCGGCGCGGGCGACACCGACACGGACACCGGCTCCGACACGAACGACGACGGCCTCAACTACGCGTTCGTGACCTCGAACACGTACATCCCGCACTCCCTCGGCGGCCTCGCGGGCGCCGACACCATCTGCAACGCCGCCGCCGGGGCCGCCGGGCTGCCCGGCAGCTACATCGCCTGGCTCTCCACCTCGACGACGGACGTGATCGACCGCATTGCGAACGCCGGCGCGCGGGGCTGGAAGCGGACCGACGGGCGCCCGCTCACGGACGACTTCTCCGAGCTGTACGCGACCCTGAACGTGGACGAGTACGGCACGACCATCACCGACGTGGTGCCGTTCATCCCCACGGCGACGAACGGCCTGGGCGAGTTCCAGGTGATGGGTGCCTACACCTCGTGCGGGGACTGGGACGGCGGCGCTGGCGCGGCCGGCCAGCGGATCGCCGGCGGCTACGCGGACGCCTCCACCGGGATGTGGACGTTCGGTTTCGAGAGCAAGTACTGTGACGAGCCCTCGCGCCTCTACTGCATCGGCGTGAGCGACAACACCGAGCTCGTCTTCACGCCGGCAACCGGCCGCTACGCGTTCGTCAGCTACATCATGCCGATCGACGTGACGATCACGGGCGCCGACACCAACTGCCAGAACACCGCCACCGCGAACGGCTTTCCCGGCACGTACAAGGCGCTTCTGGCCAGCGACACCTTCACCGCCATCTCGCGCTTCAACCTGGACGGCGACCCGTGGGTGCGCCCGGATGGCGTGCCGCTGGTGGAAGACGCCGCGGACATCGTGAGCGAGCCCCTCTTGGCCTCGTTCTGCAAGTACGCCAGCGACGGAATCGCGACCAATGCGGCTCCCGCCGCCGGCGCGACCGGGATCGACGTGCTCTCGAGCGGGAACAGCTGCACCAACTTCACCTCCACCGCGGACCACGCGCTGTTCGCAACCGGCAACACCGACCGCGTGAAGCCCGGCGTATGGTTCGGCGGCGGCGCCCAGCAGTGGTACTGCGACGACGAAGGGCTGACCCGCACGGTCTTCTGTCTGCAGGAATAGCGACCGTTCCCGGATGGCCCGATGCCCGGGCCGGGCGTGTCATCAGACCCCCTCACCACGAACTCTCGGGGATTTCAGGCGATGCTCCCGAGGACCGACAGCAGGCCGGGGCCGAACGGGCGGCCGGCGGCGCGGCAGCCGCAGCTGGAGCCGGGATCGCAGTCCCCGTCCTCGCACAAGGCGCCGTCGGTGTCGGCATCCGTGTCCGCGTCCGTGTCGCCGTCCGCGTCGGCATCGGTGTCGCCGTCGGTGTCGGTGTCGGCATCGGTGTCCGCGTCCGTATCCGCGTCCGTGTCCGCGTCGCTCCCGGGATCCACGCACTCCCCGCCGAGGCAGACCAGATCGCCCGCGCACTGGGGGATCGGGATCCCCTCACCGACGATGTCGATGCCAAACGGGCCGGACTGCAGCACCGCGTTGTCCACGTAGGTGTCGACCACGACGAAGTACGTCCCCGGCTGCACCTCCCACGACGCCGTGGTGTTGCCCCGGGCGACGCAGGCCTGCTCCGAGAGCGCGGTCAGGATGTGCACGTCGTTGTCCACGTCCCCGCCGTCGCCGGAGACAGTGGCCGTGAGCGTGCCTGCGTGGCAGACCTCCACCTGGTGGACGAATTCCCGTCCCCACTCGGCCAGGGCGTCGTCGCACGAGTACCAGTTGAAGAACATGCCGCCCGCTGCGAGGTCCGCGGTGTCGCCCGCGCCCGCGTAGGGCAACTCGGCCACGGGGATCGGATCCATGCGGTCTCCCGCGTGCGGCGCGAACGGCGCGGCGAAGGCCGCCTCGATCTCGTCCCACAGCTCGGCGTGCTCGCTGTCGTAGCGCAGGGCCCAGATCCCGATGCCGCCCAGGCCCTGCTCCGCGGCGAAGCGGTACTTCCAGGCCAGGCTCTCCTCGTCGTCGTAGTAGACTTGATGCCAGCTCACGCCATCGTCCCATGTGTACCAGGGCGAAAGCGCGTGCCCGTCCCAGAGGCGGGTCATCCCCGAAACGTCGATGTCGTCCCGGGCGGCGTCGTAAGTCACCGAGCCGATGTTGGCGATGGTCGTGGAGGCGAGCTGGTCGTCGCCCGTGGTCCATTCCCGCCCGTAGTAGGGCACGCCCATCACGATCTTCTCGCGCTCGGCCTCGGTGATCTCGGCCGAATAGTCGGCCATCGAGCGCAGCTCCGAACCGTAGCTGAAGGGGTGCCACAGCGAGTCGGTGAGCAGGATGCCCGTGGGCCCGGCCCGTGATGAACCGCTCCAGAAGTAGTCGTAACCCATGATGAAATAGACGTCGATGGAGTCCAGGATCACCGAGAGATCGAAGACGTCGCTCCAGTCCACGGCCGGGCCGGCCACCGAGATCTGCTTGTCGTCGAGACCGGCCCCGTCGAGACCGGCGCGCAGCTCGGCGAGGAACGTGGCGAACCCGGCGGCGGCCGCGCCCGGGACACCCTCGAAGTCGATGGCCGCGCCATCGGCGTCGCCGTCCTCGATGGCGGCGATGATCGTGTCGATGGCCGCGGCGCGGTTGGCAGCGCTGGTCACCAGGGTCTGGATACCGGTCCCCGAGAACAGGGTGAAGGCCACGTCCACCCGCACGCCGTTCTCGTGGGCCGTGTCCACCAAGCCGGTCCAGCTTCCGGGCCAGCCGTTGGCGTTGCTCGCCGTGCCGTTGGAATTCAGCGAGATCGCGAACCACGCCACATGGGTCAGGAGCTCCCACTCGAGCTGGTCGTAGCCTGTGACCCAGTAGGGGTAGTACCCGTAGACGATCTTCTGCACCACGGGATCGCGCAGCTTCCCGGCGGCCCCGGTGGCGACCTGATCCACGGGGAGCGGGTCCGCGACGTGCTCGAGGGCCTGCTCCTGGTGGATGGAGCCCTGTGCGCCGGCGGCCATGGGGACCGCCAGGAAAATCGCCATCGCAAGGGGTCCGATCGGGACGGTGCTGAACATCTGTATGCTCCTTTGCCTCGGCTCGCCGTCATCTTGCCATGAAATGGCACGGGTGTTGCTCAATTCTGGTATCATGGGGACCGAAGTCCCCGAAGCCCCGGGTGCCGGGGATGGAGGAACCGAAATGTCCCAGCCAGCCACAACCCCGCTTGGCGCCGCCGGGTCTCTCGCCCTGCTGGTCCTGTTCGCCGGTTGCGGCTCCTTCGACGACGAGCGGGATCAGGTCGATTTCTGGGAGTTCGAGGAGGACACGGACAGCGAGACCGAGACCTTCGAAGAGCCCGAGGACGCGGGTTGCCCAGAGAACTACCTCGACGATCTGGGCCGCTGCATCCGCTATGTCAACTTCCAGTCCGAGACCCCGACCTGTGGCTACACGTGGAACACGGCCTACACTGACATCCAGAGCGGCATCGACGCCGCCTTCGCTGCGGCCCTCGTCGTCGGACACTGCGACGTGTGGGTCGCAGAGGGTGTGTACCGCTCTTTCGCGGGGTCGCCCAGCGACTCGATCAAGCTCCGTCCGTGGGTTGCTGTCTTCGGCGGGTTCGCCGGGTCCGAGAAGCTGCTTTCGTACCGCGACATCGCGGCCCACCCGACCGTGATCGACGGTCGCGAGGACGGCGGGCCGGGCCACTCGTACCACGTGGTCCTCGGCTCGAGCGAGTCGGCCATCGACGGAATGATCATCCAGGGCGGGGACGCGGACGGCGACCCGCCCCATCACCGGGGCGGCGGCATCTACCTCAACGCTGCCTCGACCAAGGTGCGCAACTGCGTGCTGCGCGACAACCGCGCGGTCGACGGCGGCGCGGCGTTCATCTACTCCCTGCAGCCGGCGTTCAACGACTCGGTTTTCGAGGACAACGAGGCCGTGAACGGCGGCGCGGTCTACTCGATCAACGGCATGCCGACGTTCGGCGGCGTCACGTTCTCCGGCAACAGCGCCGAGGCCGGCGGGGGCGCCATTTTCTTCGAACAGTACTACGGCGGGTGCCAGGTTTCGCTAAGCGACGTGCTGTTCGAGAACAACGAGGCCGGCGGAGATGGGGGCGCCATCCACAACCTCGGGTGCTCCCTCGGCATCGAGGGCGGGATGCTGGAGGGCAACGCCTCGGTCTTCGACGGCGGGGCCATCGCGACGTACCGCGGCACGCTGAACATGGAGCAGGGCACGGTGCGCGGAAACGAGGCGGGGCGCGACGGCGGCGGGGTGTTCGCCCACCTGACCGGGATCGAGCTGAACCGAAGCGCGATCGAGGACAACCGCGCGGCCCGCGACGCTGGGGGGGTCCACATGGTGACCACCTTCGGTAAGATCTACTCGAGCCGGGTGACCGCCAACCGGGCCAATCGCGACGGCGGCGGACTCGTGGTCCTCTTCGACGAGCCGAGGATCGTGAACACCGTGATCACGGGCAACCTGGCTACGAGCGGCGGGGGGATCCACAACGGCGCCCGCGCCGAGCCCGACCTGATCAACACGCTGCTGCACGGCAACCTCTCCGCGCTCCGGGGAGGCGGGATGTTCAACGCGGACCTCGCCGCGCCGCGGATCACCAACACCATCCTCTGGAACGACTTTCCCGACGAGATCTTCGACGAGGGCAAGGGCGGCGTCGAGGCCAGCTACAGCCTGGTGCGGGGCGGCTACCCGGGCACCTTCGTCATAGACCTGGATCCGCTGCTCCGCCAGGAAGGGCGCTGGCAGGACGCCGGCACCGCCGACGACCCCGCGGACGACTTCTGGGTCGAAGGCGACTACCACCTCGTGGCGGAGTCCCCCTGCATCGACTTCTCGGACCAGAGCGAGGCGCCGTCCTATGACGCGGACGGCGAATTCTGGTCGGACGAGCCCGACGCGGGCCTGCCAGGCATCACCGTGGACATGGGACCCTTCGACTACGCACCCTGAGCTTCGAAGTCCTCGTCCAGCAGCGCGTCACCGCCGCCCAGCCACAGCTGACGGGAGATCCGCTCGAGCAGCGGGCGCAGGGTCGTGCGATCGGTGGCGGCGATGGTCACGCCGCCCCGTTCCGCGGCCAGGCCCGCGGCCTCTCCGGGCGGCAGCCGGTCGGCCTTGTTGAGAACCAGGAGCCGCGGCGTGTCCTGCAGTTCCAGGTCCGCGAGGGTCCGCTCGACCCAGCGGATCCGGTCATCCCGCGCCGGGTCCGCCACATCGACCAGGTGCAGCAGCAGCGATGCGTCGTGCAGCTCTTCCAGGGTGGCCTTGAAGGCGTCCAGCAGGTCTCGCGGCAGGTCGCGGATGAAGCCCACCGTGTCTGTGACGATCACCTCCCGTTCGCGGGGGAAGCGCAGGCGCCGGCTCGAGGTCTCGAGGGTGGCGAACAGGCGATCCTCGACCAGCACCTCCGAACGCGTCAGCGTGTTGAGCAACGTCGATTTGCCGGCATTCGTGTAGCCGACGATGGAGACCACGGGCACGGCCGAGCGCCGCCGCAGGGAACGCCGCTGGCTTCGGCCGCGGCGCAGCCCCTCGAGCTTGTGTTCCAGCCGGGCCACCCGCTCCCGGGCGCGGCGCCTGCCGATCTCGAGCTTGGTCTCGCCCGGGCCGCGGCCCCCGATGCCACCGGTGAGGCGGGAGAGAGAGTCGTCTCGCTGGCCGAGCCGGGGCATCAGGTACTTGAGCTGGGCCAGCTCGACCTTGAGCTTGCCGTCCCGGGAGTGGGCGCGCTGGGCGAAGATATCGAGGATCAGCTGGGTGCGGTCGATCACCCGCAGATCAGTGACCTCGGCGATGGCCCGGGCCTGGTTCGGGCCGAGGTCGGCGTCCAGGATCAACAGGTCCGCATCGTGCTGCATCGCCAGCACGGTCACGTCCTCCAGCCGGCCGCGGCCGAGCACGTAGAGCGGGTCCGGTTTCGGCCGCACCTGCAGCACTCGGTCCGCCACCTCGACACCCGCGGAACGCGCGAGCTCGGCCAGCTCGTCCAGTGCCTGCTCGGCCTCGACGGTGCGCCGGCGGTCGGTGAGGACCTTGGCGATCACCGCGCGCCCCTCGGGCAGCTCCACGGCCCGGGCACGCGAGACCGCGCCGAACTCGGCCTCGAGGGCGGAGATCAGGGCGGAGAAGTCCTCTGTCAGCATCCCGAGGTTGACCGGTCCGAGCTGGCGGTAGAGCTCGCCCCCGGGGGACGGCGGGAGCAGGTGCGCGTAGTAGACGGCTCCGGGGGATCCGTCCGCGCCGACGCCGATGGCAGCGAGCAGATCGAGGCGCAGCCGCGTCAGGTCCGTGAGGTCGTCGCGGGTCAGCGACTCGCAGCGCAGGTGGGTGTGCACCAGGCGCAGGCCGCGGAAGCGCCGTTCTCCGGCCCGCAGGCGGCCGAAGTCGGGAAGCACGATGCGGTTGGCGTCGCCGACAGCCACGTGGGTGATCTGGCCGCCGCGGTCGATGAACACGCCCACCTGCCTGCCGAGCTCCGCCGAGAGCGCGGTCAGGGTCCCGGCGAGCTCCGGTGTGACGATTCGCGAAGGCGGCACACGGCGGCCGCCGACTCGCTCCAGGGCCCGGCGCTGGGTGGGCTTGAGCCCGGTCAGGTTCCCGTGGACGGTCAAGACCGACCCTCTCCCTCCACGATTGAGTCGAGGATCCGCTCCTGGAGTCTTCGGTGCGGGTCGGAGCCGATCCACTCCACGGGCCGGGACGGTCCCGGCGGGTGGGCGAGGTGGGCCAGTGCATCGCTGGCCCTTTCGAGGCGGCCCGCCATCGCCGGGTCGGAGCGCGCGGCTCGGGCCAGGGCCGTCCTCACGGAGTCCCGCACGGCCGGGTCGCGGCAGACGAGGAGGCCATCCACGCCGGCACCGACGGCGGCGAGGGCCGCGGCCGCGGGACCGCCGATCTCGGCCACGGCGCCCATCTCCAGGTCGTCGGAGAGCAACGTGCCGCGGAAACGCAGGCGCTGGCGCAGCAGGTCGCGCAGGATCCGGGGGCTGCACGTGGCCGGCCGTTCGGGGTCAAGGGCAGGGTATACGACGTGGGCGGTCAACAGCGGCCCGAGGCCGGCCCTGGCCCAGGCCCGAAAAGGCTCGAGCTCCACCTCCTCGAGGCGCTCGCAGCCGTGGTCCACCCGCGGAAGCCCGCGGTGGCTGTCCACGGATGCGTCCCCGTGGCCGGGAAAGTGCTTGCCGCAGGGAAAGACCCCGCCGGCGCGCAGTCCCCGGGCGAGAGCCAGGCCGTGTCCGAGCACCAGCGCCGGGTCCGGACCGAAGGAGCGGTCGCCGATCACCGGGGAGGCGGGGTTGGTGTCCACGTCGAGGACCGGGGCCAGGTTCAGCGTGAAGCCCAGGGCGCGCAGCTCGGCTCCCATCAACGCGCCGGCCTCTTCCGTGAGCGCCGGCCGGTCGATGGCGCCGATGATCCTCGCGGGCGGCAGGACCGTGAGTGGTTCCCGCAGGCGCACCACGCGGCCGCCCTCCTGGTCCACGGTGACGACGGGGGGGAGTTCCGCGGGCGCGGCGGACCGGGCCTCGGCGAGCAGCGCCGCAACCTGGAGATGGTCGCGCACGTTCCTGCCGAACAGCACGATCCCGCCCAGGCTCCCGGCGCGAAGCTCCGCGCGGATGTCGTCCGGCAGCTCGTGACCGTCGAACCCGGCCACGATCACCCGCCCGGCCAGCCTATCGAAGTCGGTCGCGGTCAAGGTGGGTTCTTCGCCTCACTCCCCGTGGCAGGGGCCGCAGATGCCGGCCGGGAAGCCGGCGCCCGCGCCGCCATGCTCGCCCGCGTGGCAGGAGCCCTGACCCGCGTTGGAGCCGCCACAGAGCGAGTGAGAGCTTCCGTTTCAAGCTTCATCTCCTTGAGATCCGTCCGCCATCATATCCGCTTTCCCGTCCGGGGCAAGAATCGCGGCGGTGCCGGGCGTCGCCCCGATTGACCCGGCGGGCCGGGGCGAATAGGAATGGGATCGGGATGAAGATCGCCCTTTGCCAGCTGAACCCCGTCGTTGGCGACTTCGACGGCAACCTGCACCTCGTGCTGCGCGCCCTGGAACGGGCGAGGCGGCGCGGGGCGCGGCTGTGCGTCTTCCCCGAGCTGGTGCTCTGCGGCTACCCGCCTCATGATCTGCTCGAGCGGCCGCGTTTCGTCGAACAGAGCCTCGCGGCCTTGGACCGCGTGGCGGATGCCTGCCAGGGGATCGCCGCGGTGGTGGGGCACATCCGGCCCGACCCGCGACCGGTGGGCAAGGGACTGCAGAATGCCGCCGCGCTGCTCGACGACGGCGAGGTGCGCTCGGTCCACGTGAAGACCCTGCTGCCGACCTACGACGTGTTCGACGAGCGCCGCTACTTCGAGCCGGCCCGCGAGGTGACGCTGGCCGAGCTGGACGGCACGAGCCTCGGCATCTCGGTGTGCGAGGACATCTGGAACGTGCCCGGTGCGAGTGCGCCTCACCTCTACGACCGGGATCCCGTGGCCGAGCTCGTGGCCGGAGGGGCCGAGATCCTGATCAACATCGCGGCCTCGCCCTTCACCCTGCACAAGCGGGCCTCCCGACCCCGCATGCTGCGAGCCGTCGCCGTGCGACACGGCCGGCCGGTGGTCTTCGTCAACCAGGTCGGGGGCAACGACGAGCTGATCTTCGATGGTCACAGCCTGGCCTCCGCCGCGGACGGCTCCCTCGTGGCTCGGGCCCGGGAGTTCGACGAGGATCTGGTCGTAGTCGATTTCCGCACCGGTGCCGGGGACGTACGGGAGATCGAGGAGACGGACGAGGACGCGGTCCTCGCGGCCCTGGTCACGGGAACCCGCGACTACGCCCGCAAGACCGGCTTCTCCTCGGGCGTGCTCGGCCTGTCCGGGGGCATCGATTCGGCGCTGGTGGCGGCGATCGCGGCCCGGGCCCTCGGCCCTACGAACGTCCTCGGTGTGGCGATGCCCTCCCGTTTCTCCTCCCCGGGCTCGCTGATCGACGCCCGGGCCCTGGCCTCGAGCCTCGGCATTCGCTTCCGCGAGATCCCGATCGACGGCCTGTTCCAGGGCTTTCTCGACGTTCTGGCCCCGGCCTTCGAGGGGCGGGCCCGGGACGTCACCGAGGAGAACCTCCAGGCCAGGGTGCGCGGCGTTGCGCTGATGGCCCTGTCCAACAAGCTCGGCCGCCTGGTGCTGACTACGGGCAACAAGTCCGAGCTGGCCACGGGCTACTGCACGCTCTACGGCGACATGGCCGGCGGCCTGGCCGTGCTCGGAGACGTGCCCAAGACACTGGTCTACCGGCTCGCGCGGCGGATCAACGACCGGGCCGGGACCGACCTCGTTCCCCGCTCGACAATCGACAAGCCGCCGAGCGCGGAGCTGGCCCCAGACCAGCGCGACGAGGACAGCCTGCCGCCCTACCCCGTGCTGGACGGCATCCTCGAGGCCCTGGTCGACCGCGGTCTCCCCCCCTCTGCCGTGGAGCTCGAGGGTTTCGACCCGGTGGTCGTCTCGCGGGTGGCCCGATTGGTGGCGGGTAGCGAGTACAAGCGCCGCCAGGCGCCGCCCGTGCTCAAGGTCACGTCCAAGGCCTTCGGGTTCGGCCGAAGGATGCCCCTGGCCCAGCGCTGGCGAGGCTGATCTGTCGGGATTCCCGTTTCGGTGACGAGGGGTTCGGGATCAGGCGCCGGCGTGGCAACCCGCGCAGCCCTTGACCTTCTTCAGCGCCTCGCTGCCTGGCTCCGCGGTGAGCTGCACCTTGTGGCAGCCGTCCTTGCACAGCTTGTGGTGGGCGTCCTTGGATCTCGGCACGCCCGCGGTCTTGCCGTCGTGGCAGCCTTCCGTCTTGCAGCCCGGGTTCTTGTCATCGCCCTGGGGCGCGTGGTGGCAGGTCTCGCAGCCCTTCGCGTTGATCGCGGCGTCGAGCCCGGCGTGCTTCTTGTGGGGGAAGGGCACCGCGTCTTTCGTGCCGCCCTCGGCCTTGAGCGCGATCACCTCGGGGGGCTCGGCGGCGGCGGGTGCCGCAGCCGTGGGCGCCTCGGCGACGGGCTCGGGCTTCGCGGGCGCGGGGGCCGGCTCCGGGGCGGGCTCGGGCTTCGCGGGCGCGGCCTTGGGCTCGTCCTTCGCGGGCGCGGGCTCCTGCTTCTCGGTGCCGCAGGCCGCGGCCAGTACACCCGTCATCAGGCAGGCCATCAGCAGCTTCGTCATGGGCTCGCTCCTTTCCTCGGCTGGCGGGAGAGGATCCCCCGGGGAACGGTTGTGGAAACCACGCCCCGGTGGAACATGTCAACTTTTTCCATGGTGATCTCCGAGCCGTCTTCGCGACGAGAACCCGGCTCCGGCAGGCGGTTCTCCAGCCAAGCAGCGTCGCCGGCAACTTCACTCTCCCAACGCCTCGAGACAAAGTCTTTCGGTTGTGAAGCCTCCCGAGCAAGACCGCCCCGGGGGGCATCTCGATTGTCTCGTTGCAAGGAAACGCCATCGCGGTCCGGCCGACCCGGACTTTTTTTTCCGGCCCGGGCGGGAATGTCCGGCACAGGGTGTGCCAGGATCGGGCCAGAACCGCGTACGGAGTAAACGGATCATTTTGATATCATTGGGTTCTCGCACCACCCCCGACAGTCACCCCATGTGGCACGGGGTGTGCAATAATCGGGGAGACTCACGGCACGAGCGATCTGTCCCGGCACCCGCCGGGAGGGAGGTTTTCATGAAGGGACTCGAAAGGAAGGCCGCCGCGCTCCTCCTCTTCCTCGGAATCGCCGCGGGCTGCGGAGACAGCGCGATGATGGGCGCCAGCGACGAGGGTGACTGGGACGACGACGCCGCCGCGGACGGCGACTCCGACGGGGACTCGGACGCGGACGGCGACTCCGACTCCGAGCCTCCCGAGCAGGAGGAGGCCGTGGACTACAAGGTGCCCAAGGGCTCGGGCCGCTACGTGTTCATCGCCGACGAGACCCACAACTCGGTGGTGGTCGTGGACTCCGAGACGCTGGATATCGGCTCCGCGGCCGCAGGCAGCCGCCCCACGCACCTCGTGCCCCTCGGCGACGACGCCAACGCCGCGGCCGTGATCAACCTCGACTCGGACGATCTGACCATCGTGAGGGTCGGGGACGGGGGGGAGCTCGCGGCGACGGACATCCCCACGCGGCCGGACACCAACGCGCTCTCGGCCTCGGCCGACGGTGAGTTCGTCACGGCCTGGTTCGACCCGCTCTTCAGCGAAGACTCCGGCGCACCCGGCACGGACCAGGACATCTCGGTTGTCGATACCGCGGCCGGGGACGAGGAAGCCTTCCACCTGACCGTGGCCATGCACCCGAGCCGCGTGTCCTACGACGAGGAAGCCACCCGGGCCTTCGTCGTCACCGAGGAGGGCATCAACGTCGTGGACCTGATGAACCTGGACGGCATCGGCCTTCCGCCGCTGGTCCCCCTGTTCAACCCGGTGGACGTGGACCCCACGACCGTGGAGATCGCCATCGCGCCGGACGGCCACGTGGCCCTGGCCCGGGCCGACGACGTCGTCACGCTCAAGGCCGCCTGGCTCGACGGCAGCGGCGAGGTCCGCGAGTACGCCCTGCCCGGACCGGCCACGGATCTCGACATCGCGCCGGACGGCACCTGGGGCCTCGTGGTGATCCGCTCCCTGTCCCAGGCGCTCGTCTTCGAGCTGCCCCTGCCCGGAGACCCCGGCGCGGATCCCTTCGAGGTCGTGGATCTCGGCGGAGCCCTCTGCGGCCTGGCCGAGATCGCGCCGGACGGGGATACGGTGCTCCTGTACACGACCACCGGCGGCGACGCCCACGATCGCCGCCTGCTGACGCGGCTCGATCTCGGCAGCGACGGCCCCGCGATTGACCAGGTACTGCTGTCGCGGGAGATCAAGTCCGTGGCCGCCGGCGCGGACTCGACGACCGCAGTGGTGATGCACCAGCCGGTGGCCGAGACCTCGACGACCCTGCCCTACTCCTATTCGCTGGTGGGTCTCGCCGCGCTCCAGGTGAAGCTGCAGCAGCTCGAGGTCTCCCCGGGCCAGCTGCTGCTCACGCCGGATGGCGACTTCGGCTTCCTGCTGCTCCGGGACGACCAGCAGGGCGTGAAGGACGTGTCGATCATAGACCTCAGGACCTTCATCGTCGACGAGCTGAGCCTGGGCTCGCCGCCCACGGCGCTGGGTTATGCCTCGACCACGGACAAGGTCTTCATCGCCCAGGAGCACGCCGCGGGCCGGATGACCTTTGTCGGCGTGCACGATGGCACGGTGAAGACCGTGACCGGCTACACGTTGAACGACGAGATCACGGAGTAGGAGGGCACCATGCGGAATACGATATCCCTCGCGACCCTCGCCCTGCTGCTGGCGCTGGCCTCCGGCTGCGAGGATCCCGAATTGTTCGACGGCCGGCTCGAGTTCGGCGCACCGGTGGAGCTGGCCTCGGGGATCGCGGTCCTCGAGCGGAACTCGCAGACCGTCTTCCTTCTCGAGGTTTCGGCCACGGGGGCCGAAGCCCGCCGCCTCTACACCGCCGGCGGGGGCGCGGCGATCTCCTGGCTTCGCGCCGGCCCCGGGACCGAGGCCGGGCTGTTCCTGATGACCGGTCCCGAGAACGAGCGCGACACTGGCGTGGGCGAGTCCCTGGTGCGGGTGGACCCGGCCACCGGCGCCGCCCGGAGCTTCCCGGTGGGTGGCCTCTTCGATGGCGCGGCCTTCGATCCCGACGCCCGGTTCCTCGTGCTCTACCACGGCGACGACGCCGAGGAGGGCGCGCTGTACAACCCGAACGAGATAGCCCTCGTCGACCTCGAAGCCGAGCCCGGGGAAGGCAACCCGCTGGCGATGTCCGTACAACTCGGCGGCCGCGCCGTCGAGGATGTCATCTTCGTCCCGCCCATCGACGTGGACGGGCAGGAGCGGCGGATCGCAGCCTTCGTCGCCCGGGGGATGGTCAAGCTGGTGGACCTGCTCGAGCCCGGGGCCGGAACGGTCTCGATCAAGCTCAGCCCGGAGGGCGACGACAGCGCCATCCTGGCGCGGCAGATCCTGGCCCGGCCCGGGGACGCGGAGCGCGATCCGATGCTGTTCGTGCGCGCCTCGGGGACCAACGACATCTACGCGGTTTCGCTGGTGCCGCGCACCGACGGCCAGCCGGGCTTCTGGGCCAGCTTGAACATGTTCGACGGCGGCTCGCCCCGGGACATGGTCCTCGTCGAGGACGGCGACCGTCCGCTGCTGGTGGTCGCGAGCCAGAGCAAGGCCGTGGTGATCGACCCGGACACGGCCGACTCGTTCTCGCTGACCCTCGACGGCGCGGCGCAGCAGGTCCTGCTGCGGGGCGAAGATGGCGCCCGGGAGATCGTGCTCTTCGGCGCGGGGTCCTACCGGATCCACTTCCTCACCGTGCCGGGTCTGGCCGCGGCCAAGGGCGGCAACCTCTCGAGCGCCGCCATCCCGGACGGCGTGGAGTCCGCCATGCCCCTCGCCGGGGACCGGCTGCTCATCGATACCTACACCGGAGATCTGATCCTGATGGATCTGCCCACGCGGGTGATGACGCGGCTGGCGTCGGCGGGGTACGTGGACTGGACCATGGCCGAGATCTGGAATGACTCGTTCTTCCTCGGCGAGTCCGGCGCGGATCGGGTGATCGCCCTCGATCTCGCCACCGGGCACCCGGAGCCGCTGGTGCTGGACGAGAGCGTGCAGTCGTTCCACGTGTTCCCCGGCACGGCCATGGGCCTGGTGGTCCATCCCTCGCTCGCGGGCCGCGCCACCCTGTTCCCGCTCGCGGATCCGACGCGGGATCGGGCCTTCGTGGTCGACGGGTTCTGGCTCGATGGCTTCCTCGACGACACGGAGGTGCAGCCGTGAACGCCTCCAGATGCAAGACGGTGCCCGGGCTGCTCGCCCTGCTCGCCCCGCTGGCCATCGCCGCGCCGGCCGCGGCCGGTCAGCTCGAGCTGGCCCTGGCCTTGAACCCGACGATGATCCAGGACCCGGCCTACGAGGCCTTCTCGGACCCGGACCTCTCCGTGACCCGGGCCGGGCTCGACCTCCGGTACGAGTTCGCGGACCTCGGGCGGAGCTTGCGGCTGGCCGCGCTGGTCGGCTACCGCTACTCCCGGGACGACGGCAACCCGCTGCACGTGCTCGACACGCAGCTTCGGACCCACGATTTCCTGGCGGGCCTGCGCTTGCGGGCCTGGCTCTCCTCCTGGGCCGGGCTGTTCGCCGAGGTGCACGGTGGGCTTCTGTGGGCAGACATGAACGCCGACATCGAGGACGAGTGGTACGGCGAGGGCGCCAGGGACCACTACGAAGACGACCGGCTCACCTGGCAGGCGGGCGGCCTCGCCGGCGCGGAGCTGCGCATCTCGCCGGCGTTCCTCGTGAGGCGTCACGTGAGGCGCGTGGGCTTCGGCGCCGAGATCGGCGCCGGATACCTGCGGCGCGGCGAGCTCGAGTTCACACCGACCCTCGAGGGGGGTGACGACCTCTCGCTGCCCACGGCGGATCCCGTCTCGTGGGGCACGGTCAATCTCTCGGGCTGGTACATCCAGGTCGCCGCGGTGATCAACTTCCACTAGGACCGCGTCCTACTCCGCTACGACGTTGACGTTGACGTTGGCGTCGGCCGGGCCACCAGTGACGTGGATGTACTCAAAGGCCGCCTCGTCGCCGAGCACGTGGGCGCGCAGGAACATCGCGGACCAGCGGGCCACGGTCTCGACGGCCACGACCTGGTCGAGGGTCGGTGGCGTGCCGTCTGCGGCCGCGCCGGGCGGGTTGTCCACGTCGCACTGGCCGTAGTGGTTGGCTCCGATCACCCCGACGTAGGCCTTGGGCGGATCCTCGAGCTTCAGGTAGGCCTCCTGGGTGTCCTCGGGCTTCGCCTTGGAGTCGAGGGTGCCCTGGACCAGGGCCACGGGCAGGCCGTGGTTGGCGATGGACTGCACCGTTGTGCCGATGATCGGCAGGGCGAGGTTGGTGCCCCAGAACGCGCCACCGGCGATCTCCTCGGGCCGCTCGAACGTGCCGTAGCAGGACGGCGGCTCGCACACCTCGCGGATCGTGTTCAGGGCGCAGACCCCGCCGTAGGAGTGGCCGAGCAGCACCACGGTCGCCGTGTCGACGGCGCCGGACACCGGGGACGTGGAGCCCGCGTTCTCGGCGATCATGTGATCGATAACGTCCCGTGACTCGCTCTGCTCGGCGAAGAGGCCGGTGCCCGCGAGACCTGTGCTGGTGTGGTTGGACACGACCACGACGAAGCCGTAGCGCGCCACCAGGGCCGCGAAGCCGAAGTAGTACTGCTTGTCGACATTGGCGCCCTGGAACAGGATCGCCAGGGGAAACGAGTACCCGCCCTCGGCCAGGTCCGGCGGGCTCGGGTAGTACACGTCCGCCGGATCGCCGCTGGCCGCGATCACCGTGGCGTAGACCCCGGATTCGTCGAACAGGGGCGCGCCGGGCTCGGGCTCTCCGGTCCCGGAGTCGGTGTCGGTGTCCCCATCGGCATCGGTGTCGGCATCCGCGTCCCCATCGACATCCCCGTCGGTCCCGCCGTCCGCCGCGAGCTGGGCCTCGCCGCCGCACCCCGCCAGCAGGAGCGGGATCATCGCCGCCAGCAACCGCGCTGCCGTTCCCATCGCTTCGCTCCCGTTTTCGGATCGGCCGCGTTCGCGGCCACCGGGATCCTGGAGTGCCGCAAGCCCGCGATCCGGACGCCATGGAAGAAGAGAGAAGGGAACCGCGCGCGGTCACATCCCTCCGTCGACGGCTGCGAAATCGACGATCCCGTTCAGGTGGGCCTCCAGATCGAGCCCGCCGTCGACGTATGCGGCCGAGTGGCAGGTCGGACAACCGGCTTCGGCCGGATGGGGTTCGGTGGGCGGGATGCCGTGGCAGTCACCGCAGGTGACGTGGGTGGTGGCGTTCCATTTCGGGGCCTGGTTCTCTCCGCCCGTGAGCGTGCCGCCGTGGCAGTAGACGCTGTAGCAGCTTGCGCCGTCGAAGTAGGGCTCCGCGCCGCCGGTGCTCGCCAGGCCGCCATCCGCGAAGATCACGTCCACCGAAGCGTTGAGGTGCCCCTCGACGAACCAGTCGGTGGGGATCACGTGGCAGTCCGCGCAGGTCAGACCGACCCCGCCCCATTGCCCCGCGTCGCTCAGGTGAACGACGTGGGCGCCGGAGGTGATGTCGTCCAGGGCATGGCACAGGGTACAGTCGTCCCCACCGGCGTCCACGGTGTCGCTGTGTACGTCGAGACAACCCGTGAACGCCAGACAGACCGACGCGACCAGCACCGCCTTCTTCGCCGCCATTCTCGAGTTCCGACGTTTCATCGACAATCTCCTCGGGTGTCAGCCACCAGTGTTGTAGCGGTTGTTACTTGACAATGCTCCGGCTCGCAAGTACTTGTACAAAATTGTCATGTATGATATCAATATGAAGATAGCCGCCCGAGTGTGAGAAAGACAGAACTTCGACAAGACTAGAAATAGTCAGTTCACCATGCGCTGTGCACTGTGATACGGAATGGGCTGTGCACTGTGATACAAAGTGTGCCGGCGAACGACCATCGGAGTCCAGATGAGAAGGAAAGCGGCATCGAGAAAAAACGGGCTGGGGCAGTTGACACTGTTGCTGTACGGCTTGGTAGCGATCGCGCTCGTGGTGCTCGGGTGTGACGAATCGACGGACACCGAGCCCCAGGCCGACGCCGGGGACACCGACGTAGACGGGGGTGGGGATGACAACCCCTCTACCTGTGTCACGTGTCACAGCCAGGAAGAGGCGTTGATCGCGAGCCTCGAAGCCGATCCCCTGCCCGAGGAGGAGGAAGAAGAGGAAGAATCCACCGGTGAAGGGTGAGGGGGGGAGCTGCCTCCGTTGGAGGCATGGGAGAAGGTCCTGGTGTCCGAAGATTTCCTGGTGGACCGGCATTTCCGTGAGTTCTTCTTCTCGGACTGCACCTGGTGCCACGGCGGTGACGACACCGCCGAAGCCCGCGCCGACGCCCACGCGGAGTTCGTGGCGTACCCGTCCCTCGAGGACAGCGAGCTCTGCGGCGGAGCCTGCCACGCCCAGCAGGCCGACATGTTCCATGCCGGCCTGCACTACGACAACCGGGGAATCGTCGATTTCGAGCACGCCCAGGTCGTGCAGCGAGCCGACGCCAGCACGAAGGCGCTCGTGCAGGAGGCCCTCGGCAATCACTGTTCCGACTGCCACGCCAAGGCCTGCGGCGACTGCCACATCACCAGGCCGCGCTACTCGGAAGGCGGCTTCGTCAAGGGTCACGTGTTCTACGCGACGCCCAAGGCCACGCTGAACTGCACGGGTTGCCACGGAAGCCGCATCGAGAAGGAGATGCTCGCCAAGGGCGGCGAGGACATCGACGGCGAACCGGTGACCACCGTGGCCGACGTGCACTGGAACCCCAACGCCATGTCGTGCGAGGAGTGCCACTTCGGGCACGAAACGGACCTTTCCGACGTCTACTTCCGGTACGACAACCCCGCCGCCCCGCGCTGCGAGCAATGCCATCAGGATCAGGTCGAGGACGCGGACAACCTCATGCATGCGACTCACGCGGTGCTCGGCAGCGGCGCGCCGATGCTCCAGTGCCAGGTCTGCCACTCCCAGCCCTACAACAACTGCCGGGGCTGCCACGTGAAGCAGTCCGACGAGGGATCCTGCTACTTCGAACTCGATCAATCCTGGATGGGCTTCCGCATCGGGAAGAACCCGCTCAAGAGCGGGTCGCGGCCCTACGACTACGTGCTGCTTCGGCACGTGCCGGTCGCGCGCGACACTTTCGCCCACTACGGCGAGGATCTGCTGACGAACTTCGATGCACTGCCCACATGGAAGTACGCGACGCCGCACAACATCCTGAAGGAGATCAAGGTCGGGCAGGAGACCGAGCCGCTGCCCCAGGTGAACGGATGCGAAGGCTGCCACGGGCATCCCGAGCTGTTCCTCACGGAGGACGCTGTCGATCCCACGGAGATCGAGGCCAACGCGCAGGTGATCGTGGACACGGTCCCCGAGTAGCCTGCTCCCGAACGATGCGAATCGGCCCCGGTGGGCCACTGTTGAACGGATTCAAATTAGCCGGCGCTATTCCGGCTAGAAGGAGAGGAACCGATGAAGAAGAACCTTGCACTGTTTCTGCTGATCCTGGGCCTGTTGGCCGTCCCGCTGTTCTCGGCGGGTTGCAGCGACGATGACGACGACGGGGCCGCCGACGCGGACACCGACGCGGACACCGACGCGGACACCGATGCCGACACCGACGCCGACACCGACGCGGACACCGACGCCGACGCGGACCTGCTCGACGACGTTTTCGAGTCCCTCGACGGCTATGTCGACAACAGCGACATCAAGCCGACCATCGACGCCAGCGTGATCTACGACGATGTGATCGTCGGCGACTCCGAGGACTACCAGCTGATCGACGTGCGTCCGGCGGCCCACTACGCCCTCGGGCACATCGAAGGCGCGATCAACCTGCCGTGGGGCCCGGACTGGGCCACGAGCACCGTGCTCGACGAAGTGGACGATTCCCTGACCCAGATCCTCATCTGCCACACCGGCCACCGGGCCAGTTACCTCACGGTCTACCTGCGGCAGCTGGGCTTCGACGCCTACGCGCTCAAGTTCGGGATGATGGGCTGGACCACGGATCTCGACGTGATCGGCATCGCGTCCACCTATTGCTCCGCCGGCGCCGGCGACTACGCCACCGTGACCGAGGCCACCGAGGCCACCACCGGCGATCTGCCCGTGATCGATTCCGAGAACACCGGCGAGGAGCTGATCATGGAGCTGGTCGGAACCTACATCGGCCTCGAGCAGACCCCGGTCATGAGCGCCGCCGACGTCTACAACGACGTGATCGTCGGCGATTCCGAGGACTACTACCTAGTCGATGTCCGCGGCGCCGACCACTACGCCGCCCACCACATCGAGGGCGCGGTGAGCCTCCCCTACGGCACCTGGAACGGCAAGACCGTGCTCGAGTCGATCCCGATGGACAAGAAGATCGTGACGTTCTGCTACACGGGTCACACCGCCAGCCAGACCGCCATGATCCTGAACGAGGTCGGCTACGAGGCCTACGCGATGGCCTACTCGATGATGGGGTGGACCGACGACACGGACGTCATCGGCACCACCAGCATCTGCACCTGCGACGTGGACTACCCGACCGTCACCGACTAGCGCCTCTTCCCAAAAACGGACATTCCAGCCCCCGCCGACGCGCCACATCCGGCCTGAAGCGCATCCCGTGCCTGAAGGCCGACGGGTTTCCTTCGACAACGCGCCTGAAAAAAAGTAACTATCCGACCCATGAGCGGGCTCCCCATCGAGCACAGTCGGGCCTTCCGCCTGCGGCGCTTCGCCAACTGGTTCCCCATGGGGCTGACCTACGCCCTGCTCTACATGGGCCGCTACAACCTGACCGTGGCCAAGAACGCGCTCGGCGACCTGATGACCAAGGAGGACTTCGGCATCATCTTCGGCGCGGGCACCGCGACCTACGCCCTGGCCTTCCTGATCAACGGGCCGCTGGTGGATCGCATCGGCGGGCGCCGCGGGATGCTGATCGGCGCGGCGGGCGCGGCCCTGGCCAACCTGGCCCTCGGCCTGTACCTCGCCTTCGTCCTGGACTCGCCGGACCCCACGCAGAAGCCGCTCCGGCTCGTCTTCAGCCTGCTGTACGCCGTCAACATGTACTTCCAGTCGTACGGCGCGGTCTCGATCGTGAAGGTCAACGCCCACTGGTTCCACGTGCGCGAGCGCGGCGGCTTCTCGGGCATCTTCGGCACGATGATCTCCTCGGGCATCTTCCTGGCGTTCACGGTCAACGGCTGGGTCCTCGACTTCGTGCAGGGCGCCTTCCCGGGCCAGCGCCTCGAGTGGGTCGTGTTCGTCTTCCCCGGCGCTCTGCTCGCCGTGTTCTTCGTCATCGAGCTGTTCCTGCTGCGCGACCGGCCCGGGCTGGCGGGCCTCGCGGACTTCGACACCGGCGACGCCTCGTCCGGCGACGAGGGCACGGCCCCGCTGCCGACGCTCGTCGTCTTCAAGCGGATCTTCACCCACCCGGTGATCCTGACCGTGGCCTTCATCGAGCTGTGCACGGGCGTGCTGCGTAACGGCGTGATGCACTGGTTTCCGATCTACGCCAAGGAGGTCTGGGCCCTGCCCGCGGATCACCTGCTTCGGGACGGCTCGTGGGAGCACCTGTGGATCGTGGGCGTGTGCTTCGCCGCGGCGGCGATCTCGGCCGTGCTCGCCGTGCGATCCCGGGGCGGGCGGCGCGCGTTCCTGGCCGTGCTGGCGGGCCTCGCCTTCCTGGCCCCATTCGTCCAGGCGGGCTGGGGGGGCCTGTTGTTCGTGGCCGGCGTGATCGGCGGCAACGTGGCGGGTTGGGTTTCGGACATCCTGTTCCAGAGCCGCCGGGCGCCCACCGCGGCGGTGCTCTACGGCCTGTTGGTGCTGTCCACTGTGGCGATGGTCTTCGCCTTGGCCCGACCCGCCACCGTCATCGAGGGCGCCGCCCCCGTAAGCGGCCTCGTTCCCGGGGATCGCATCCTCGAGATCGCGGGCCGGGAGGTGGACGGCTGGTCCGCCGTGCGAGACGCGGTGGCCTGCTGGCCCGCAGCCTGTGAGACATCCCGATGGGACGAGGAGAACTGCTCCTGCTCCACGGCCGCGGAACTGCCCGAAGCCGATCCACGGGCCGGGTCCGGGGTCATCCCGGCCGTGGTCGAGCGTGGCGGCGAGCGGCTGGTCCTCGCTCTCCCCGACCCGGCACCCCGGCAGCGGGCTGGCGACAAGCGCCGGCTCACTGCTCGGCCCGTGCTGCCCATCAGCCCCCTGTGGCTGGGAGCCATCGCGTTCCTGATGAGCCTGTGCGTGATCGGCACCCACGGTCTGCTTTCGGGCACGGCAACCATGGACTTCGGGGGCCGCAAGGGAGCGGCCACGGCCGTGGGCGTGATCGACGGGTTCGTCTACCTCGGCACCGCAATCCAGTCCGTCAGCCTGGGGTACATCACGTCCGTCGATTGGAAGTACTGGCCCGTGTTCCTGGTGCCCTTCGGCATCATCGGTTTCTTCCTGCTGACGCGCATCTGGAACGCGATGCCCAAGGGCCGTGGCCGCGGCCACTGAGCCGGCCAGGGCGCGAGGAGGTCACTCCATGGACGAGAGGAAGATCATCGACACGCTGCTGCTGCTGGCCTTGCCGGCCAGCGGCAAGTCCGAGCTGCGCCGCTATCTCGGACACCTCGGCGAGGACGAGAGCGGCGAGCGCTACCACCTGGGCCAGAGCGCGCAGCTGGACGACTACCCCTACGTGCACCTCGCGCGGCGCGTCGACGACGAGCTCGCGGCGCTGGGCGCGGCGCGGATCTTTTTCGCAGCGCCGGACAGGGGCTTCGCCGACGCGAGGGACTGGGGCACGCTGATCGAGCTCGTGAACGAGGATCACGCGCGGTTGGTCGCAGGGACCGCGCCGGACGCGACAGGCAATCCCGCGGCGTGGCTCTTCGGCCGCATGGACCGGGCCCGCGAGATGGTTGGCGCCCCGCCGGTGTTCTCGACCCTGACCCCCGATCTGCGGCGCGCCCTTTCCGGGAAGCTGGCACAGGACTGCGCGGGCATCGCAGCGGACCTGGCGCGGGATGTCCCTTCGACACTGGACGGCCGCACCGTGGTGATCGAGTTCGCCCGGGGCGGGCCCGAGGGCGCGGCCTTCCCCCTGGCCGGGCACCACGGGTACGCCTGGTCGCTGTCCCGGCTCTCCTCCTCCATCCTGGAGCGGGCGTCGGTCCTCTACGTCTGGGTCACGCCCGAGCAGTCCCGCCGGAAGAACAAGGAGCGGGCCAGGCCCGGGGCGGACGGCTCGATCCTGTTCCACGGCGTGCCCGAGCCCGTGATGCGCGGCGACTACGGCTGCGACGACATGGAGCACCTGCTCGCGACCTCAGACATCCCGGGCACGGTGCGGGTCGAGAGCCGGGGCCGAGTCTTCCACCTGCCCGCGGCCCGTTTCGACAACCGCGAAGACCTCACGACCTTCCTCAGGGCCGAGCCCGGAAACTGGAGCACGGCCGACCTCGAGCGCCTGCGGGCCGGTCTCGGCGCGGCCTTCGAGGCTATCTGGCGCTTGGCGAGGACCCGGTCCTGATGCGCTGCGTCGTGCTCTTCGACATCGACGGCACCCTTCTCGGGGAGCTGGCCGGCGGCGGTCCCACGGCCGGCTTCCTGTCCATGAACCAGGCCACCGAAGACCTCACCGGCAAGCACCGATACGAGCGCGGCGTGGAGTTCGCCGGCCGCACGGATCTGCAGATCGCCAAAACCCTGCTCGAGCGGGCCGGCGAGGCCAACCCTTCCCGGGCTCGGGTGGGCGAGCTGCTCGACCGCTACCTCCTGCACCTCGAGGAGAATGTGAAGGACAGGCCGTACTCCCTGCTCGGGGATCCCGTGGCCGCGGTGGAGTCCCTGCGAAGGGCCGGGGCCACGGCCGGCCTGGGCACTGGGAACCTCGCCAGGGGAGGGCATATCAAGTTCGGGAGTGCCGGCATCGGGGATCTGTTCGACATGGAGCTCGGCGGGTTCGGGGACGACGGCGACACCCGGGCCGAGGTCCTGGCGGCTGGAGTCCGCCGGTGCGATCCCTCGGGAACCCTGCCCGTTGTTGTCATTGGTGATACCATCCACGATGTGCAGGCGGCCCTGGCCATTGGCGCGATCTGCATAGGAACACCTTACAAGGAGAACACGGCGGACGTGCTTCTGGGCGCCGGCGCCCATGCCATCTGCGAGGTCCTGGACGCCACGTTGGTGGACCGCGTCCGGCCCTTCATTTGCTGATCGGGTAGAGCAACTCCATGGGCTCGCCGTCCCGGAGGATCTCGAAGCGGATCTCGGCGGCGCCGGCCAGGGTGCGGAAAGCCTCGAAGTACTGCTCGGGCCGCTCGACGCCGTGGCCGTTGACGCGGAGCACGACATCGCCAGCCCTAAGGTCGATGGCCCGCGGCGCGCCCTGGGGGAAGCCGGTGATCCGGAACCCCACGAAACGCCCGGCCTGGTGCACCGGGGCGGTCTCGACCCGGGTCAGCAGCGCACCCGGACCGGCGGCCAGAAGCGCGTCGAGATCAGCGCGGCGAATGGTCCCGGGCTCGACGGGCGTCCCCGCGGCCGGGGCGTCTTCGCCAGCGGCGAGCAGGTCCCTGGTCTCCTCCACGGCCATCGATTCCGTTGATCCCCCGCAGCCCGCCAGTCCGAGGGCGAATACGGCAGCGACGACCGCGCGGTTCATGAGGGAGCACCCTTGGCGCGCAGGGCTTCGACCCTGGCCCAGGCCTCGGCCGCGATGGTCTCCACCGACTTGGTGCCATCCACGGTCGCGATGGGGTGGTCCGGGAACAGTGCGGTGAGGTCCGCGTAGCGCTCCACGAGCCGGGCCTGGAACTCGGCGTCCTCGTAAAGCTCGACCCTGCCGCTGCGTTGCTCGCGCCGGACCGCCGCGTCCCGGGCCGCGACCTTCAGGAACAGGACCAGGTCCGGCCGGCGCACGTGGCTGTTGATTTCCTTGATCCAGTCCACGGCCTCGGGCCTGGCCGCGGAGAGGCTCTGGTAGATCACGGAGGAATAGAGGTAGCGGTCGCAGATCACGTTGACCCCGTCGTGCAGATTGGGTTCGATCTCGGCTTCCTGGTGGTCCTGGCGATCCGCGGCGAACAAGAGCGCCATGGTGGCCCAGCCCGGGGCCTTGGTGCCGTGCACCACCATCCGGCCGGTGAGCACCTGGCGGATCAGTGCGCCCACTGGCCCGGAGGAGGGCTGCGCCGTGACATGGGCCGGCAGGCCGCGGGCCACGAACGCCCGTTTGAGCGCCTGTGCCTGGGTCGTGGTTCCGGCGCCGTCCACGCCCTCGAACACGATCAGATGTCCCCTGGACATGGGTTCCTTCTTTCTCCTGCGCTTCCCGCCAGGGAAGCACCGCCCGCCGGATCAGGTCAACTTTTCTTGAGAAAAAACTGCTCAAAGGGTTTACGGCAGGGTTTGGAGTCCCCATGATTACAGTAGGAGCGGCAGTCCTTCCCAGGGCGAGCAGGGAGGAATCGGAGAACGAAGGAGAAACGTTGGACTCGATACCGCCGACACCGTGTCTCGATTCGATACCACCAACGCCGTTCTTCGCGGCCCCCCTTCTGACCATCATCCCTCCGACCCCGACCCCGGGCAAGCCGCCCTTCTCGCTGCCCGTGATAGAAGCCCATCCCGAGCGCTGCTGCCCGGCCACGGGCTCCCTGCGAGGCCGCATCATCCGCAACAGGTTCCGCATCACGGTCCCCCTCGGCCGTGGCGGCATGGCGATGGTCTACCTGGCCCGCGACGTCTACGACGGTGGTCTGTTCGCGGTGAAGGTGCTCCGGGCCGACAGGCGGTTCGACGAGGTCTTCCGCCGGCGCTTCGTCAACGAGGTGCTGGCCGTGCGCCGCGTCAAGCACCCGGCCGTTGTCCAGGTGCACGACGTGGGCGAGCTGGACGACGGCCGCCTGTTCCTGGTGATGGACTACGTCCACGGCGTGACCCTGCGAAAGCTGCTGCGCCAGGGACCCCTCGACCTCGAGCTCGCCGCGCCGATCCTCTGTACCGTGGCGGACGGGCTGCACGCCGCCCACATGCGCGGAGTGATCCACCGGGACCTGAAGCCCGCCAACGTCCTCATCCCACGGCGGCCGTCCCCGGCCGCCGTGGCCCGGGTGGTGGACTTCGGCATCGCCCGCATCATCGGCGCGCCCCACATCACCGGTTCAGCCAACCTGGTGGGCACGCCGCTCTACATCTCGCCGGAGCAGGCCCTGGGTCGGGACGTGGACCACCGCGCGGACATCTACTCCCTGGGCGTGATGATGTACCAGGTGCTCACCGGAACCCTGCCCTTCTTCGGAAAGGACCCGGCAACCCTGATCCGGCAGCACGTGAGCGCCACGCCGCGGCTCCCGAGCCAGGCGAGGGCCGGTTTGAGACTGCCTTCCGAGGTCGAACACCTCGTGATGCGCTGCCTGGACAAGCTGCCGGCCCGACGTCCGTCCAGCATGCGCGAGATCGTCGACGTGCTCGCCGCCCACGAGGGATCCCCGCCCCCGGACGAGCTCAACTAGACCGGATCGCCCGGACTTGCCAAGGGCCTGGTATGGCGTAAAGTCCCAGCGTGTAGGAGGTGGATCCCATGCGCTTCGCTGTTGCAATCACGCTGACCCTGGTGTTCGGCCTTTGGAATGTGGCCTGCGGTAGAAGCGAGAAGCTCGACCCGGCGGTGGACCGTCTCGGCCGGGCCAGCGGCCCGGTGGAGCCGGGCGCGGCGCGGCCGGCGGCGATGCCCGCCATGGGCGGGGGCGACGCGGCGGGGAGCGGGCGGGTCCACACCGGGCGCGTGACCGAGACGATCCAGGTGCCCAACTATACCTACATCCGGCTGGCCACGGCCGGGGGCGGCGACCTGTGGACCGCCGTGCCCAGCACCGAGGTCACCGCGGGTCAGCAGATCCGGGTCCAGGAGTCCCTGGTGATGACCGACTTCACCAGTCGCACGCTCTCGCGCACCTTCGACCGCATCGTCGGACTGCTCACCGAGCGTGGCTTCATCGAAGGG
>CAYZAI010000014.1:0-26301 GCA_964476305.1 uncultured Myxococcales bacterium
CAGGCGGTGCGCGGGGTCGAGCAGCTCGCCGACGTGGCGCTCAACGCCATCGAGAACAAGGACAAGGTGATCTGCATGCACGCGGTCGACGCCCTCGGCCGCCTGATGCTGCTCTACGCCGGCGAGAAGCGTTCCTACGCGGAGCGCTGGTTCTCCCTCGACCGGAGCATCCGCGAGAACCCGGACTTCGTCTCGATGCACGAGGAGGTCCTCGCGGACATCGAGGACAACCGCCTCTGGCTCGAGATGAAGGTCCTGCGCCAGTACCAGATGCTCTACGGCGAGACGCTGAACCGCATGCGGGACATCAACTACCTCATCGCCATCGACACCCGCAAGGTGGCCGAGGACGCCATGGTCCGCGGCGACGATCTGGTCACCGCCCTGGCGCTCAAGTTCTTCAACACCTACCTTAGGGCCACGATCAACGGGCGGGACGTGCGCACGGCCTACAACGTGCTCAACCAGTACCGGCTGCTGGCCGAGACCGCGCTGCGGACGGGGCGCGACGCCGTGGCCCTCGAGATCGCCCGCCGCTTCCAGTACTACGGCCAGCTCGGCTTCGCCTGCGGCCTGCCCTTCGTGCTCGAGACCGCGGCCTACGACCTGTGCACCCTCAACGAGACGGCGTTCGCCATCCGCTCGGCGGCCAGCGACGAGCTGCTCGCCGTGTTCCTCGAAGTCGACAAGGAGGCCGAGGAGGGGCACGAGCTCGAGGCGTCACTGCGCGGTGTGCGCAAGGCGCAGGTCAAGCTGGCGACGTGCTACCTGACCAACGGCGCCGAGGAGCTGGCCCGGGTCATCTTCGAGGACATGCGCGACGAGGTGCCTTCGCGGCTGCGCTCGATCCGCGAGGAGCTCGGCGGCATCACCTCGAAGGAGTTCTGGGAGATCAGCGACCGCGGCATGAATTTCGACTACCTCGATCCCCAGCGCCGGGCCGCACTGGACGTGTTCTTCGGCTGGTTCGGGCAGCCGGGAGGCGGCGCCGGCGCGCGCTAGCGGACGGGCCGAGGAGGAGAGCTTCGGATGTTCCAGATCGTCGTGTCCGAGAAGGGGGGGAAGAAGCAGCGGCTCGAGTTCGACGAGGAGACCGTCACCATCGGACGGGTCCAGGGCAACCACGTCGTGCTCCCACGGGGCAACGTCTCGAAGCGCCACGCGCGCATCGAGCTGCGCGAGGGCAAGCTGTTCATCGTCGATCTCGGCAGCACCAACGGCACCTACGTCAACGGGCGCCGGCTGACCGGCCCGACTCGGATCGTACCGGGCGACAAGATCTACGTCGGCGAGTTCATCGTCGGCGTCGAGGAGGGATCGGCCCCGGCTCCGGCCTCAGAGGCAGTCGCCCCGCCGCCGGCCCGCCTCGCAGAGCCCAAGCGACCGGGCTCGCCACGCCCCCCGCGGGTGGCAGCACCGCCGCCGCGCGCCTCCAGGCCCACCGTCCCGCGGCCTTCGGAGCCGAAGGAGCAGACGACGGAACAGCCGCTCCCGGACCCGGGCGACGAACCCCCGACCGCCGCCCACCCCAGGCCGACGAGCGAGGATTTCCCGCTGGCGGATCCCCGCGTGAAGGTCGTCCCGCCCCGGCGCGCGGCCCGGCCGGCAGCCTCGGCCGATCTGTCGGGCGTGTACGGGCAGCTGATCCGGGAGGTCGCCGAGCAGGTCAAGCGCGTCGACCCGGGGAGCGTCCCGGCCACCTTCGACGAAGGCACGGCGGCCAGGATCCGCCTGGTGCTGCAGGATCTGGTGTCCGACCGGGCCGCCAGCGGGAAGCTGCCGTCCGGGGTCGATCCAGGGGCGGTCCTCGCCGGGGCGTTCCGGGCCGTCGTGGATCTCGGGCCGGCGGGGGAGTGGCTCGACGATCCGTCGGTCAGCGAGATCCGCATCCTGCGCCACGACGCGGCGCGGCTTCTCTCGGGCGGCGCCTGGTCCGACGCCGGGGAGGGCTGGCCGTCGTCCGAGGCCCTCGCCGAGATCCTGCGCTGCCTCGGCGCGGGGCTGGCGACCCGCGAGGAGGACGGCTCCCCCGGTCTCCACCGCTACCGCCTCGAGGACGGCACGCTGGTGCTGGCAGACATGAGCCCGGCCTCGCCGACCGGGCCGTCGGCCGTCGTCTTCAAGAACCTGGCGCTGGAGGTGGGAGCCGCCTCGCCCGGGTTCCTGGAGTCTGGGAGCCAGTGCCGCGAGCTGGTGGCGGAGACCATCGGCGCCAGGGGCCGCATCGCCGTTGTCGGCCCGAGCCTCCCGTACCGGCTGGCGATCTTCACCGAGGTCGTGCGCCTGCTGCCCCCCGGCGAGCTGGTGGTCGGCGTGCAGGACGTCCCGCTGGTGGGTTTCGGTGGCGGCCAGCGCATTGGCATTGCCGGGTACGGGCTCGGTTCGCGGCAGGGCGCGGAAAGTCGCGTCGGCGTGGCTGCGCTGCTGGAGCGGGCCGTCGACCGGAACCCGGAATGGTTCGCGGTCTGCGGCACGGCCATGAGGGACATCGCGCCGTTGCTCGCCGCCTGCGCGGGGCGCGAGGGGGTCGTGGCGGAGATGCCCCTGGCCGGAGGCGGGGACCTCGATCGGGAGCTGATGGCGGCCCTGGCCGCCGGAGGTGCGCCAGTGGAACGGGCCCTGGCCGGAGAGCTGCTGACGGCGGCTTTCGATCTGATCCTGGTGGCCAGCCGTGGCCCGCGCGGGGCACCGGAGGTCGCCCGCGTGCTCCGTGGCACGGGAGGTGGAAAAACCGGCGGGTTCGAGCCCGAGGCGCTCCGCGGCCCCCCGGCGTGATTGGCTCGAAGGTCATCTTGACTTGCAGCGGTGCAAACCGCAAAATGTGTTCCCGCTCGAGACCGGACGGCCGGCAGCGGGTGAGGTCGACAGGCGCGTTACCGACGGCGAAAGCGATCCATGTCCAAGCTGGCCCTGCGTTTCATTTCCGGCAAGTACAAGGGGGGCGAATTCGTCCTGCCCGAGGGCCGCGACGTGATCATCGGCCGCAGCTCCGATCTCGACGTGACGCTGATGGAGGACATGGTCTCGCGGCGCCACGCGGTGCTCAGGGTCCAGGGCGGGCGGATCGAGATCCAGGACCGGGGGAGCACGAACGGGACCTTCGTCAACGGCGAGAAGATCAGCAAGGCGGTGGTGAGCAAGGGTGACCGCATCCTGATCGGCACGTCGATCATGAAGGTCGTGGAGGCCGACGAGGCCGCCCCGGCGATGAAGGCCGTCGAGACCTCACAGGCCGGGCAACCCGAACCGGGCCGCACGACGATGCATGGTGCCGCCCGCTCGATGTCAGGTACCATCGCCGAGGTGCCCCTGCCGGATCTGATCCAGCTGCTCAGCACCAGCAAGAAGACCGGTACTCTCGTGTTGAACAAGGGCAGCGTGGTCGGCAAGGTGCACCTCGAACAGGGGCGGATCGTCTATGCCTCCACCAGCGACTCGCCGGGCCTGCCTCCTGCCAAGGCGTTGTTCCGCCTGCTCTCCTGGGAGGACGGCACCTTCGACCTGCTGGGTCCCGAGTCCCAGAAGTTCCCGGACCAGATCAACCTGCCCACCGAGCACCTGCTGATGGAGGGCCTGCGCCAGCTCGACGAGCTTCGGCACGCGCAGAGCAAGCTGCCGCCGCCAGACGCGCAGGTCGCGCTCGTCGTCCCGCTCACGGCCCGGCTGCGCGAGCTGGGATCGGACGAGCTCGACGTGCTGCAGGCGGTGATGAACAGCCGTACGATCCGCGAGGTGCTCGACGCCTCGGCCAGCGACCTCGACGCCGCCAACATCCTCGGCGCGCTGCTCCGCAGGAAGTACATCCGGGCCGGCTGAGCGACGTCCGGAGCGCAGCTCCTTGGCCGTTCAACCCGAGGATCGCGGGACCGCCAGCTTGTAGCGTCCGCCGCCGGAGAGCACGCGCTTGCGGATTCGGATGTGCTGCGGGGTGACCTCGATGAGCTCGTCCTCGTCGATGAACTCGATGGCCTGCTCGAGGGTCAGCAGGCGCGGGCGGGCGAGGATCACGTTCTCGTCCTTGGCCGCGGCCCGGATGTTGGTCAGGCGCTTCTCGCGGCAGGCGTTGACGTCGATTTCGCGGCCGCTGGGGGTTTCGCCGATGACCATCCCCTCGTAGACCCGCGTCCCCGGCTCGACGAACAGCACGCCACGGGGCTGGAGGTGGAACAGCGCGTAGGGCGTGGTGTAGCCCGTGCGGTCGGCGATCAGAGCCCCGTTCCGCCGGCCCGGGATCGGCCCCTGCCACGGCGTCCACCCGGCGAAGGAGGTGTTCAGGATCGCGGTGCCGCGCGTCTCGGTCATCAGCTCGCCGTGAAAGCCGATCAGGCCCCTGGTCGGGATCTCCCAGACGAGCACCGTGCGGGAGTCCCCGTGGGTCATTCCGATCATCCTTGCCCGACGCGGCCCGATCAGCTCGGTCACGGGTCCGATCATCCCTGTGGGGCAGTCGATGTGCAGCCGCTCGAGGGGCTCGTGCAGCGCGCCGTCGATCTCGCGGGTCACGACCTCGGGCCGGGACAGCATCAGCTCGAAGCCCTCGCGGCGCATCGACTCGACGAGGATGCCGAGCTGAAGCTCGCCGCGGCCAATCACGCGCAGCACGTCCGCGGTGCCGGTTTCCTCGACGCGGAGCGCCACGTTGTTCCTGGCCTCCTTGAAGAGCCGCTCCCGCAGGTGGCGGCTCGTCACGTACTTGCCGTCCTCGCCGGCGAAGGGACCCGTGTTGGCGGCGAAGCTCATCACCAGCGTCGGCTCGTCGACGCTGATGCGGGGCAGGGGCGGAACGTCCGCGGCCTCGGCGATGGTGTCGCCGATGCGGGCTTCGTCGAAGCCGGCCACGGTGACGATATCCCCGGCGGCGGCCTCGGCGATCTCCTCGCGGCCCAGCCCCCGGGAGGTGTAGAGCCTGAGCACCCGGCCGGGCTGCGGCGACCCGCTCTCGCGCTGCAGGAACACCTGCTGCCCCGCGCGGATCACTCCGGCGCGGACCCTGCCGATGATGAGCCGTCCCACGTAGTCGTCGTAGCCGAGGTTGTTGACGTGCAGGCGCAGCGGCTGGGCGGGATCGTCCACCGGCGGCGGCACCGTTGCCAGGATCGCCTCGAACAGCGGGCGCAGGTCGCGTGAGCCGTCCGCGAGGTCGGCGTGGGCGATGCCCGCGCGGCCGTCGGTGTACAGGACGGGGAAGCCGATGGCGTCGTCGCCGGCGCCGAGCTCGATGAACAGATCGTAGATCTCGTCGAGGACCGCCGCCGGGCGGGCGTCGCGGCGGTCGATCTTGTTGATCGCCACGATCGACGGCAGGCCGAGGGTCAGGGCCTTGCCCAGCACGAAGCGCGTCTGGGGCAGCGGGCCCTCGGCCGCGTCCACGAGGAGCAGCACGCCGTCGGCCATCAGCAGCGTCCGCTCCACCTCGCCGCCGAAGTCGTGGTGGCCCGGCGTGTCGAGGATGTTGATGCGCGTGCCGCGGTAGTCCACGGCCGTGTTCTTGGCCAGGATCGTGATCCCGCGCTCGCGCTCCAGGTCGTTCGTGTCCAGCACGCGCTCGTCCTGCTCGGTCACGGCGGCCTTGAGCAGGCCGCTCTGGCGCAGCATGGCGTCGACCAGGGTCGTCTTGCCGTGGTCCACGTGGGCGATGATCGCCAGGTTGCGGATGCTCTCGATCCGGGACGCCACTTTCCGCTCCTTCTGCCCGCCGGCCGGCGCGACCGCAGGGCGTATGCTTGTGCGCCGCGACCGGTCCCTGCGTCAATGGAAAACGAGGATCTCGATCGGGCCTCACGTTCGCAGGATCGCGGCGGTGGCGAGGCCCTCGCGGGAGAGGGACAGGGCCGCGACGACGCGGTCCGGTCCGGCGATCGAGAGAGCATGGGCCAGGTTGCACAGCGGCAGGGCCGCCTCGGCCAGGCCGATTCGCGGCTCGAGGTCGACGACGTCGACATGTGCGCCGATTGCGCGGCGGGCCACTTCGGCCTCGCCGCCGCCGCCCGGCGCCACCAGCGAGATCTCGGCGGCGGAAATCCCCGCCCGCCCGAGGGCCTGCGCCAGGGCGCGTTCCAGGGAGGCGTCGCCGGCGGAGTCGCGGGGATCCGAGGGGTCCGCGGCCAGGCCCAGCCCTGCCACCGTGGCCAGTATCCTTGCTTCGCGCTCGCGGGCCGAGCCGAGGCGCTCGAGCACGGCGACCGCGGCACCCTCGCCCGGGGTCACACCGGTGCCCGGACCGAACAGGCCCGTGCGCCAGCCGTCCGCCAGGCCGCGCTCGGTGAGCTCGTCCGCGGAGGCGGCGAGCACCGTGTCGGCGTGGCCGAGGGAGACGGCCAGGGCCGCCGAGGCCAGGGCCGAGAGCCCCGCGCCCCGGCCCGTGGCGAGCACCGTGTCGTGCCCCTTCAGCATCAGCGCCCGGGCGACGTTGCCGGCGACCTCGTTGGGCACGACGTAGGGGAAGGCCCCCACGCTCTGCAGCTCGAAGCCGCTGGCGAAGGTGGCGCGCAGGTGCTCGTCCTCGCCCCAACCCGGCCCGGTGGCGATGCCCAGCACCAGGCCGATCCCGGCCAGGGTCGCCGGACGGGTGTCGATGCCGGCGGCGCCGATGGCCTCCCTGGCCGCCAGCGCGGCGAAGGTCGAGCAGCGGTCGAATCCCCGCAGATCGAGGCGGCGATCGACCTTGCGCGCAGCGATCTCGGGCACCAGGCCCGCTGGGAAAGGCTCCATCGGCACGGGAATCCGCCCGATCGGAGCGATGCGGGACTGGCCGTCGGCCAGTGCTCCGGCGCCCAGGCCGGCCGCGGTGACAGCGCCGAAGCCGGTGACGACCACGGGCTCCTCGGACGGTTCCGGAAGCGCGACCACGGCGGTCCCTCCCGGCGCCAGGTCGAGCACCAGGCAGGCGTTGTTGCCGGCGAAGCCGAAACTGTTGGAGAGCGCGATCCGTCCCTCGAAGGGGCGCCCGGGCTCGGGCACGCAGTCGAGGTCGCAGCCCTCCCGAGGGCTGGTGAAGCCCGCCGTGGGCGGCAGGAAACCCGCGCGGCAGGCCAGCACGGTGGCCGAGGCCTCGAGGGCTCCGGCACCGCCCAGGCAGTGGCCGATCATCGACTTGGTCGAGCTGACCGGCACCCGCGCCGCGCGGTCACCCAGGAACCGGGAGACGGCGCGGCACTCGGCGGGATCGTTGGCCCGGGTGCCCGTGCCGTGGGCGTTGACGTAGTCGATGCGCCCGACGTCGATGCCGGCGTCGTGGAGGGCCGCGTTCATCGCCGCGAGCTGGCCCCGTGCCGTGGGATCCGGTGCGGTGGGGTGGTGCGCGTCGTTGGACAGGCCCGAGCCGATCAGCTCCGCCAGGACGACAGCGCCCCGGTCGCGGGCCCGCTCCATCCGCTCGAGGACCAGGAATCCGGCCCCCTCGCCCAGGTTCAGCCCCACCGGCGTCGAGAACGGCGCGCAGATACCCTCGCAGGTGGCCTTGAGCGCATCGAAACCGACGAGGGTCGATGGCGAGAACGCGTCCGAGCCGCCGGCCAGCACGAGGTCGGCGAGGCCTGCGCGGATCAGGTCCGTGCCCTGGGCGATGGCGCCGGCGCCGGCGGCGCAGGCCGTGACCACGGTCAGGGTCGGGCCGCCCGCCCCCGTGGCCCAGGCCAGCACCTTGACCCCGGTGTAGTAGCGCTTCGAGAACAGCAGGTCCGCGTCGACCGGATCCTCGCCGCGGGCGAGGGCCTCGTAGTGGCGTTCGATCGCGAGCATCCCGCCGGAGCACGTGCCGAGCACCACGCCGCCGCGATCCCCGATGGGCAACGGCAGCCTCGCGGACGCCGCCGCCTCGCGCATGGCCCTGAGCGCCAGGTGGACGTGGCGGTCGAGGGCGCGCACGGCCTCGGGATCGTCGGCGGACGGGGTGAATCCCTCGACCAGCCCGGCGTGGGTGGCCCGGAGGCGCGAGAGCCGGGGGTCGCCGAGCGGAGTGAACCCGCGGCGGCCGGTGCGCAGGGCCTCGACGAAAGACCCCGCGCTGTCCGCCACCGAGCAGACGACGCCGATCCCTGTGATGACGACGCGCGGCCTCACCGCGACGTCCCCTCGCCCGGGGCCAGGGCCACGGCCAGGTTGTACCCGAGATCGCTCGTCGCCAGGGCCAGTGTGCCCACCGGCGCTTCGGGCCGTGGCCTCGCGTCGATCCGCGGAACCGACGTGAGCTGGGGCCAGAGCCCGCCGCCGTCGGCCCAGGCCGCGAGGATGGCCGCCAGGGTGGCCGTGCCCGAGACCGACTCGGCGAGCCCGGTGTGGAACACGCTGGTGACGAGGGGCACGCGCGCGCCGCGGTCGCCCAGGGCTTCCTCGAGGGCGCCAGGCACGACCAGGTCGCGGCGGTTGCCCTGGGGGCTCCAGGTCACGAGACCCACGTCTTTCGCGGTCCAGCCCGCCCGGTCCAGGGCCTCGGCGATGGCCGCGCACAGCCCCGCGCCGGCCGTGGCGGGCTCCAGGAACCCTTCCGGGTCGAAGGTCTGGCCGAAACCCGCCACCTCGGCGAGGATCCGCGCGCCGCGAGATCGGGCCGCCTCCCGCTCCTCGGTCACCAGGTAGGCCGCGCCCTCGGCCAGCACCCGGAGATCGTCCGCGTCCTCGGCCAGCCGGTAGCGCTCCTCGTCGTCGCCGGTGTGCAGGAGGCCGAGCTCGTCGTAGTTGAGGTAGTAGCGCGAGTAGAGCTCGTCCGCGGCGCCGGCGAGCAGGCAGGGCGCGTGTCCCGAGCCGACCAGCAGGTGGGCCGCCGCCAGCGCGAACAGGCCCGCGTCCGCGCCCTGGGACACGGTCAGGGACGAGCCCCTGAGCAGCAGCGCGTTGGAGACCCAGCCCGCGGTCGAGTTGGCGACGATGGTGGAGAACCCCGAGATCCCGGCCTCGGCGCCGCCGGTGCGGGTCACCGCCCGCATGTGCTCCTCCTCGGACGGGCCGACGTAGACGCCGTTGATCACGCCGGTGCGCTCCCCGTCCCGGGGGCCGACGCGCAGGCCAGCGTCGGCCAGGGCCAGCCGCGCGGCCACCGTGGCGAAGCGGGACAGGGGGTTCATCGCCCGGGTGTCGAGGCGACGGTCCACGTCCCGGTCGGCGAACTCCGGGACCCAGCCCCCGAGGCGAGCGTGCGTGGGCAACTCGGTGCGGTCCGCGGCCGGAGACAGGCCCCGCCGGCCGAGGCGCAACCCGGCGAGCAGCTCCCGGGAGCCGAGCCCCAGGGAGGTGAGGGCCCCGGCGCCCGTGAGCACCGTGCGGCGGCGCGGATCCGGACCGGCTGCCGGCGGCCGGCCCGGGTCGTGCGTGCCGATCACCACGCCGGCGTTGTGACCGCCGAATGCGTAGTTGCACGAGAGGAAGCGGTCGTAGCGAGCCGGCCGCGGCGTGTTGGGCACGCAATCGAGGTCGCAGCCGGGCCGTGGCTCCGTGAAGTTGATGGTGGCCGGGATGAAGCCTGCGTTCATCGCGAGCAGCCCCGCGGTCGCCTCGAGGATCCCCGTGGCTCCCAGGCAGTGGCCGACCTGCGACTTGAAGGAGTGGACCGGGATCGGAAGCCCGCCGAGCACCCGGGCCACGGCCTTGGCCTCGGTGCGGTCGTTGGCCTCGGTGCCCGTGCCGTGGAGGTTGATGCAGCCGATGTCGGCCGGCCGGATCCCGGTCCGGTCGAGGGCGGCGGTCATGGTGCGCAGCGCGCCGTCGCCCCGGGGATCCGGCGCGGTGGGGTGGTGGGCGTCCGCGGTGAAGGCGCAGGAGAGCAGCTCGCCCTCGACGCGGGCCCCGCGGCCGGCCGCGTGCTCCTCGGATTCCAGCACGAAGAACGCCGCGCCCTCGCCGAGGTTCAGGCCCACGGGCAGCGAGAACGGGGCGATGCGGCCGGTGGAGGTGGCCTTCAGCGCGTCGAAGCCGGCCATGGTGGCCAGGCACAGGACGTCGGCGCCGCCGGCCAGCACCACGTCCACGACCCGGTGGGCGATGAGCTCGAGGGCCAGGCCCAGCGCCCCGGTGGACGACGAGCACGCGGTGGTCACGACCCAGACAGGGCCCGTGGCGCCCAGCCCGTGACCGAGGGCCTTGCCCAGGGCGTGGTAGCGGATCAGGAGCGCCGTCTCGCGATCGAACCGCCCGGGCTCCTGGCCCGCCAGGATCGCGTACTGCCGCTCGGCGCTGCGCAGGCCCCCGTTGCAGGTGCCGACCGCGATCCCGGTCCGGCGCGGCGGCGGCCGCTCGCGGGACCACTCGAGGCCGGCGTCGGCCAGGGCCTGGCGGGCCGCCACCAGAGCGTACTGGAGATAGGGATCGGCGAACCGCTCGCGCTCCTCCGCGCCGAGCGCGGTCTCGAGATCGACGTCCCGGACCTCGCCGCCGAAAGGCGTGCGGAACGGCGACGGGTCGAAGGAGCGGATGCGGTCGATGCCCGAGCGCCCCTCGCGCACGCCGCCCAGGAACGCCTCCCGGCCACTGCCCACCGGGCTGAGCACGCCGATGCCGGTCACCAGCGCCCGGCCGGGTCGTCCCGCCGGCGTCAACGGCTCTCCCCCGCGCCGACCTGCTGCCGCCGCCGCTGCATGTGGTCCTCGGACTGGTCGGGTTCCAGCTTCTCGACGACCTCCGTGCCGGACAGCTCGCGGTAGAAGTCGCGCCAGACGCGGGCGAACATCCCGTAGAGCGCGTCGGGATCGAGGCCCAGGGGCCGCGAGACCACGTGGGCGCCGTTGTAGCGGCGCCAGTCCCGGTGCAGGATGCGACCCTGGCGTTCGAGCCGGCTCCAGTGGACCGAGCCCGGGTAGGGCGTGAAGAGGAAGAACTCGGCCGTGCGGATCCCGGCCGTGCGGCACAGATCGAGGATGGAGTCGCCGAGCCCCTCGCCGTCCCAGTCGCGGCCCATGCCGAAGGACGCGAAGAAGCGGATGCCCCGATCCTCCAGCTTGCGCACCAGATCCCGGACCTCGAGCCGCAGGGCCACGTCGCCCCCGAGGGCCCGGATCGACTTCGGATCGACGTTCATCGTGCAGTAGAACGAGCTCACGCCGCTTCGCGCCAGCAGATCCAGGAAGTCGTCGCCGGTGTTGAGGGCCATCGTGGAAGAGACGAAGTACTTCCTGCCCAGAGGCGCCAGGGCATCGAGCAGCTCCCGGGTCCAGGCCTCGAGCCGACGGCCCGGGAAGAACAGCATGTCGTCGGCGAGGTAGACGTTCTCGTGGGGCAGGCCGCGGATCTCCTCGACGATGTGGTCGATGGGGCGCAGCCGGATGCGGGTGCCGGCGTGGGCCGGGATCGCGCACATCCCGCAGGTGTAGGTGCAGCCGCGGGCCACCTGGACCAGGTCCTCGTGCCAGTCGTAGCCCTTCTTGGCGTGGAACAGGTCCCGCCGGGGGATGGGCATCCGCGCCAGGTCGAAGCGCGTGCCCCCGTCGTAGCGCGGGCGCAAGCAGCCCCGGGCGAAGTCATCGAGGATCCGGCCCCAGGTGGGCTCGCCGTCGCCGGTGTTGACGGCGTCGCAGTGCTCGAGGGCCTCGCCCGGCATCGTCGAGGGCCAGAAGCCCCCCGTCACCACGGTCCTGCCCGCGGCCCGGTAGCCGTCCGCGAGCTCCATGGCCCGGGTGGCCTGGGGCGTGAAGCAGTTGATCGCCACGAGATCGGTCGGCGCGCCGAAGTCCACGAGGTCGCCGTTGTTGTCGTCGACGAGCTCGATCTCGTGCTCCGGGGGCGTGAGCGCCGCTAGGATCGGGATGCCCAGGGAGGGCGGGGTGGTGAAGTTGCCCAGGAAGTGATCGACGAGCGCCCGGTCGAGATCCGGGATGCTCTCGAGGAACTTTTCGAAGCGCGGGTAGACGAACGTGATCTTCATGGCCGCCCAGGATACCCCGGAAACGGCCGGGGTGCCCATGCCTTTCACACGTTTGCCCTGGGGGATCAACCGCTTCCGCTCCCGGAATCCTCCGGCTCTCCTGGCGGGGACGAGCCCCGCGGTCAGGATGTCTGCGACAAGCCCGTCGGGCTGTGCTCCTCCGGATCCCGGCTCACGAAGGGGCGCCTTCCGTCCCATCCGTCCCCTCGGTCCCTTAGGTCCTTTGCCAGCGCCCTCCGTCGCGCCCCGCGCCTTTCCTCGTAGGGACGCGGTTTATCCGCGTCCGTCGTCATCCGCGTCCGTCTTGCTCGCGCCCATGGAATGCAATCAGACGAAAGTGCGGTGTGCGGGTGACCGACACCGGGCCCTGACACCGGGCCCTTAGGGTGTGCCCGCCAATTATATCGATGTCTCAAGGAAACCGGTTTCCTTGAGCGATTGATATATTTATTATCGTTTGTTTTCGGGCTGTTAAAAAATCGGATACGATGGTCGTTGTCCGATATGTCGCTCTCAGAACTTTTTTCCCAGCACGTCCTGATCCGTGTAGTCCGTAGGCTTTTTTAGGTTCTCTCCCGCGGGTGTGAAACCCGCGGCTACGATATTGCCGATGGCGCCCGATTGCCTTCCTCTATCGTGGCCGCGCCGCTTCGCCGCGCGGCGGATGAGCGCCGCCGGGGGATGAACGGGATCATGACGCTTGTCCTTCTTTCAATCGATCATCCGCCGAAGCCCTTCGAAGCGCAGCGCGAAGAAGGGGCGAAGGCGGACCGATGATCGGCGATCGGAACGGTCGAGGCAGGGGCCGCCCCCAAGTCCCGATTGCGCTCCGGGGCGGCTTTGTATAGAGGGGGGTCATGCGACCCGAGAAGATCGCCGAGCTGCTGGCCGCCGTCAGGGACGGCGAGGTGGACGTCCCCGCGGCGCTGGAGGCGCTGGCCAGGCTGCCCTTCGCCGACCTCGGCGACGCGGCCGTGGATCACCACCGCGCCCTGCGCACCGGGTTCCCGGAGGTCGTGCTCGGCGAGCCCAAGACCGCCGACCAGATCGCGCGGATCGTCACCGAGCTGGCTCGCGGCGGGGGCAACGTGCTGGTCACCCGCGTGACGCCCGAGAAGGCCAAGGCCGTGGTCGGGCTGGTCGATGGGCTGGAGCACCGGCCCTCGGCCCGGGCCCTGGTCCTCGGCCAGGCGCCCATCGAGCGCACCGGCGCGGGACCGATCGCGGTGGTCACCGCGGGCACCTCCGACCTGCCCGTGGCCGAGGAGGCCGCGCTCACGGCCGAGCTGGCGGGCAACGAGGTGATCCGGATCAACGACGTCGGGGTGGCCGGCGTGCACCGGCTGCTGCATCGGCTTGGCGACCTCCGGCGCGCCGCGGTGATCGTGGCCGTGGCCGGGATGGAGGGGGCCCTGCCGTCCGTGATCGGCGGGCTGGTGGCGTGCCCGGTCATCGCGGTGCCGACCTCGGTGGGCTACGGCGCGGCCCTCGGCGGGTTCACGGCGCTCCTGGGCATGCTGACGAGCTGCGCCTCCGGCGTCACCGTGGTCAACATCGACAACGGCTTCGGCGCGGGCTACGCCGCGGCGATGATCAGCCGCGTCGGCCAAAGAGACAGGGGGGACGGATGACGGACCGCGACCTGCAGGCGGCGGGCGGGGGAAGGCTGCTCCACCTCGACTGCTTCTCGGGCCTTGCCGGCGACATGATCCTCGCGTCCCTGATCGACCTCGGGGTGCCCCTCGACGTGGTGCGGGGAGCGGTGGCCCGCCTGCCCCTCGAGGGCTTCGCCATCCGCCTCGAGCGGGAACGGCGCCAGTCCATCGACGCGGCCAGGTTCTTCGTCGACATCGACGCGGCCAGCCAGCCCCACCGCCGCTACTCCGACATCCGCCGGATGATCGACGGCGCCGGGCTGGATGCGGAGACGACCCGGATCGCCCAGGACATCTTCGGCGTGCTGGCCCGCGCCGAGGCCCGCGTGCACGGCACGACGGTCGAGGAGGTGCACTTCCACGAGGTGGGCGCCGTGGATTCGATCGTCGACGTCGTCGGCATCGCCGCGGCCCTCGCCCACCTCGGGGCCGAGGTCGGTTGTGCGCCGGTGCCCCTGGGGTGCGGGTTCGTCGAGACCCGCCACGGCACGCTGCCGGTGCCGGCGCCGGCCACCCTGTTCCTGCTGGAGGGCGTACCGGTCCACGGCACCGGGATCGAGGCCGAGCTCGTCACGCCCACCGGCGCGGCCGTGGTCAAGGCCTGCGCCCGGCGCTTCGGGCCCCTGCCGCCGATGGTGGTCGAGGGGGTCGGTATCGGCGCCGGCAGCCGCAGCCAACCGGGTCGCCCGGGGCTGCTCCGGGCCGTGCTGGGCCATCCCCTCGCCGGGGAGGGAGGGATCGACGGATCGCACGTGGTGGCCGAGGCGAACATCGACGACATCACCGGGCAGCTGGCCGGCGAGGTCGTCGATCGGCTGCTGGAGAGCGGCGCCCTCGACGCCTGGATCGCGCCGATCCAGATGAAGAAGGGACGGCCCGCGCTCCGGATATCCGCGCTCGGCAGGCGCGACGACCTGGAGCGGATCGCCGCGGTGTTCCTGCGGGAGAGCCCGACCATCGGGCTGCGCTACCACGCGGTGGGCCGGTTCGAGATGGATCGGGAGCTTCGGGAGGTGAACACGCCCTTCGGCCCCGTCCGGATCAAGATCGCCCGGGGGCCGGGCGGCTCGCTGAACGCGGCTCCCGAGTTGGTGGACTGCAGGCGCGCGGCGCGCGAGGGGAACGTGCCGCTCAAGCACGTGCTGGCCGCGGCGGTGGCCGCGGCCCGCGATCTCGCGGGCGGGGACTAGCCCGCGACGGCCGAGGGGATGGAGATGCAGGAACAGAATCAAGGCGCTTCCCAGGAGCCGGCCGGTCGGCCGGCGGAGAGCTCGCCGGGACCCGTCGTCGCGCTGATGCGGACGATCCGCGGCGCGGGCTGGTTCCAGTACGGGATCATCGCGGTGATCGTGCTGGCCGGCGCCCTGGTGGGGGCCGAGACCTACCACGGGTTCGCCTCGCGCCACGAGTGCCTGCTGCACGTGCTGGACCAGATCATCATCTGGATCTTCGTGGCCGAGGCGCTCGTGAAGATGGCCGCCGAGTGGCCCAGGTTCTGGCGCTACTTCGGCGACCCGTGGAACGTCTTCGACTTCCTGATCGTGGCGGCGTGCTTCCTGCCCATCGACGCGCAGTACGTGATGGTGCTGCGGCTGGCCCGGTTGCTGCGGGTGGTCAAGCTCGTGCGGGCCCTGCCGCGGCTCCAGCTGCTGGTCGGGGCGCTGCTGCGCTCGATCCCCTCGATGGGCTACGTCTCCCTGCTCCTGATGCTGCTGTTCTACATCTACGCCGTGGCCGCCACTTTCATGTTCTCGGCCAACGATCCGGTGCACTTCGCCACGCTGCCGCTGTCGATCCAGTCCCTGTTCCGGGCGGTGACCCTCGAGGACTGGACCGACATGATGTACATCAACCAGTACGGCTGCAACATGTACGAGTACCCCGCGGGGCGGTGCGTGGCGCCCGAGGCCTTCCCCATCGGCAGTCCGTTTCTGTTCGTCACGCTGGTGATGCTCGGCACGATGATCGTCCTCAACCTGTTCATCGGCGTGATCATGAACGGCATGAACGCGGCCCAGGAGGAGAACGATCGGAACGAGCGCGCCCGCCGGCTGGCCGCCCGCGGCGAGCAGGAGCCCCAGGTCCACGAGGATCTCGAATCCCTGTCCCGGGAGCTGGAGCTGGTGCGGAGCCGGCTGCAGCGGATCCAGGTCCGCGCCGAGCGCCAGGCCGGGGTCATTGCGGATCACTCCAGGTAGGCGATGGTGCGGATCAGCGCCCGGACCCGGGCGCGGAAGTTCGCCGTGGGCTCGACGAAGCGGATCCCCATCCCCCCCTCGCGACCCTCGCCGCCGGGATCGATCCAGCGCACCTCGCCCTCGATCTCGAGAAGCGTCCCGTCCCCGCCCGGGCCGAGGCGCAGCCGCACGCGGGTGCCCTGCGCGGCCGGAGCCGTGCTCACGACGAAGATGCCGAGCTCGGAGATGTTGCTTGCCCGCGAGTAGAGGTAGCTGTCGCCGGAGCGGACGTCGACGTCGAGGCGGACGGAGTGCCGCGGCAGGCGGCGGCGGTCGGAGTCGTTCGGTTTCGGCAGGCCACTCGTCATCACCGCCTCATTTCACTTCGATCGTGCCGAGCACGGCCGCGTTGCCGGTGCCCGGGGTCGCGTCGGCCACCTTCAACCGCACGTCGCCGTGGAACAGGCCCACCTTCAAGATATAGCTCCCTGCCGCCTGGCTGGAAACCACGCGGCCTTCGTGGACGTCGAGCACGCGGTCCCCCGGGCGCCACTCGCGGGTGGGAAGCGCGCCCCCGACCGGCTCGTGATCCGCCTGGATCCGCGGCCCCGGGCCCTCGAAGTGCACGAAGATCCGGAAGTCGCCCCCCAGCGCCTCGTCGCAGCGCCAGTAGGTGGCGAGGTGGAAGGTGGCTCCCCGCTCCATGACGTCGTTCCCCGCGTCGGAGCGCAGATCCCAACCCACCAGGGCGGCCCTGCCGTCGAAGTCCACCTCGACCGGGTTGCGCGGCGGGGGATCGAAGGCTTTCGAGAAGACGAAACCGGAAAGGGGGTTGTCGTTCTTCTCGCCGGGCTCGGGGCGGTTGGTGATCACCAGCAGGCGCTCGTCGCTGCGGTCCAGCACGTGCAGGTTGCGGCCGTGCTTCTGGCGGAAGGCGCGGTCCATCGTCGGCAACTTCGCGTGCGGCAGCAGCGCGAGGACGCGATCCTTCCGGGCGAGCCAACGCACCAGGTCGCCGCTGGAGGAGAGCCGCTCGGCCTCGGGCAGCGAGGTGTTGTCGCCGAGGATCGCCAGCGGCTCGTCCGCCGAGCGCAGGGCGGAGAAGGCCTCGAGCGCGTGCCTCGGCGAGAGCCCCCGCGAGAGCCCGGGAACCATCGCGAACGCGACCCACCCGCCGAACACCGCGGCGGCCACCGGCGCCAGCAGCGTCCCCCGGGACCGGCGCCAGTCGAAACGGCCGCGGGCGGGGGGGGGATCGCCCTCGGGTGCCCGGCCCGGGAGGAAGCCCAGGAGCGCGAGCATCACGCCGAAGGGCAGGCTGGCCAGCGCCGCGAAGAGCACGGGCTTGAAATCCGCGGGGACCGCGACGCGCTCGAATCCGTGGGCGCTGAGGATGACGCCCGGGGTCTGCGCGAAATCGCGGACCAGCACCGCGGTGAACACCAGGCCGAACGCCGTGGCCATCGCGGCCCGGGAGCGGGAGGTCTCCAGCCGATCGAGCGCCAGCCCCACCGCCGCCGCCATCGGCAGCGCGAGAAACAGGGGCTGCGGGCCCCGCACGGACGTATCGGCGACGTGCAGCACGTAGCCGGCCGCGATCCCGGCGATCGCCAGGGAGAGCAGCGGGGTCGGCGGGGCATCGCGATCCGCGACCAGGAGCGGGAGCAGCGCCAGGGGGACGACCGAGACCCAGGGGAACCAGCCGTAGGCCAGCCTGTCGAACGGGCCGTCGAAGCCGGGCCAGGAGAACGGCGCGCCGGCCATGCCGCCGGTGACAACCGCCACGTCCGGCATCCCGGACCGCACGACCGCCAGGTAGGCGCACCCCGCGATCAGCGTGACGGTTGCCGTGGCCGCGGCCGTCGCGACCAGCCTGGGCGGGGGCCGGTCGCTCGCCGAGAAGATGCGCGCGGCGTCGCCGGTGAGTGCCAGCGCGGCGAGGACCGTGGCGGCGGGGAGCACCGCCCCGGCCAGCAACCCGGCCTCCACCGGGCCGGCGAGCAGCCCGAATGCGGCCAGCGCGGCACCGGCCACGGCGGTCCGACGTCCGGAGCCGAAGGCGGCGAGCGCCAGGCCCGCCGTCGCGGCGGTCTGGGCCAGCAGCAGGGGCGCGTCGCCCGTGAGCTGGCGGCCGTGGAACAGGCAGACCGTGGAGGAGGCGAATGCCAAGGTGCCGAAGGCGGCCACGCGTCGGCCGCCGAGCGCGATCAGGGTCACGTGCACGAGCAGCACCGCCAGCCAGCAGAGCACGGCCCCGGGCAGGCGCGCCGCCAGCTCACCCGGGCCGAGCAGCGCCGTCGCCGCCGGAACCAGGAGGCGGGTGAGCGGGGGGGCTCCACCCGCCTCGTCCGCTGGTGCCGACCCGAGGGCGGACGCCAGCACGCGGGTCTCGTCTGGCTCCCAGAGCCCCGACCTGCCGAGGTTGGCGAGCAGCAGGATGGCTGCCAGCACGGGCGGAACCAGCGCCGGAAGGCGGTGAGGAAAGGGCGTTTCGGAGGGGTGGGTCATCGGGCGAGTCCGTTGGAATCGTAAGACAGCTTACCTGTTCGGGACCGGTCTTGGCAAGGCGCTCCGGTCACGGTATATTGCGACGTCATCTGGCACGGAGCAACGATGTGACGCCCGAGAATTGCGCAGGAGAACACCGATGAAAGTGGAAGAGGGGAAAATCGTGACTCTCGATTACACGATCACCACGCAGAGCGGTGAGCTGATCGAATCCTCCGCAGGGCGCGGCGGCCCGCTCGTCTTCCTTTTCGGCAGCAGCGGCCTGCTGCCGGGCCTGGACGAAGCGTTGCGGGGTATGGAGGTCGGGACCGAGAAGGAGTTCGACTTGCCTCCCGAGAAGGCCTTCGGCACGGTGGATTCCGGGCCGACGATGCCCATCCCCAAGACGCGGATGCCCGCCGACGCGACGACGAAGGTCGGCAGCATGTTCCAGGCCGATCTGCCGGGCACCAACCAGACCGTCAACTTCGCCATCGTCGAGGATCGCATCAACGAGATCCTGGTCCGGCTGATCCACCCCCTGGCCGGCAAGACCATCCACATCAAGGCCCAGGTCGTCTCGGTGCGCGACGCCACCCCCGCGGAGATGGGCGCCTAGCCCGCCGGGGCCAGGCCCATCCCCGGAGGCGGCGTCAGAAATCGTCCTCCACGCTGAGCACTTCCTTGCCGGCCTCGGGCACCTTCTCGAGGGGCCCTTCCGCGGGCCTGATCCGCGTGGCGTCCAGCTCGGCCGACAGGCGCGCGATGAGCTGCTCGAGATCGGTCCGATGGCGCGGAGCCACGGGCCTGCCCGGTCGGACCTTGTAGGTCAGGGGGTCGAGGAACCGACCGGCCTTCTTCAGGCCGTAGTGGAGGTGCGGCCCGGTGGAGCGTCCCGTGCTGCCCACGTAGCCGATGACCTGCCCCTGCCTGACCGTGGCCCCGGCTTTGATCCCCCTGGAGAACCGGGAGAGGTGAGCGTAGTGGGAGGTCAGCCCCTCGTCGTGGTCGATGGAGACCAGCCGGCCGTTGGCCCCCCGAGTGTCGGCCGTGACCACGGTCCCCGCGGCGCAGGCCCAGACAGGCGTCCCGGTGGGCGCGGCGAAGTCCACTCCGTTGTGGAACTGCTTGCGCTTCAGCACCGGGTGGTAGCGCATGCCGAAGGGCGAGCTGATGCGCGTGTAGTGCAGCGGGATGCGCAGCGCGGAGCGGGGCACGGAGATGCCCTTCTCGTCGAAGTAGGTAGGATCATCGTCCGTCGCCTGGAAACGGAAGAAGCGCTTGCGGCCCGCCTTCACGCCGTTGTACTCGAGGGCCAGCACCGGCCCGTAGCCGAGGAAGTGGTCCTCGAGGTGCTCCTCCTCGACCAGCACGCGGAAGGTGTCGCCGGGTCTCTGCTCCTTGTAGAAATCGACCTGGGTCGAGAGCACGTCCACGATCCTGCCCGTCAGGGAAGGCTGGGCGCCGAGGCCGGTCAGGGTCTTGTATAGCGAGCTGGCGATGGTGCCGCCGAAGGCCCGGCGGGTCTTCTGGGTGGCGATCTTCTTCTGCCGCCCGGAGAATCCCTCGCCCTCCCGCCGGACCTCGTAGACCTCGACCAGCGACGCGTCGTAGCGGAAGAACGTCGGCTCCTTCGTCGCGGGGTCGAGGCGAACCTCGAAGGTCTGTCCCGGCTGGGCGCGGCGGAAGTCGAAGATCCCCTCGAGCGCGTTGATCAGCTGCTGGGCCTGGGCCGCGCTCAGGCCGATACCGGTCAGGTTCCTCAGCACGGGCACCCCGGTCTTGACCTTGCCGTGGCGCACGATCGCGCCGTCCGCCGGGGCTTCGTCCATGGCCCCGGGAGGCGGCTGGTCGGGCGGGGCCTCGTCGAGGTAGTCGGCTCGGGTCGGGGCGTAACCGCCGCCCTGCGACGCGGGTCGCGGTCCGGCGTCGCCGGCTCCTGCCGGTCGTGTCCCGGCGTCGCCGGCGCCGACCCATCCCGCCGCCGAGATCCCGCTGGCGGCCTCGTGCGGGCGGCGATCACGGCCGCCCGAGAGGACGATCAGCGCCAGCAACCCACCGAGCATCGCGATGATGCCGGCGGAGATCAGCAGCGAGCGGCGGGGCAGGGCGCGGGAGGCCGCGGGCCGCTCGTCGGCCGGGGCGTCCAGCGCCGGGGAGTCGACGACGGCGGGCTCGAGATCGGTCATCGGGAACTGCTTAGCACGATTGAGGCGGGGGGTGTAGTGCCGGGTCCGTCGCGGCTCAGCGTCCCGTGCGCGGCGGACCGGCGGGCAGGCGCGAGGCGTTCAGGTGGCAGATGGCGATGGCCAGGGCGTCGGCCTCGTCCTCGCCGGGGGTCGCCTCCAGGCCGAGGATCGCCCGGACCACGAGCTGCACCTGCCCCTTGGCCGCCCGGCCCGTCCCGACCACCGAGCGCTTGACGAGAGCCGGGGAATAGGAGGCCACGGGCAGGCCCCGGCGCGCCAGGACGAGCAGTACGACCCCCCGGGCGTGGCCCAGCTTGAGGGCGGACATCGCGTTCTTCGAAAAGAACAGATCCTCGACCGCAGCCTCGTCCGGCCCTGCGGATGTGAGCACCTCGTCGAGGCCGCGTTCGAGGGCCACCAGCCGCTCGGCCAGCGGGGCGTTCTCGTCGAGGAGGATCGTCCCGGAGTCGATGCGGCGGAGCTTCGCGCCGTCGCGCCTGACGATGCCGTAGCCTGTGCGCCGCGTGCCGGGGTCGATCCCGACGGCGATCATCCCTGGAAGCTCTCCATCTCCTCGTCGGAGATGTCGAAGTTGGAATAGACCTGCTGCACGTCGTCGTGCTCGTCCAGGTTGGCGTAGAGCTTGAGCATGGTCTGGGCGGACTTGCCCGACAGCGGGACCTGGGTGCGGGGCAGGCGCGTGATCTCGGCGCTCTCGAAGGCGATGCCCGCCGTTTTCAGCGCGGCCGTCACCTGGTCGAGGGCGTCGGGGGCGGCGTGGATCTCGAACGTCTCGCCCTCGTCCTTGATATCGTCGGCGCCGGCCTCGATGACGATCTCCATCAGCTGGTCCTCGGTGGTGCCGGCCTTCAGGACCTCGATCACGCCCTTCTTGTCGAAGAGGAACGACACGCAGCCGTCCTGGCCCAGGTTGCCATTGAATTTCGCGAACAGGTGCCGGATGTCGGCCACGGTGCGGTTGCGGTTGTCGGTCATGACCTCGACGATCACCGCCGCGCCCTCGGGGCCGTAGCCTTCGTAGACGATCTCCTCGTAGACCACGCCCTCGAGCTCGCCGGTGCCCTTCTTTATCGCCCGATCGATGTTGTCGGCGGGCATGTTCTGTGCCTTGGCCTCGTCGACGGCCTTGCGCAGGCGCGGGTTGCCGCCAGGGTCGCCGCCGCCGATGCGTGCGGCGGTGGTGATCTCCTTGATCAGCTTGGTGAAGACCTTGCCGCGCTTGGCGTCCGCGGCACCCTTCTTGTGCTTGATCGTGCTCCACTTGCTGTGTCCGGACATGGAGGCTCCTTTGCCGTGTCGTCCCCCGGGCGGGCAGTGTAGTGGCAGGGGCCGGCTGTGGTCAACCGCCCAGAACGAGCACAGAACGAGTCCCAGAACGAGCCTCAGAACGAGCCCGTCAGGCCGAGGACCGCGCCGTTCCCGCCGTCCGCGCCCAGGTAGGGGGCGAGGCTCGGGAGGACGGCGATCCCGGCCCGACGGTCGCGGTCCACGGCCGCTGAAGCGCGGGCCAGCGCCTGGGTGTGCGAGACGAAGGCGTCCACGGCGAGCAGGGCCTGGCTCAGCACGCAGGCGAGACCGGAGCCGAGGATCCACCCCGGCGGAGGCGGCGCCTTGTTGGCGATGCCGTAGAGGGTGTTCCCCGCTCCGGTCGCGAGCCCGACGCCGAAGAAGATCCAGCCCCCGACGCGGGCGCCGCGCTCTCCTTCCACTCCCGTCGCGACGCGGGCGGAGCGGCCTCCGGCGGCCGTGACGGGGCTCTGGATGATGGTCGTCAGGACGAGGCCGCCGAACAGGGAGGACTTGATCGCGGGCTCGGAGTTGACGTCGGCCGCGATCGACAGGCCGAGGGTGATCCCCCCGCTCACTACCGCGCCGGCCCCGGCGGAAAGGGCCCAGTTCCGGACCGGTTCCCTGGCGACGGCATCGACGCACACACCGTCCGAGCAGATCCGATCGCCCTTGCAGTCGGTGTCCTTCACGCACTGCGACCGGGCGACGGACGGGATCCCGGCGAGCAGGACCGCGGCGATCCCGGCCGCCGCGAGCCTCGACCGGCTCTCCGGCGGGACCCGCCCGTGCCAAGGACGCTCCATCGCCTATCTCCCCGCCACCGACTCGTCGAACGAGTCGCTTCCGGTGCTCGTTTCCGTGTCGGTATCGCCGTCCGCCGGGCCGCGGACACAGCGGACATCGCACGAGCTCGACAAGTCGGCGTAGGCGACTTGGGCACTGCCGAACTCCACCAGCCAGGCGCAGTTCTCGCAGAAGGGACAGGGGGATGAAGACCAGTGGGACGACCACTCCCCGTCGTGTCCCGAACAGAACAACGCGCTGCAGGTCTCGCTGTCGCAGCAGGGATCGCACATCCCCCCGTTCTCGGTCGTCAGGTCGACGTCGCAGTCATCGAACAGGGTCAGGAGCTCGTCGATTTCCGGCAGGCGCCAATCGCCGTGACCGCCGAGATCGAGCGCGTCGCAGTAGTCGATCGCATCCTGCCAGCCGTACTGCCCCTCTGTCTTCGGGGCCTGCCAGCACAGGCCCGTGCGCTGGTCGTACCTTCCGCCGTCGCATTCGATGGTGCCGGCGTCCACCTGGATCGGCATCGCGAGGTCGAAGCAGCCGGCCGCGAGGAGCGCGGCCAGAGGCGAAATCAGCGGAACGACGGAACGGGTCATCGCGGGATCCCCTTTGCTCAGAAGCTCACTACGACGCCGCCCGGAGCGGCGACCACGGTGACCTCCGCCTCGGCGACATCACGCCGGTTGCGGCTCGCCACGAACAGCGCCACCGAGGCGGCGACCAGTACGCCCGCGCCGATCCCGAAGCCGAGCCCGAGTTTCTGGGACAGCTCGACGCTCTCCCGGGCCGACTCCATCTCATCCCATGCGCGCGGCGCGTCCACCGCCGCCTTTGCGGACGGCCCGTCGGCCTCGAGGCTATCGACCATCGCGGCGTAGTCGTCGCGGGCGTCGGCGAAGTCGCCCGCTTTTTCCGACGCGAAGCCGTACGCGCCGAGGGAGGCCAGCCCGGCCCCGGCGCCGAGGATGAAGCACGTCCACGCCCCCGCGCGCAGGCCGCGGTTCGGCCGGGTCGCCGAGGGCACCTCGGACGGAACACCCGTCACGGCCGGTGCGGGCTGTTCCACCGGCGGCTCCGGCTCGGGAGGCGCGACCACGGGTTCGGGCGGGGGGGGCGGCTGCTCCTCGAGGGCGAATGACACCTCGCGCTGCTCCCGCGCCACGATCCGCACGGTCTGCGACGCGTTCACGAACCCCGGGCAGCTCGCCTCGACGAGGTGATCGCCCGGGGCGAGGACGAGCGGCCCGTCGAGCGGGCCGGTGCCGACGTCCGCGCCGTCCACCCGGATCGCCGCGCCGTCCCGATCGACCCGCACGTCGAGCCGCCCGACCATCCCCTCGAGGGTGTTCCTCATGGTCTCGACCTCGCCCGCGAGATTGCCGAGGTTTCCCGCGAACTCGAGATCCAGACGCACGAGCATGTCGAGCGAGTCGCCGTACCTGTTGAGCGCCTTGAAGCAGTTCGCCAGGTTGAACAGCCCCGCCTTCGTGGGGTAGAGGTGCACCGACAGTTCGAACTCCGCCGCCGCCGCGGCGTAGTCTTCGTTTTTCACCAGCGCGTTGCCGGCGTCGAAGTGCTGCTTCGCCTCGGCCTTGACGTCGACAGGCTCCGCTGCGGCGCTCGCCGCGGCGAGCAGCACCGCGAAGGCGAGCGCGAAAGCGGAAACCGGCCTTTCCGATCTTGTCATCAATCTCCACTATTACCACCGGGAGGGGGGGACGGGAAGGGCCGCTGCGGTCCACGGCCAACAATGTCCCGGTTGCGCCCGGAGGTAGGAAAAGTTATAAGGAAAGTAGGAAATGGAGGTCCCATGAAAACCGTGGTTTCCGAGAAGGGGCAGGTCACGATCCCCAAGGCCCTGCGCCGCAGGCTGGGGATCGTGCCCGGGACCGTGATCGAGTTCTCGGCGAGCCGGGGCCGTCTGGTGGGAGAGAAGGACGCCGCGGCCGAGGATCCCGTGGCCGCGGTGACCGGCATCGCCGGGAACGGCGGGGACGTGGACGCCTACCTGGAGCGGGTCCGCGGCCCGGCCGAATGATCACCGCCGTCGACACGTCGGTGCTCCTCGACGTCTTCGCCGCGGACGCGAGGCACCTCGCGGCCTCCCAGGACGCCCTCCGGACGGCGATCCGCGAAGGGGTGCTGGTGATCGGCGAGGTCGTGCTGGCCGAGCTCCGCCCGTGGTTCCGCGGCCGTGAGGCCTGCGAGGGCGCGCTCGCGACCCTCGGCGTCGAATTCGTCCCCGCGGGCAGAGAGGCGGCCCTGCGCGCCGGCGAGACCTGGCAGGCCTACCGCCGGTCCGGCGGTCGCCGTGAGCACCTGATCCCGGACTTCCTGATCGCCGCCCACGCCGCCGTGCACGCGGATCGGCTCCTCACTCGGGACCGGGGCTTCTATCGCAAGTGGTTCAAGGGGCTGGCCCTGCTGCGGCCGGAGTAGCCTTCCGCAAGCCGTTGTCGTGCGAGAGGAGTTGGGAATGGATCGGCAGGCGCGGGAAACGGGGGGGCTCGCCCGGCGGCTCCGGCGGGTGCCGGCGTGGCTGCTGCCGATCGCCGCGGTCGTGGTCGGCGTGGCGCCGTTCCTCGGCCGGCTCTCGGACGGCGTGGCCAGGGCACACGAGTACTGGTACGACGCCGTGGGCCACCTCTACCTCTCGTGGGAGCGCTTCCAGTCCCTCACGCTGCGCCAGGGGTTCTTCGATTTCCGCTGGTTCGCCCCCTACGCCGACACCGGGACGTACAACGAGCCCGCCCTGACCCACGGCCTGCTGTTCGGGTTGTTCGATCTGGTCACCCCTGGCGAGGCGCTGGCCTTCAACCTGGCGATGATCGCGATCCTCGCGCTGAACGCCCTCTGCCTGTACGCGCTGCTGCGGGACGCGGTGCGCCACCGCTGGCTCGCCGCGATCTTCGCCGTGGCCGGCGCGCTGAGCCCGTTCGCCTGGGTGCGGTACGCACACCCGCCCAACACGGTGATCTTCTGGGGACTGCTCGGCCTCCTGTTCCTGCGCAAGGCGGCGCGCCGACCGACCTGGCTGCGCTGCGCGGCGGTGCCGGTGCTGTTCACGGCGCAGCTCTACTCGAGCTTCTACACCGGGATGTTCTTCCTCGTTCCCCTCGTCGTGTTCCTGCCGGCCGCGATCGCTTCGGCCCGGGCAAATGGCCGGGCGGGGCGCTTCCTGCTCCGTTCGGGCCTGGCCGCGGCGGCCTGCCTGCCGCTGCTGGCCGCGCTGCAGCTCTCGTACGCGGACACCCGGGCGCAGCTCGGCACGACCAACACCTACGAGTACGTCTCCGAGTACATGAAACGGGATCTCGGCGACTTCACGGACTGGTCGGATCCGGCCTGCCGCCTGGGAATCCTCGGCGTCACCCGGCCGCAGGAGGACTGCCGCGGGGAGCTTTTCCCGGGCTGGCCGGCGCTGGCCGGAGCCGGGCTCGGGCTGCTCGCCGCGGGGCTGGCCCTGGCCCGCCATCGAAGGATCGGCGCCGCACGACCGCAGGGCGCACGGAGGTGGCTGCGGCTCGGGTTCCCGGTCGCCGGGGTCGCAGCAGCCGCGCTGTCGGGGAGCACCTGGCCCGCGCACCTCGGGCTGTGGGCGGCGCTGGCGGTCCCCGGCCGGCGCCCGGGCGGGGCCCTCGCCCTGCGCTGTCCCTTCGCCGTGCCCGCGGCCGCGGCGCTGCTGGTGTTCGATGTGGCATTGAATCCGGTCGTGGGGATCGGCGGGACCGGCCTGGCCAGCGTCCACCGCGTGTTCTTCGAAATCGTCCCCGGCTTCGACGGCCTGCGATCCGAGTACAGGATCGTCGTGCTGCTGCCCGCCCTGCTGGCATGGATCGGCG
>CAYZAI010000015.1:0-26085 GCA_964476305.1 uncultured Myxococcales bacterium
CCGAGGTCAGCACGATCTGCCGGTTGTCCTCATACAGCGAATTGAAGGTGTGGAAGAACTCGTCCTGGGTGCGGTCCTTGCCGGCGATGAACTGGATGTCGTCCATCAGCAGCACGTCGCTGTCCCGGCGGAAGCGCTTGCGGAACGCGTCCATCCGCGCTCCCGCGAGGGCCGAGACGAACTCGTTCATGAACTGCTCCGACGAGAGGTAGCAGATCCGCGCGTAGGGGTTGCGCTGTCGCACACCGTTGCCGATGGCGTGGAGCAGATGGGTCTTTCCCAACCCCACCCCTCCGTAGACGAACAGCGGGTTGTACTTCCGCCCGAGCGACTCGGTCACTGCCAGCGACGCCGCGTGGGGAAGCTGGTTGGATGCCCCCACCACGAAGGTCGAGAACGTGTACTTGGGGTTCAGCCTCGACAGCTCGGTCCCCGGCGGCCTGCTTCCCCGCGGCTTTTCCTGCTCCCCGGCCGGCTCCTGCGGCTCGTCGCCGCTCGCGGTTACGGAGAACCGCACGCCAATCGAGCGCCCCGTCTCGACGAGGAGCGCCTCCTGGATCAGCTCCGCGAAGTTGTTGGAGAGCCACTCCTTGAAGAAATTGTTGGGGACCGCGAGGACCGCAAAGTCCTCGCCCAGCTCCTCGAGAGTCACGGGCCCGAACCAGGTTTCGAAGACCTGCTCGTTGATCCTGCCCCGAATCCAGGTGCGTGCTTTTTCCCAGGCGTCCATTTTGCTCCCGACGTTAACAGATTGGCAACAGCCTATCCACAGCCTTTTCCACAACTGGGCAGATGAGTAGTCTTTTCCCCAAGCAACAGATTCCCACCGAGCGTGCCTTCGAAAACGCTCTCATTCAGTTGTGATAAGGGTTTCGCGTCCGACAGCCACTTGGTAGCAGAACCCGCGAGGTGATGGCAACCCAAAAAAAACACGGGATCGCCATCTCGCCGTCCTGGTTGGCCTTTTTTTTTCCTCGCCAAGCGCGATCGGCTGGAGGTGGCCTGGACGCTGGGTTCATGGGCCAGCAACTCGATGATTTGCAATGGTTTTCAGCCCAACTCAGCATATTGTTGTTCAGTTAAAATGTCTTGTTGTTTATTTGTCTACTGCCTCTCTGGCCGGGAGCGGCAATCCCCCGCCGATCGTGGCGCGTTGGCCATCCCCGACTTGGCACACATGATGTTTCGTCCGGTCGCGCGGCGGTTCCGTCCGAAATTGGACTTCCGGAGGCGGGTCCGGCTAGTCTGCTCTCGATGGGAGACCTTCTGCGAAAGAAGAGCACGAGCTCGACGCGCCGCATCGCGACGCTCGCGGCGCTCGTCGCGTCCCTCGCCGCGACAGGGGCGCGGGCCGAGGAGCCACTCGCCGGCACCATGAAGGTCATGGATCCGCGGGCCCTCGGGCTCGCCGGCGCGCTGCGCGCCTCGCCGGGGAGTTGCTCCGGGCTCTACCTGAACCCGGCCACCATCGCGATGATCCGCGGCTACCACATCAACCTGATGTACGAGTACACGAGTCAGGACAACCTCCACAACGCGGGCGGGGCGGTGGTGGACTCCGTGACCTCGCAGACGATCGCTGCCGGGCTCTCACTCAACTACCTGCGCACCGACGAGCGGCGGACCGACCACGAGTCCTGGGACGCGCGGCTGGCAGTGGCGGGCAACATCGCCGACGTGTTCTACCTGGGCGCGACCGGGCGCTACATCCGCGTGGAGCACGACCTGGAGGCCGGAGACCGCGGGCCGAACGGCGTGCACGCCCTGCCCTCGTCCGGTGGCCAGCAGCTCGACGGGCTGACCTTCGACGCCGGCGCCGTCGTCAGCCTCGGCGGGATCGTCAACCTCGGCGTCGCCGGCTACAACCTGAGCAACCCCGGCAGCGTCTACGCGCCGCTGCAGCTGGCCCCGGGCGCGGCGCTGACGCTCTTCGACATCCTGATCATCGAGGCCGACGTGGTGCTGGACTTCACCAGCCACACGGAGATCAACCAGGAGATCGACACCGGCCTCGAGCTGTTCATCGCCAACGTGGTGCCGCTGCGCGTCGGCTACCGGTACGACGTCTTCCTCGACATCCACGGCATCGCGGCCGGCGTTGGATACTCCAGCCAGGCCTTCGCCGTCGACGTCGGGTTTCAGCACGACATCCGCGAGAACGGCCGGATGATCCTCGCCCTCGGTTTGAGATTCTTCCTGCAGTAGGTAGACTGCGATCCGGAAGGAAGGCGCCTTGGCATCCGCGGACGACACGCGACTGGTGCGCAGGCTGAAGGCCCGGAGCCCCGGGGCCTTCGAAGCACTGATCGAACGCTACCAGGGCCCGATATTCAACCTCGTCTACCGCATGCTCGGCAACCGCGCGGAGGCCGAGGACCTCGCCCAGGAGGTCTTCATCACGGTCTTCAAGCAGATCGACGGCTTCCGCGGGGAGGCGAGCCTCTCCACCTGGCTGTACCGCATCGCCTCGAACCACTGCATCAACCGGCGCAAGTACCTGAGCCACCGCCGGCACTGGGACGGGAAGTCCTTGAGCGACCTCGGCGATCGCGAGGAGCTGGGAACCGGGCGCCTGCCGGCCGGAACCCGGCCGCCGCGGCCCGACGAGATGGCCGAGGGGCTGGAACTGGAGCGGGCGATCCAGGCGGCGATCTCGTCGCTGGAAGAGGATCACAGGCTGGTGCTGGTGCTGCGTGACGTCCAGGGCCTGAGTTACGAAGAGATCGTCGAGATCACGGGTGTCGCCATAGGCACCGTCAAGAGTCGGCTCCACCGGGCGCGGATGGCGCTCAAGGAGAAGCTCGACACGCATCTGGCGAGGTGAAAATGGACAGGGATCGGGCAAGAGAACTGTTTAGCCGCTACCGGGACGACGACCTCTCGGCAGAGGAGCGCGCAAGCCTCGAGGCGTTCCTCGAGGCGGATCCGGACTCCCGGCGGGAATGGGAGGAGTTCCAGCGCACGCTGGACGAGGTCTCGGGCCTGCACCTGCTGCAGCCGCCCCCCGGTTTCGCCGAGGCCGTCGAGCAGAAAATCCGAAAGCGCAGCCGCGGGCGCTTCTTCAGCGAGCAGCGCCCGACCGCCACCTGGTTCGCGGTGGTTTCTTTCGTGCTGATCCTGTTCTTCGTCCTGGCCTACCTCGTTCTCTCCGAGACCGTGCGCATCGAACGCGTCGAGGAGGAGCCCGCCCCGCTCGAACCGGCCGCGGAGCCTTCGGTTCCGGCACCCTAGGGTTCTGGGACCAGGCGCAACGGGAGGACCAGGTCTACCGGGCCGCCGAGCGGCGGCGGGCAGTTCATGGCGCCGAGGGCCCCCGTCAGGCATTCGCCGAGGCCGGGCCAGGACCAGGCGCCGGAGAGACCGGTGACGGATGCCGTACCGCCGGCGCCCACCCTCACCCGGGCCGTGATCGACGCGCTGGCTTGAGGATGGCGCTTCAGCACGTTCTCGTAGCAGGTGCGGATCCGCGGGGTGACGCGGTCCAGGGCTTCGCGGACCACGTGGCGCGGCAGCGTGCCCATGGGCTCGGCGAGGGGGCGCTCGGCGATGGCCCCCCGGCCCGGGAGGTCCGCCGGCAACAGCCACTCTCCGATCCAGGGTACCAGCGGCGCCCACTCGTCCGTGATCCCGCGCTGGAACACGCCGCTTGTCAGGTGCTCGGGCCCTTCACTGCCCTCGACCATGACCTCCCCGTCGAGCACACGGACCAGCAGGCTCCCGTCGAACACGCAAAACTCCGCGGTACCGAAGAGAATCTGGAAGGTCGTGCGGTCCGCGACGACGGTCAGCTCCCGGGCCAGCGCGCCGGGGGGGACGTCGACGAGCAGCGTCCCGCTCTCGACGGACAGGGTGGCGGTGGTCTCTTCGAGGGACCAGACCGTCGCCGCCGTGCCCGGAGCCATCTCGACGAGGCCTCGCCCGCCCAGAGCCAGCCGCAGCTCACCCGTGGTCGGGACGGCGATCTCGCTGCCCTCCCCCACCTGCCCGGGTGCCGGCTTCGGATCGATATCGACGCTGTCGGTCACCTCCAGAAGGAGCAACGTCCGCCCCCGCCCGGTCTCGGCCCGAAGCGCGCCGCGCCCGGCGTGGAGCTCGGCGGCCTGGAGCTTGGCACCCGGAACCGGTTGCGCATCCCGACCCGGCAGCAGCCAGAGCGCGACGACGATCCCCGCGGCGGCCGCCAACCCCGCGGCGGCCCAGGCCGGCGTGGCGCGGCGCCTCGGCACGGAGCGCGAGCCGGCCTCGCGAGCGGCCTTGCCCAAAGTGCGATCCAGGCGCGACCAGTCCGGCTCCCTGCAGGCCGTGGCTTCGGTGGCCGCCGCGCGCAGGGCCTCGATGACGGACTGTTCGAGGGGACGTTTCATCGCGAACCCCTCCGATCGACGAGGTCGGCGAAGGCCGGCTCCTCGATCAGCGCAGCGTAGAAATCCCGGCGCGCGTAGAACAGCCGCGTTCGCACGGTCAGTGCCGGGGCACCGACCGCAGCGGCCACCTCCACCGAGGACAGCCCCTCGAAGTCGGCCATGATGAGAGCGATGCGTTTCTTCGGCGACAGCCGGGACAGGGCCCGCTCCACCGCCTCCTGCCGCTCGCGCCGCAGGGCGTCGGCCTCGGGTGTGGCCGGTCCGGTCGCGTCGGGATCGAGCGCGACCTGCTCGGGCGGTTCGTTGACGAGGCGCAGCGCAACCCGGCGGCCCTTGCGCCGGATGTGCTGAAGGATGACGTTGACCGTCACCCGCCGGATCCAGGTGGAGAGTTTCGACGTACCGCGGAAGCCCGCGAGGGATCGGAAGACCTCGAGGAACACGTCCTGGACGATTTCCTCCCGGTCCGCCTGGTTCGTGATCATCCGCGCCGCCACCCCATACACCGCGGACCTGTTCCGCTGGTAGACCTCCTGGAGGGCCACGGCGTCGCCCGCACGACAGCGGTCGATCAGGACCTGCTCGGGATCAACCGGCGTGAGCGCCGTCTTCCGCGGGAAATCTTCCATTCGAATTGCGATGGCAGCGGCACTCATACCGGAATCGAGCCTCCCGATCCGTTGGTTGCCGGGGCCCGGCGCCGCGTTCATCGGGCGATCCAGGATAGTCGCGCCGTCGCCCCGGCGCAAACCGGAACGGCATCGCATCGGCCTCCGACATGCTCCGTGGCCGGGCCGCGACGGGGTTGGGGCTTGGCGGTCGCGGGGCTTGACGGCTTCTGGCCGGGAGCCGAACATCCCCGGCCGGCCATGGAGCGAGCCACAAAGAGGCGGACGGAGGGGAACACGGCGGCGGGCGGGGCGCCCGCGAACCTCGGGGCCCGGGTCGGACGGGCGGCCCGCGCCGGGGCCCTCGCCGGGCTCAGGACCGCAGCATGGCTCGCCGCGCTGATGATATCCGTCTCCCTCGCGGTCACGCTGCTCGCCTGGACCGGCGCCCTCGAGCGCATCGCCGCGGCCGTCGCCCCGGGCTTGAGCCTGTTCGGCGTGCCCGAGGGCGCGGCCATCGCCATCGTCACCGGGGCCCTGGTGAACTGCTACTCCGCCATCGCCGCGCTGAGTGCGCTCCCTCTCACCGGCCGGGAGGTGACGATCCTGGCCCTGATGATCCTGATTTGCCACAACCTCCTCGTCGAGAGCCCGATCCAGGGGCGCGCCGGAACCTCGGCCATCGCCATGACCGTCGTCCGGATCGGCGGAGCGGTGGCCGGCGGGCTGGCGCTGAACCTCTTGCTGCCCCTAGACGCCGCAGCCGCGAGTGGGGTCGCCGCGCCGCCGCTCACGGACGATGTCGCCGGCGTCTCTCTCGTCCACGTGCTCACGGGCTGGGCGGCTTCGACCGCCCGGCTCGTGCTTCTGATGGCGACCCTCGTCTTCGCGCTGAACGTGGTCCAGAAGATCCTCGACGAGCTCGGCGCGATCCGGCTCTTGTCCCGAATCCTTCACCCCGCCCTGCGGCTCCTCGGGCTGCGGCGCGAGGTCGCCTTCCTCTGGCTCGTGGCCAACACCCTGGGCCTGGCGTACGGCGGGGCGATCATCATGGAGGAGACCCGCGCCGGGCGGCTGGATCCGAAGGACGTGAACTGCCTGAACATCTCGATCGCCCTGTGCCACTCCCTGCTCGAGGACACGGTGCTCTTCGCCGCCATCGGCGCCTCGGCGCTCTGGATCACGGTGCCGAGGCTGGTCCTGGCTGCAGCGGCGGTGTGGATCTATAGGGCGTGGACCCGGCTCGGTGACGCGCGGACCGGGCGGCTCAGATCACCTGCAGCGTGATCGAGAGCAGGAGGCTGTTCTGGATCTGCCACTGGTTCGCGATCAGCGGCAGCTCGTAGGCCTTGAACGAGTAGTCGAGGGACGCCCACTCCCAGAGCTTGACGCCCAGCAGGAACGCGTACTCGCTGTTCATCAGGTCGGCGCCCTCGAGGTCGGTGTCGATGCTGACCCAGACCGGGTACATCCAGGTCGCGTAGAGGCCGTAGTTCACGTTGTCGCGGATCAGCCCCGTGATCTTGACGCTGACCTCCGGGCCGAGCTGGACCGAGTCCTGCATCCGCTGGATCTCGAGGGGCGCGGTGTCCGCGTCGTCCGCGATGGTGTAGCCGTCGCGCACGAAGACCTCCCAGGCGCCGAAGCCGGCGCGGATGTCGAGCTTGGCGAACCGCTCCTCGTAGGGGATGGCGAACAGGCCGACGGTCTCGCGCAGGCTCGTGGGGGCGAAGGCGTCTGTCAGCGGGATCTTCTTGCCGGACTCGTAGACCTGATCCGGGACGGGGTTGCCCATGTAGTCGGTCCGGGGCTCGCGCTCGCCCTGGGGGTCGAGACGCGTGACCGTGGTGTCCGCCGGCAGCACGGTGTAGCCGGGGAAGACCTGGGCCTTGAGCCGGAAGGCGGCGAACGGGCCGAACCAGGGGATCGCGGGGATGTGGTAGAGATAGGCGGTCTGGAAGTCGAAGGAGTCCATGTTCTTGATGAACAGGTCGAAAGCCGGCGTCCGGGTGTAGCTGAGCTGCCAGTCCAGGGAGTTCTCCCATTCGTGCTCGCGGGTCTCGTTCAGGTAGCCCAACTCGCCGTTGATCAGGTAGCCCAGGGTCAGGTTGGTGCCGTCCGGGTTGCCCACCACGTTCTTGTTGTGGGCCAGGGCCAGGTTGCCCGAGGCCTTGAGCATCCTGTTCCAACCCACCGGGATCTTGGGTTCCTCGAGGGGGTTCACGTCGTCCGGGACCAGGTCCGCCGCCCCCGGGGCCGGGGCCGCCGCCTCCTGGGCCAGGGCGAGGCCCGACACCAGCAGCAGGACCCCACCGGCGAGCACGGCCGCCGCCGCCGGAACACCGTCCAGGCATACACGTCGGTCATGAGCTTTCCGCATCTCGGGCCTCCTTTTCCGATCTCAGAAGGCGTTCTCGAAGTAGTCGTACTGCTCCGTGCTCCAGATGATCGTCGCGACGTCGAAGCGGACCGCCCGCCCGGTGACCCGGTGCCGGACGAGCCAGGCCTCGGCCGCGCGCCGGATCTTGCGCTGCTTCCGCTCGTCCACGGTCTCGGCCGGGTGCCCGAGCCGATCGTCGGCGCGGGTTCGGACCTCGACGAAGCACAGGGTCTCCCCTTCCTCGGCGACGATATCGAGCTCGGCGAAACGCTCGGCGACGTTGCGGTCCAGGATGCGCATCCCACGCTCCACGAGCCGGGCGCAGACGAGCTCCTCGCCACGGCGGCCGGAGTCGCGGGTGCTGCCCCGGGTGCTCGTCATGATCGTGGACGGGGATGGTTCGCCGGAAGGCCGGTCGGGATCAGTCCTGCTCCGCGCACTTCCACAACCAGGGTTGCTCGCTGTCCTTGGACGGGACGCAGAGCTCGGTGAGCTCGTCGCAGCCCGTGGCGATGCAGTTGGGGATGCAGTAGGAGCCCGTGATCTTCTCGGGCGCGCCCTCGATGGCCTCGATCACCTTCTCGCACTGGGTGTTGGGCGGGCACTCGCAGAGGTAGTCGTACTTGTCGGGGTTGGTCTGGAAGGTGTTGCCGTCGCTGTCGCGGCAGCGGCACGAGCAGAACGAGTACTTGAGCTGGGCGGAATCGCACTCGTCCACGCACGCGCCGGTGTCGTCATTGGTCTCCGACAGGGAGAGGCATGCTGTGCACTCTGCGGTGGTCCCCGCAGTGTTGAGTTCGGTCTTGGTCAGGCAGATGCGGGTCTCGCACTGGACCGACCGCGTCTCGATCGAGTACGTGGAGCCCTTGAGCGTGGAGTTGAACTCGCCCTTGTCGGTCTCCGGAACGCAGGGCGCGCCGACCATTTCTTCCGGGCAGCCTGCCAAGAAGAGCACCGCGATCGAAAGGCAGGCAACCAACGTCGTCAATCTGGTCATGATGCGGATCTCCTTTGTGGCGACTTCGGTTCTCGACTGTCTCGAGTCAGTCGATTTTCGTAGTACAAACCGGCACGCGAGTCAAGAGCCTAGGCTTTCCGGAGTGTTCCACCGCAGCCGGGCGCCCTCGCTTTCTCGCCAGGGCGGCGGGTGCTATTCTCGCCGGCCGATGAGGGCGATGGTGACAGCCTGGGCGCTGCTGGCCGCCGCGGCGTGCGCCGCGAAGGACCCGGAGCCCGCGAAAGAGGTCGAGGCACCGGAGCTGGCCACCGATGCCGGGCCCTCACTCCGGACCGCGCCGCGAAGTACCCGGGTCGTGATGCTCGGCACGGGCACGCCGATCCCGGATCCCGACCGCTCGGGTCCGGCCACTGCCGTGGTCCACGACGGCAGGGCCTATCTCGTGGACTTCGGCCCGGGCGTGGTCCGGCGCGCCGCGGCCGCCGCCCTCGCCGGCGAGACCGAGCTCGATCCGCGGAACCTGTCCCGCGCCTTCGCGACCCACCTGCACTCGGACCACACCGCTGGCCTGCCCGACCTGATCCACACCCCGGCGGTGGCCGGCCGGCTCTCTCCGCTGCGCGTCTTCGGCCCCCCCGGGCTGGCCGCGATGGTCGCGGCAGTGAACTCGGCCTGGTCCGAGGACCTGGCCGTCCGCGGGGTCGGCAGGGGCACCGGGGCCATGTCACCATACGTCGCGGAGGCGACCGACGTGCGCCCCGGCATGGTGCTGCGCGAAGGGGATCTGGAGATCTCGGCCTTCGCCGTCGAGCACGGCGACTGGCCCCACGCCTACGGCTACCGCTTCTTTGCGCCGGACCGCACCGTCGTCGTTTCGGGCGACACCGCGCCCTGTGCCGCGGTGGCCGCGGCCTGCGACGGCTGCGACGTGCTGGTGCACGAGGTCTACTGCCACGCGGGCTGGGCCGCCGGACCGCCCGACTGGCGCCGCTATCACGCCGCGTACCACACCTCGACGATCGAGCTGGCCGCCGTGGCCGCCGAGGCCCGGCCGAAGGTGCTGGTGCTGACCCACCTGCTGCACTTCGGCTGCAGCGAGGGACAGCTGCTGCGCGAGATCACCGACCGCTGGGACGGGCGAGTGGTCCTGCCGGCGGACGGGGACGTCATATGACCGGGTCGTCCGACGACCACGCCTCCCGCCTCGGGTCGCTGCTCACGCGCTGGTGGCTCGCCGGCGCCATCGCCGTCGTCGTCGCCTTGGCGCTGCTCGCCCCCCAGGGTGCCGGGGCCATCATCCGCTGGCACGTGATCGACGCGGGCGTGGTCCTGGTGATGTTCCTCGGCTCCCTCAAGCTCGACACCGCCCGCTTCCGGGAGGCCGCGCGTCGGATCCACCTGGCCGCCCTGTCCCTCGTCGTGGTCTTCGTCCTGGCGCCGCTGGCCGCGCTGGGGTTGGCCGCGGCCCTCGGGCTTGACGGAGACGGGGACCGGATCGCGGTGCTGATCTGCGCGGCCCAGGCCTCGACCCTGGCCACCGCCATCGTGCTGACCGAGGTGGCCGGCGGCGACGTGGCCCTGGCGATCCTGATCACCGTGGTCAACAACGTCGCCACCGTGGCGCTGACGCCGCTGATCTTCGGCGTTCTGGGTGATTCCCGCGTCGAGGTCGATCACCTGGCCATGGCCGGGGAGCTGGCGCTCAAGCTCCTGGCGCCGGTGCTGCTGGCCCAGCTCGCACGGCGCTGGCTCGCCGGATTCGCCCGCAGGAACGGGCGGCGGCTCTCGGTGTTCTCGCAGCTCGTGATCCTCGTCTACATCTACACCGGCGTCGCGTCTTCCGCCGAGCGGCTCGCCGAGGCCGGGGCGATACTGCTCCGTGTGCTGGCCCTGGCCGCGGCCCTGCACCTGCTGTTGCTGGTCGCGAGCTCCCTGCTGGCCCGGGCGGCCACGCGCGACGCCGGGGCCCGAGCCGCGTTCGTGCTCTGCTCGTCCCAGAAGACCCTGCCCGCCGCGATCCTGGTGTGGAAGAGCCATTTCCCGCAGCTCGCGGCCGGACCGCTGGTGGCGGTGGCCTACCACCTGCTGCAACTCGTCGTGGATTCCATCCTGGCCCCGAGCTTCAGACGGCTGCCGCTGATCCGCGAAAGAAGCGACGGAACCGACAGACCCCCGCCCGAGGCGGGGCCGCACAACCGAGGAGGTGAAAGATGAGCGAGAGGGAGGACCTGCCCGAGACGTCCGTGGACGATCCGGAGGAGGACGTGTTCCTCGAGGCCCCGCTGCTGTTCGACCCCGCCACGGCGGGGCTTCTTGTGGTGGACGTGCAGGAGCGGCTGTGGCCGTCGATCCACGACCGCGAGGCCGTCGGCAAGAGGATCCTCCAGGCGATCCGCGTGGCAGGGCACCTCGAGCTGCCGATCCTGGTCACGGAGCAGTACGTGAAGGGCCTGGGCCCGACCCTGCCCGAGGTGCGGGAGGCCCTGGCCGGCTTCGGCGCGTTCGACCCGGTCGAGAAGTTCGACTTCTCGTGCCTCGGGGAGCCGGACTTCGTCGCCCGGCTTGCCGAGAGCGGCGTCGAGACCCTGGCCCTGGTGGGTATCGAGTCCCATGTCTGCGTGCTGCAGACCGCCCTCGACGCCCTCGACCGCGGGCTCGACGTGTTCTACATCGCCGAGGCCACGGGCTCCCGCGACCCGGCGCACAAGGCCGAGGCCATCCAGCGGGTGCGGGACGCCGGCGGGACCGTCGGCTCGGTGGAGATGTTCGCCTTCGAGGCCCTGCGCACCTCGAAACACACGGCGTTCCGGGCCGTGCAGAAGGTGATCCTCTGAGAAGTCTGCCGCTGAACCAACGACTTTTGTATTCAAGACATCATTTGTTGACATCCGGAAACTATTGACGCAGGGTCGGCCCCGGCGCGAGGAGGCGACCATGCGCAAGAAGGCCGATCGACGGATCACCGGCGAGCTGAACGAGCTGCTGCACGACGCGTTGGTCGCGTTCGGCCACGGATCGGGGTCGGGCATGGTCGGCGTCATCAGCGATGCCGACCTGACCCTGCCCCAGATCCTCATCCTCGAGATCCTGCGGCAGGGCCCGCAGACCGTGAAGGGCCTGTCCGAGATGCTCAAGCTGACGCCGGGGGCGGTCAGCCGGCTCGTCGAGCGCATGGTCCGCAAGGGGCTCGTCAGCCGCAAGGAGGGCGACAGCGATCGCCGCCAGAAGAAGCTCAGCTCGACCCCGGCGGGGCAGCGCCTGCGCGAACGGCTCGAGCGGGCCCGCATCGGCAGCTTCGCCGCCGCGCTCTCCGAGCTGGACTCCGAGCTCGCAACCGAGCTGAAGGACGTCCTCAAGCGCGTCGTCGCGGTCCTGCGCGCCCACGCGACCGCACCCGAGGGACCAAGACCATGAACCACATTCCACCGCTCGCGCTGCTCGCCGCGCTCGCCCTCGCCAGCTGCAGCGTCAAGGACGCCGATGCCGTTGCGCTGCCCCCGCCCGGAGCGGAGGCGGCTGGGGCTCCGGCTCCGAAGCGGGGCGCGGACGCCTCCGCGGGAAACGACCCGGCCGGGCCGGTCGCCGACGACGTCCCCTACACGGGCACGATCGAGCCGCACCGCCGCTCGACGCTGACGCCCAAGGTCCCCTCGACGGCGGCCAAGGTCCACGTGCGGGAGGGCGACCGCGTCCGGGCGGGGGATCCCCTGGTCACCTTCGACCTCAAGGACGTCAAGCTCCGGCTTCGCCAGGCCCGGGCCGCGCTCGACGGCGCGAGGATCCAGCGCGAGGCAGCGGTGGACGAGTGGCAGCGCGTCAAGATGCTGCTGGATAGCCAGGCCGTGCCCAGGGCCCAGTTCGACGGTATCGACTTCAAGAAGCGCGGAGCCGACGTCGGCGTCGCCGGCGCCCAGGTTGCCGTGGAGATGGGCGAGAAGGCGGTGCGCGATTCCATCGTCCGCGCCCCGTACGACGGCGTGATTGTTCGCCGCCTGGTCAACGAGGGCGACTACGCCATGACGATGCCGCCGACGCCCTTGTTCGTCATAGAGGAGACGGACATCCTCGACCTGCGGGTCATGGTGCCCTCCTCGGAAATGAACAGGATCCACGAGGGCGACCCGGTGGCGGTCACCTTCCCGGGCCTGGAGGGCACGATCCGTGCGAGCGTGACGAGAATCGTGGCGTCCATCGACCCGCGCACGCGCAACTTCCCGGTGATCGTCGAGATCCCGAACCCCGACGGTGCCCTCCTGCCCGGCCTCTTCGCCGAAGCGCGCTTCGCGGGTGCCCAAGCGGGCGGGACGCAGCCATGAAGCTCGCGGAGATCTCGATCCGCCGCCCGGTGCTGGCGACGGTGATGATGGCGGTGCTCGTCGTCTTCGGCGTCTTCTCGTACTCCAGGCTCGGCCTCGACATGATGCCCGACGTCGAGATGCCGGTGGTCATGATCACCGCGGTCTACCCCGGCGCCGACCCCGAGACGATCGAGAGCAAGGTCGTCGAGAAGCTCGAGGAGGCCGTGTCGTCGGTCAACGGCATCAAGCTCCTGCGCTCCACGAGCATGGAGAGCGTCGGTTTCATCGTCATCCAGTTCGAGCTCGAGCGCAGCGCCGACCAGGCGATCCAGGACGTGCGCGACAAGATCCAGACCGCGCTCGTGGACCTGCCCAAGGATCTCGAGCCGCCCCAGGTCGTGCGCTTCGACTTCAACTCGGCGCCGATCCTGATCCTCGCGCTGCGCGGCAAGGAGATCGCGACCGGCGAGCTGACCCGCATCGCCGACAAGGTCGTGCGCCAGGAGCTGCAGAGCATAAGCGGCGTCGGCGGCGTCGAGATCGTCGGAGGCCAGGAGCGCGAGTTCCACGTCTACCTGGACCCCGCGAAGCTCGAGGCGAACTGGCTGACCGCCTCCGACGTGGTCCAGGCGCTCGGCTCCCAGAACCTCGAGTTCCCGGGCGGCCGCGTCGATGTCGGCGACCGCGAGCTCACGGTCAAGACCCGCGGCCAGGTACGCAGCCGCGAAGAGCTCGAGGAGATGATCCTGACGGCCGCCGCCGGCGCCCCGGTGCGCGTCGGGGACGTGGCCCGCGTCGAGGACGGCGTGGAGGAGATGCGCAGCTACTCCAACCTCGACGGCGAGACCGCCATCGCGCTGATGGTCCGCAAGCAGAGCGGCGCCAACACCGTCGCCGTGACCGACGCCGTCCGCGCCGCGGCCGACAAGCTCATCACCCACCTCCCGCCGGGTGTGACGATCGCCGTGCCGGTGGACAATTCGCTGTTCATCCGCAACATGATCCACGACGTCAAGTTCGAGCTGGTGCTCGGCGCCTTCCTCGCCGTGGTGATCATCCTGCTGTTCCTCCACGACTGGCGGGCGACCTTCATCAGCGCCCTGGCCCTGCCGATCTCGGTGGTGGCGACCTTTGCCTTCGTCCAGGCGATGGGCTTCACCCTCAACATGATGACGATGCTGGCGCTGTCGCTGTCGATCGGCATCCTGATCGACGACGCGATCGTGGTGATCGAGAACATCCACCGCCACCTGGAGATGGGCAAGCCGGCGATGAAGGCCGCCGCCGACGCCACCGCCGAGATCGGGCTGGCGGTGATGGCGACCACGGCGACGATCCTCGCCGTCTTCGTGCCCGTGGCGACGACCAAGGGGATCATCGGCCGCTTCATGATGCAGTTCGGGCTCACCGTGGCCTTCGCGGTCACGGTCTCGCTCTTCGTCGCCTTCACGCTGACCCCGATGCTCTCCGCGCGCATGCTCCGGTCGCACGGCTCGAAGAACCCTCTCGCCCGCGGAATCGAGGCGGGCCTCAAGTCCGTCGAGCGCGGGTACCGTTCCATTCTGGGCGCCGCGCTGCGCCACCGGATCGTCACCCTCGGCGCCGGCGTCGTCGCCCTGGCCGGCGCCATCGTCCTCGCCCGCGGCATCCCCACGGAGTTCATGCCCGACGAGGATCGCGGCCAGCTGATGATCAAGATCGAGATGCCCGCGGGCACGGCCTTCGGGCACACCAGGGAGGTCGTCGCCGGGGTCGCCGACGACGCGCGCGCGGTCCCGGGCGTCACCAGCGTCCTGTACACCGTCGGTGGCGAAGGGGCCCAGGCCGAGGTCAACCGGGGGGAGGTCCAGGTCTCGCTGTTGCCCAAGAAAAAGCGCACGTTCTCGCAGAACGAGGCGATGGCGCACTTTCGTCGCATGTTCGAGGGCCGCAAGGACGCGATGATCGTCGTCGAGAAGCTCTCGATCGTGAACTCCGGCTCGGCGATGAAGCAGTCCCCGATCCAGTACAACCTCCAGGGCAGCGACTACGAGGAGCTGAACCGCGCCGCCCAGGAGCTCATCGCCGCCCTCCGCGCCAAGGGCGGGTTCGTCGACCTCGACACCAGCTACCGCGGCGGCAAGCCCGAGTACGCGATCAACATCGACCGCGACCGCGCCGCCGACCAGGGCGTGCCGGTGGCGCTCCTGGGGATGACGGTCAGGAGCCTTTTGGCCGGCGACAAGGCGGGCGAGGTGCTCGCCGACGGCGAGCGCCACGACATCCGGCTGCGCCTCGACGGCGACTTCCGAAACAGCCGCGAGGATCTGCTGGCCATGAAGGTGCGCGGGGCGAGCGGCGCGCTCGTCCAGCTCGGCAGCGTCGTCTCGATCGAAGAAAGCAGCGGCCCGGCCAAGATCGAGCGCCAGAGCCGCATGCGCCAGGTGACGGTGTTCTCCAGCCTCGAGGACAAGCCGCTCTCGACCGCCATGGCCGAGGTGGACGCGGCCACCACCGGGAAGCTGCCCAGGGGCGTGCGCGGCGTCTGGGGCGGCATGGCCGAGATCATGCAGGAGTCGTTCTCGAACCTCTTCTCTGCGCTGATCCTGGCGATCCTGATCATCTACCTCGTCCTCGCCGCCCAGTTCGAGAGCTGGGTCCACCCGCTGACGATCATGATCTCCCTGCCGCTGTCGGTCGTCGGGGCCATCGGCGGGCTGCTCGTCGCCCGGGAGTCGCTGGGGCTCATGGAGTTGCACGGCATCAACCAGGCGATGGGGATCGTGACCAAGAACGCGATCCTCCTCGTCGACTACACCAACACGCTGCGCGGGCAGGGCCTGGAGCGCATCCCGGCGCTGATCCAGGCCGGCGCCACAAGGCTGCGCCCGATCCTGATGACCACCGCGGCGATGATCTTCGGCATGATACCGGTCGCCGCGGGCACCTCCGAGGGCGGCGAGATCCGCTCGCCGATGGCCGTCGCCGTCATCGGCGGCCTGCTCACATCGACCTTCCTCACCCTCGTCGTCGTCCCGGTCGTCTACTCCTTCCTGGATGCCATCTCGGAACGCTTCTTCGGCAGGCGCCGGATCCTGCGCGGCACCGGCGAGGCAGTCGCGCGGTAGGACGCCGCCGGCATTGCTGCCGCCTCGCTCCGTCCGACGCCCGGGCGTGGTCCCGCGAGGGCGGGCCGCTTGCCCGTCGGGCGCGGGAGGGTGTACCTATGGGACACCGACCCGACACCGGAGGTTTCCCATGGTGGCGAAGGACATCGACCTGCTCTCCCTGGCCGGCGCGGACGCGGAGCGCGCCTGGCGGCTGGCCCACGGCCTCGACCGCCGGCTGGAGGCCTGCCAGCAGGACGGCGACTCGGCGACGCGCACGCTGGAGCGCGTGGCGCCGTGGATCCTCGATGCCATCGGCGCCGACGGCCTCGCCGTGCGGCTGCTGGACGGCGACGGTGGCGGCGAAACGCTGGCCTTCGGCCCGGCCGGCACCGGGCTCGGGGAGTACCTGGCGGGCGACGGCCCCGACGAGAGCGTCGACGGGCTTTGCGGCCGCGTCGTGATCGACGTGAACGACGAGCCCATCGGCTCGATGGCGGTATCGTTTCCGGTCCGGCCGCCGTCTCCGGGGGCCGCGACCCTGCTCGAGATCGCCAAGGAGGAGCTCGACAACCTGCTCTACGAGATCCGGCGCGCCCGGTTCCGCCACGCCCAGGTCATCGAGATCGAGCGTCGGCTCAAGGAACACGTGCTGGAGCAGGCCATCGATCAGACCGCGCTGTACCTGCTGGCCGAGAACGGCGCGCGGGGGCTGGTCGTGGCCTACACCGAGGAGACCTCGGATACGCCCCGCCGCCGCTGCCGCGCCTACCTGGACGGGGCCTTGGCCCTCGCCGTGGCCTCCGGGGACAAGACGCCCCTCGGCTCGCTGCTCGACCGCGACGGGCCCGCTGACATCCGGGCCGTCCTCGCCGCGGCCGGGCTCCCGACGGGGCACACCGCCACCGCGCTGATCGAGACCGGCATGACCGAAGGCGGCGAGCACGGCTTCATCGCCACCACCGGCCCCGAGTCCAGCGCCACCGGCGCCCGCGCCGAGCTGCTCCAGCACTTCGCCGTGGCCCTCGGGCAGCGGCTGGTCGACTACCACAAGGACCAGCGCTACCTGCAGCAGTTCTTCGCTCCGGACGTCGTCTCGCGGCTGCTCCAGGTGCGCGACTATCAGAACGCCTTCCTCACGCCGCGGCTGCGGGACGTGGCGATGCTGTTCACGGACATCACCTCGTTCACCAAGATCAGCGAGCAGGTCCTCGCCGGGCCGGACGAGGTGGGCGCGCTCATCGACTACTGGTCCGCGGGGGTCGTCGATATCGTGTTCCGCCACGGCGGCGTGTTCGACAAGATGGTCGGCGATTGCGTGATCGGCATCTTCGGCACGCCGTTCGACGACTTCTCCGAAGCGGAGCGCGTGGCCCACGCGATCCAGGCGGCCTTCGAGATCCGCGACTACACGGGCCGGCTCACGGGCATCCCGGCGGTGGACGCCATCCGCGCCAGCGATCTCGTGCCCGGACTGGGCGTGGCCACCGGCGTCAGCTGGGGCCGCGCGATGGTCGGCACCTTCGGCCCGAACCACGCCTTCACCGCCTTCGGCCGCGAGATGAACAACACCGCCCGGCTGCAGGGCGTGGCGGGCTACCAGGAGATCCTGGTGATGAAGAGCGCCCGCGACGTGCTCGCCGCGGCGGGCCATCCCCTCGAGCGCGAGCTGGACTGGGGCGCGCCGCGCGAGCAGGCCGTGAAGAACGTGAAGGAGCCGCTGCGCTTTCACGGTTTCCCGCTGGAGAAGTAGGCCGACGCGGGCGCCGCCGGAGGCCGGCCCGCAACACAAGGAGATTCGGATGATGACCATGGGCAGGACACTTCCGATCGCGGCCCTGTTCGCAGCCGGCTTCGTCGCGGGAATCTGGGGTTGCAACACCGGGACCGATACCGATACCGGCACGGGCTCGGAGTCGGCGACCTAGAAGTGCGTGCCCAAGAAGTGCATCCTCTACCAGCCTGAGCGGTGTGCGGTTCTTGGTCAGCCGACAGAAAGCAGGTGATCGTTGTTCTCGCTGTTCAGAAAAAAAAGCCGGATCTGTGATCTCGAAGTCGGCGCCGAGGTCACGGTGGAGGGTCGCGTGTCCGTGCCGGAGCCGATCACGGTCCCCGGGGGCGGCATCCGCTGCGCCTGCTTCTTCGTGCTGAACGAGGCCTGGCAGCACGGCGCCCGCGGGCGCGGCCGCAAGATGTGGGTGCCGGTGGGCGCGCAGGTCAAGTGCGGCGGGTTCTTCCTCGACGACGGGACCGGGCGCGTCTGGATCGCCGCGTGCGAGGGGGCCGAACTCGACCTCGTGGGCGGCGCGGAGCAGTCCGGGGAACTGGGCAAGAAGGGCAAGGGGCGCTACCTCGCGCGCCTGGTGGGCGACGGCGCCCTCGTCCGCGTACGGGGTGAGGTGGCCCGACCCAAGGCGTCCGAGCCCGGCGACGGGCTGGTGATCCGCCCGGGCGGCAAGCGGCGCGTCCTGTCGATCAAGCACATTCGCGCCGGCTAGCGCCGGCCGCGGAAAGCGACTATCACACATCCCATGTTCCAGCGACTCGGCAGGGAAGCGCCGGTTCCGTGCAACGCCGGCTGGTCGGCCGTTCTCGTGGCCGCCCTCGTGCTGGGGCTTGCCGAATCGGCATGGGTGCTCGCCACGGCCGATCCGCTCCAGCTCTCGGCGCTCTCCACGACCTCGTACCTCGCGGCTCTCGTCGTCGCCACGTTCCTCGTCGTCACCGCACACCTCCTGCCGGCCTGGGTGGTCGCACGCGTCGTGCTCACGCGCTGCCCGTCTCGCCTGCCGTGGCTCGTCGCCGCGGCCGCCTTCGGCGTTTCGGTCGAGCTGACAATGGTCCAGGGGGACGGCGTGCGCTCCCACCCCCTCTTCTGGCTGTTCCACGGCGCGCTGCTCGTGATCGTGCCCGCAGGGTTCCTGCTGTTCACCCGGCAGGTCCTGCTTTCGGGAAGGATGTCCGTCCGGGTGCGCCGCTCGGTGGGCGGCGCCGCCCTGGCCGCCTGCGTCGCCTTCAACCTCTTCGCGCTTCCGACGTACCGGTCGTTCCACGGCCACCTGGCCCTGTTCGAGGCGGTGCTGCTCGCGTGGCTGCTCTTCCCCCTGGCTCGGAGGCGCGCCTTCCGCTGGACCAGCCTGGGTGGGGTGGCGGCGGTGCTCGCGCTTGGCGGCGCCGTCTGCCTCGAACCGGTGGCCTCCCGGGGCCATGTGGAGCGCCTCTCACGGATCGCGGGACCCCTGGCGACGACCTCGCCCCTGACGCGGCCGCTCCTGCTGCCGCTGGAGCTGATGATCGATGCCGAAAGTCCCGTCCCGCCCGGTCTGGCGACCGAGCTCGAGGCCCACTTCGCGCCGGGAACCGCCCCGGCGGCGACGGCCGCCCACGGGACGAACGTCGTGCTCATCGCCGTGGAGGCGGCCCGCGCCGACGACTGGGCCGATCCGGCGGTGACACCGCGGTTCCACGAGTGGACGAAGCGCGGCTTGTACCTGCCGCGGGCGGTCAGCCCGTACCCCGCAACGCCGCTGGCCTACGGAGCGATCTTCACCGGGCACTACCCGTCGGTGGTGGCCCAGAGCCCCCATTGGGCGAAGAGGCCGCTCTTCGGCCGGATCGCCGGCCGCTTCGACCACCTGTTCCTGAGCCGGCCCGACAACAAGTGGTTCGACCACGGCGCCATCACCGGCTTCTTCGTCGGGGACGGCGTGCCCGTCGAGGTCCACTCCTCCACGCCCGAGGCTCTCGGGCGGCTCCGGTCGCAGATGGAGGGCATGGACGACGGCTCGTCCTTCTTCGTCTGGACACACCTCTACGAGCCACATGCGCCGTACGAGACCCACGAGGGCTTCGACTTCGGGCCGGGCGCCAGGGACCGCTACCGCTCGGAGCTCCGCTTCGTCGACGAACACCTGGGCCGGTTCCTGGATTGGCTGTGGGAGCAGCCGCTGGCCGAAGAGACGCTGGTCGTCGTGCTGGCGGATCACGGCGAAGGGGTCGAGGACGACATCCTCGGGGCGCCGTTTTCCGGGCACCATGTCCACGTCCACGGGGTCGTGTCCTCGATCCCGATGTTCCTCGCCGGCCCGGGTCTGCCCGCCGGCGCCGTCGAACCGGAGTTGCGGGTCGGGCTGTCCGACGTCATGCCGACGATCTTCGATTTCCTCGGCGAGCCGGTTCCCGCCGAGCTGCTGGTCCAGGGCGAGTCGATCTACCGACTCCTCGGCGAGCGACCCGTGCGCGATCTGGTGGTCGAGGCGTTCAGCATCCGCGGCGGCCGCTTCTTCGACCAGGTGGCGAGCGCGGGCTCATCGACCGCGGCGGACCTCCGCGAGGCGTACCGCGAGACCACGGCCTACGGAGATTACTCGTCGAAAATCGCGCTCGAGCACTGGCCGCTTAGAATCGTGTACGACCGCACCCTGCACCGGTGCTGGCTGTTCGACCTCTCGAAGGATCCCGGGGAGTCCCACGACCTGGCGGCCGAGGATCCCGCCGCGCTCCGGGAGATGCGCGCGCGCCTCGAGCGCTGGGTCCAGACCCAGGGCTGGGTGCTCCGGAGGCTCGACCGGCTGGACTGAAGGCGGCGCGGCGGGATCAGTCGATCTCCAGCCGCCTGACCTCGATCCCTGCCTTCTCGAAGACCCCGAGGGAGTCGGCCAGGCGGTACTCGCGCCCGTAGTACACGGTGCGGACGTTCCCGAGGTTGATCAGCCTCTTGGCACACATCACGCACGGCAGGTGGGTGACGAACACGATCTTCTGCTCGTATCTCGGCGAGTCGCAGTTGATGACCGCGTTCTCCTCCGAGTGCAGGCAGCCGCAGGCGCCCGGCTCGTCGCTGTCGCACTCGTTTGGCAGCCCGGCGGCGTTGCCGTTGTAGCCGACGGCCAGAACCTTGCGGAAGTCGGTCGAGGTGATGACCGTGCCCACCTGCAGCCGCCGGCACGTCGAGCGCCCGGCCAGGGCCAGCGCCAGGCGCATGTAGATCTCCTCGAAACCCGGCCGCTGGCGGCTCATAGCAGCTCCACCCCGACTTCGCGGGCCGCGGCGATCAGCGCCGGCAGGTGGGTCTTGGCTTCGTGGTCTCCGATTGTGTTCATCACCGCTGACCTCAAGATGGAGAATAGTCTGAAACTTGTCCAGGCAGGTAGTGGAAGAAGCGCCGCGGCGGGGTCTTGGCGCTAGGAAGCCATGTGGGGCCGCACGACCTCGACGACCCAGGGGAAGTCGATGCCCAGGCGCTGCAAGGTCTCGAGGGTGGGCACGCCGTCGTTCGTCCAGCCCCGGCGCTTGTAGACCGCGTCGAGGAGCTTCTCGTACCGATCCTCGCGGTACTCCCGGGTCCGCTTCATCTTCTCGGCGGTGGTCATGCCCGCCGGATCGACGCCGACCTCGTCCTTGAGCTGCGTGTCGTAGCGCTCGGCCCGGGACTCGTACTCCTCGGCCGTGACCGGGCCCATGGCGCGGTAGGGGCCGTGGTCGTGCTCGCGGGTGCCGAAGCCCATGCGCAGGTTGAAGACGCGCTGGAAGTTGTAGACCCGCTCGGACTGCTCGATCATGCTCTTCTCGTCGATCTCCTTGCCCGTGACCCCGGCGAAGAAGTTGTAGTAGCCCTCCAGATGCCCCGGCACCTTGTGCGGCTCGGGGCGCTGTGCGTTATCCGCGGGCTCCACGTCGTTCCACGGCAGCTTGCACAGGCCCATCAGCCCGAACCAGGTGCGGAAGTAGGGGAAGAAGCGCAGGGCCTCGGCCTTGTCCTCGAAGGAAGGGATCTGCTTGTTGACCATGTCCATGAAGATCAGCCACGCCTCGTCGTGCTGCGCGCCCTTGAGCGCGATGGCGTAGCCGCCCTGCTGGGCCAGGGACTCCTTGGTCACGTACTCCGAGTACTCGAGCCCCTTGCACTCCATCCCGATGTCCTGCACGAAGGCCGGGTCCGCGCCGTACTCCTCGATGAACTTCTTCTTCATCCGCCGGATGCCCTGGCCGGCCACGAGGCCGAAGCCCTCGCCCCGGCCCATCTGGTGCAACAGCTCGAGGGCCGCGTCCGCGTTGCCGAAGCAAAGGTCGAGCCCGAAGGTGCGCTCCTTGTTCAGGATGCCGGCCTCGTAGCACTCCATGACGAAGGCCGTGCCCGTGCCGAAGCTGATGGTGTCGATGCCGTAGGTGTCGCAATAGAAGTTGATCTCGAGGATCGCCTGGGGATCGAACACACCGATGTTCGCCCCGCAGCCGGCCACGGTCTCGTACTCGGGCCCGTCCACCAGCACCCGGTCGCCCTTGTAGGGTCCCGTGCGAAGCTCGAAGTCGTCCACGGCCTTGGCGCAGGCCATCATGCACCCGGCCCAGCAGCCGTCCGGCGTGTTCTGCCGCACGAGCTTGCGCCAGACCGGCGAGGCGATCTCGGGCGTCCGCTCGTGCTTGCCGAACTTGTAGTTGCAGGTCGGCAACAGGTCGTAGGCGTCCATGATCTCGACGAGGTGGGCCGTTCCCACCCGCCGCATCATGCACTGCTGGTCGTCGAGGGTGGCCATCTCCTCGCCGATCTTCAGGCCGTAGCGGGACACGCGCCCCGGATCCACGGGGTTGTTGGCCTCGTCGAAGACCTTGAGCGCGCCCGTGGGGCAGACCGAGGCGCAGGTCGCACAGCCGATGCAGCGGTCGTACTGCCTGCCGAAGGGCATCGATACCCTTCGATCGGGCCCGCGCCCGGTGAAGCCGATGATGTTCTCCCACGTGATCTCGGCACAGGCCCGGACGCAGCGCGTGCAGAGGATGCAGGCGTCCGCGGCCTCGTTGCGCCCCGGGTGCTTCCAGCCCGGCTCGGCCGCGCCGTACAGCTCGGCGTACTCGCGGATCACGGGCACGTTCGGCCAGCGGGCGAGCATCGTCGAAAGCAGGCTCTTCCGGAACGCGACCACGGGCTCGGACTTCGTGAAGGCCGCGAGCTGCTCGCGCACCGGGTAGTTGCAGGCCGTGACCATGCGCTTGCGGCCCTGGACCTCGATCTCGGTCAAGCACAGCCGGCAGTTGCCATCCGCGGTGAGCGCATCGTGGTGGCAGAGGGTGGGGATCGGGATCTTGATCGCGCGGGCCGCAGCCAGCAGGGTCGTGCCCTCGGCGACCTCGGTCTTCTTCCCGTCGATGGTGATGGTGATCATCGCTTCCTCCTACTCCACCGTCACGGCGTCGTACTTGCAGACGTCCAGGCAGATGCCGCATCGGATGCACTTTTCCTGGTCGATCACGTGGAGCTGCTTCTTCTGACCGGTGATGGCCTCCGACGGGCAGCGCGCCGCGCAGACCAGGCAGCCGGTGCAGGCGTCCGTGATGTCGTAGCGGATGAGCGCGGTGCAGACCCGGCCCGGGCACTTCCTGTCCCGCACGTGGGCCTCGTACTCGTCGCGGAAGTAGCGCAGGGTGGAATACACCGGGTTGCAGGCCGTGGCGCCGAGCTGGCACAGCGACCCCTGCTCCATCATCCGCGAGATCTCCTCGAGAGCCGGGAGGTCGGCCTCGGTGCCCTCGCCCCTCGTGATTCGGGTCAGGATCTCGAGCAGGGCGGTGGTGCCCTCGCGGCACGGGGTGCACTTGCCGCATGATTCGCTGTTCAGGAACTCCATGAAGTAGCGGGCGACGTCCACCATGCAGGTGTGGTCGTCCATCACGATCATCCCGCCCGAGCCCATCATCGAGCCCGCGCGGGTCAGCGAGTCGAAGTCCACCGGCTCGTCGAGCAGGGACTCGGGCAGGCAGCCGCCCGAGGGCCCGCCGGTCTGCACGGCCTTGAACTTCCGGCCGTTCGGGATGCCGCCGCCGATATCGAAGACGATCTCGCGCAGGGTGATGCCCATCGGCACCTCGACCAGGCCGGTGGCGTTGATGTTGCCCACCAGCGAGAAGACCTTGGTGCCCGAGGAGCCGTTCCAGGGGCTCTTCGACACGTCGCCGCTGCCGATGGCGGCGAACCACGCGCCGCCCTTGTCGACGATCACCGGGATGTTGGCCCAGGTCTCCACGTTGTTCAGCACCGTGGGGCGCTCCTTGTAGCCGGACTCGACGCTGCGGATGTACTTTGCCCGGGGCTCGCCCACCCGGCCTTCCATCGAGGCCATCAGCGCGGTGGACTCGCCGCAGACGAAGGCGCCGGCGCCGCGGTGGATGCGGATGTCGAACGCGAAGTCGCGGCCCATCACCCGCTCACCGAGCAGGCCCCTCTCGCGGGCCGCCGCGATCGCCTTCTCGAGGCGCTCCACGGCCAGGGGGTACTCCTTGCGAAGATAGACGAAGCCCTCGCGGGCACCGATGGCGAAGGCGCCGAGCAGCATGCCCTCGATCACGGTGTGGGGATCGGTCTCGATGATCGAGCGGTCCATGAACGCGCCGGGGTCGCCCTCGTCGCCGTTGCAGACCACGACCGGCTCCCCGCCGGTCTTCTTGACGGCATCGATGCAGGACTCCCATTTCACCCCGGTGGGGAAGCCGCCGCCCCCGCGGCCGCGGAGGCCCGAGGTCCGGACCTCGGCCAGCACTTGCGAAGGCGTCATCGAGCCCAGGGCCTTGGCCAGGGCCGCGTAGCCCCCGCGCTCGATGTACGACTCGATCCGCTCGGGGTCCACCAGGCCCTTGTTGCGCAGGGCGATCAGCTTCTGCTTCGAGAAGAACGGGATGTCGTCCATCTTCGCGACGGCCGCGCCCGCCTGGAAATCGTGGAACAGGCAGTCCGCCACGGGCACGCCGCCGACCAGGTGCTCGTCGATGATCCGCTCGATGTGCTCGGTCTTGAGCTTCTGGTAGAATACGCCCTCGGGCTGGACCACCAGGATCGGGCCCTGGCCGCAGAAGCCGTTGCAGCCCGTGCCCACCACCAGGTAGTCGTTCTGAAGGCCGCGCTTCTCGAGCGCCGCGCGCAGGCCGTCGCGGATCGAGAACGCCTTGGCCGACACGCAGCCCGTGCCCGTGCAGACCATCAGCATCGCCTTGTAGCGCCCGAGGCGCTCGCGCTCGGACCCGGCCACGGCGGCGAGGTTGGAAAGGTCGATCCTCGTCATTTCGTGCCCTCCTTCCGGTGCCGCACGATGAGCTTCGCCGCGTTGTCCGGCGTCAGATCGCCGTGGTACTCGCCGTCGATGGCCACCACCGGTGCCAGGCCGCAGGCGCCCACGCAGCGCACGGCCTCCACGGTGTACTGGCCATCGTCCGTGGTCTTCCCCGCAGCGACGTGAAGCTCGCGGCCGATGGCGTCGAGCACCCGCGGGGCGCCCTTCACGTGGCATGCCGTGCCCAGGCAGACCTGCACCTGGTGCACGCCGCGGGGCTCGAGGCTGAACGCCTTGTAAAACGTGGCCGCGTGGGTCACCCGGGTCAGGGGCACGTCCAGCGCGTCGGCCACGCGGCGCAGCACGGGCTCGGGCAGGTGTCGCCAGGCGTCCTGGACGTCCTGGAGGATCTCGATCAGGTAGTCGGGGTCGCGATTCCAGCGCGCGAGGATCCCGTCGAGCTTGGCGGTGTCCATGGTGTCCTCCTCCCTCACGAGCCCACCGTGACCGTCCACTTGGGACGCCACGGGGCCGGGTGCGCGACCAGGGCCTTGATCTTCTTGCCGCGGAAGACCGTGCCGATGCCGCCGCGGCCGGCCTGCTTGAGCCGCGCCCCCCCGCGCCGCCAGTCGTACCAGGAGAAGTTGAGGCAGCCGATCAGCGCGTGGTCCGCACCGCGGCCGGCGGAGACCACCGAGACGTTGGGCAGGTCGCCCTCGTCCTCGGCGTACATGTGGGTGAGCTGCTCGGCCAGCACGTGGCTGTCCACGGCCTCGTCCGGCGCGGCCTCGACCCGGATCCGGCCCCGGGCGCCGTCGATGACCGCGATCCGCTCCTCGGCGGACTTGCCCACCACCACCACCGCGTCGAAGCCGCAGAACTTGAGGTATGGCCCGAAGTAGCCGCCGACGTTGGAGTCCATGGGCGCGCCCGTGGTGGGCGAGATCGATGTCACCAGGGACTTGCCCGAGCCCGAGTAGCTGGTGGTGCCGCCGAGCGGCCCGGACGAGATGCAGACCGCGTTCTCGGGCGAGTCCCACTTCGTGTCGGGCGTGACCTCGTCCCACATCAGGCGCAGGTCGAAGCCCTTGCCGCCTATGAACAGGTCGATCATCTGGTCCGTGACGTCGCGGATGGCGATGTCGCCGGTGCCGATGTCGACCCGCAGCCACTTGCGGGTGTAGCCGCGGTCGATCCCGCCGGGTTGGTAGTCGATGGACGACACCACCCGGTGCTTCTCCCGCAGCGCCTCGATATCGAACGCGGGTCGGGTCATCTCGGGTCTCCTCCGTTCGCTCGCGGACGGCGCTTCCTCGCGCTGCCCGGGGGGTCGAGTCCTCGATACATGGG
>CAYZAI010000016.1:0-11255 GCA_964476305.1 uncultured Myxococcales bacterium
CTCGTGGGCGGGCAACCCCGGCGCGCGCTTCGCCGTCTCGCGGGCCAAGGAGGCCGAGCCCGGCATGAACGTCACCCTGCCCGAGCCCGCCGACGACGACCTCGTCTCGCGCGCCATCGAGTCCGCCTTCGGCTGAGCCCCCTACCCCCTTCGCGCCAGGATCGCAGCCCCCGGCTCAGCCCCGGCCGCGCTCGGCGCTGAGGAACATCGATCCTTGCCCGCAGGCCATCGGGCGGCTCGATGGTGATCCTCTTGCAGAAAAGGATCGCCTACGCGCAATCGGCATCATCCCAATCGCAGCATCCGTCGCAATCGCAGAAGTTGTCGTCCGCCCAGCCGCAAGGATCGTTCACCCTGCAACATGCTTCGTCGAGTCCCTGGTAGCCGGGACATAGCTCGCCTGGCGGGTAGAGGCAGTCCATTACACAGTCTTTCCATTGCGTGCACTCGAAGGACGAACTGCATCCGCCCAGGCAGTCTACCTCTTCCCCCGAGTAGCTCCCGCACGCCTCCAGGCACGCCTCGGACGTCGTTTCCGGATAGCACTCGAGCTTCTTCACGCAGAAGGCTTCGCAGGAAAAAGCCGTTTCCGAATTCGACTCGGTCCCGGTGTCGGTATCACCGTCGGCATCGCTGTCCGCATCGGTGTCGTTATCGGCATCGGCGTCACTCGCCTGCCCGTCGTCGTCGTCCCCGCAGCTCCAGACGGCCACCAACATCGTCGAGGACAGGATTGCCCCCAGAAGGATCTTCGCTTCCATCTCCCACGTCCTTTCGTCGATCGCATGTTCGATCATGCCACGGGAGGCAGTGATCTGTCGAACGTCGCGACCGACCTGCCCTTTTCCCGCCCCGGTGAATAAACCGATGATGACGTACGCGTATTTTCTATTAAACATGTTGAGTGGTTAGTTGCCCGTGGTGCAAATACCAAGTTGAACTTCGAACTTGCGCCGGGACAAACGGGCGCGGGCTCAGGCCGACAGTTCGTCCGGGGTGACGACCTCCACCGCGGCGATCCGCCGGAAGTGCTCCGCGTTGCGGGTGAGGACGGGGATGCCCGCCCTGGAGGCGGCCGCCGCGAGGAAGAGGTCCTGGTTGCCGACGAGGGCGCCGCGGCCCTTCAGCTCGGTGTAGAACGCGGCCGCGAGCGCCGCCTGCTCGCGATCGAACGGCAGCACCGGCACGAGCGCCAGCAGCCGCTCGACCTGCTCGATCCGCCGGCGCCCGGTGACGCCGGCCCGGATCTCGAACGCGGACACCGCCGACACGGCCGCCTGCCGCTCGCCGAGCAGCCGCGAGAGGACCGAGGCCCCCGGCTCCGCCCCGGCGAAGAAGTCGATGATGACGTCGGAGTCGACGAGGATCACGGTTCCAGCTTCCGGTAGCTCGCCCTCGCCTCCGCCACACCGGTGCGGGCCCGCTCGACCTCGGCGCGCGACCACGAGCCGGCCATCTCCAGCACCTCGCGCAGCCGGTCCTCGCCTCCTTCCAGCGACTCGAGGTAGCGCTCGACGGCCTCCACGATCACCTTGCCGTAGCCGCGCTGGCCGCGCTGGGCGCTGAGGGCCATGACCCTGGCCCGCAGGGCGTCGGGCAGCTCGATGGTGATCCTCATGCCGGGCCTCCCTGGTGCACAAGAGCATTCTAGCACTCTTATGCTCTCGTGCCAACGCCCCGGGCTCCTTTCGGCGTCCGCTATCGACGATCTCGTCTCCCGCGCCATCGACGCCGCCTTCGGCCGAGCGCCCCGGCCCGGTTGACCTCGGGGGCCGAGGCGGGCAGACTGCCGCTGTCGATCGGGACGACTGGCGAAGAGGGAGGTCCTGCCATGGCCACGGGTCGCGCCCACTGGGGCTCCCGCCTGGGATTCGTGATGGCCGCCGCCGGCTCGGCGGTGGGCCTGGGCAACCTCTGGAAGTTCCCCTACATCGCGTGGGAGAACCACGGCGGCGCGTTCGTCGTCGTCTACCTGGCCGCGGTTTTCGTCCTCGGCCTGCCGATCATGACCGCCGAGATCCTGGTGGGCCGGCGCGCCCAGCTCAGCGCGGTGCCGGCCTTCGAGGCCCTGGCCGGCGGCGGCGCGCGCGGTCGTGCCTGGTCCTCGGTGGGTTGGATCGGCGTGCTCGCCGGCGGGGTGATCCTCTCGTACTACATGGTGATCGCCGGCTGGTCGCTCTGGTCGTTCCACAAGTGCCTGGTCTGGTCGTTCACCGAGTACGACGCGGCGTCCCTGGACTTCGACGGCTTCCTCAAGGACGGCGTGCTGCAGGTCGCGCTCACGGCGGCGTTCAGCCTGATGACCGCGGGGATCGTGCTGCGCGGCATCGGCGGCGGCATCGAGCGCGCCACCAAGATCATGATGCCCGTGCTGGTGGCGATCATGCTCTACCTGGTCGGCACCGCGCTGACCATGGACGGCGCGGGAACGGCGCTCGACCACCTCTTCGTCCCGCGCTTCGCCGAGCTGCCGCCCCAGGGCGTGCTCCTGGCCGTGGGCCAGGCGTTCTTCTCGCTGTCCCTCGGGCTCGGGGCGATGGTCGCTTACGGCTCGTACATCTCGAAGAACGAGTCCATCGTCCGCTCCGCCCTGTGGGTTGTGATCCTCGACACGCTCTTCGCCCTGCTGGCCGCGGTGGCGATGTTCACCATCATCTTCTCGGTGCCAGGGCTCCAGGACCGGGTCTCGGGTTCCACCGTGGGGATGCTGTTCATCACCCTGCCGGACCTGTTCTACACGCAGATGCCAGGCGGCGCGGTGCTCGCGCCCCTGTTCTTCGTGCTGGTGGCGTTTGCCGCGCTGTCGTCCACCATCTCGCTGGGCGAGGTGGTCACCTCGCTGATGATCGACCGCCGCGGCTGGTCGCGGAGGAAGGCCGCCTCCACCTGCTCCTCCATCGTCTTCGCCGGCTCGGTCCTGGCCGCCCTCTCCGTCGGCGCGGTCGGACCCCTGTCGAGCTTCGAGATCTTCGCCGGCAAGGCCGGACTCCTCTCGACCCTCGACCACCTGGCCGCCAACTACCTGCTGCCCATCGGCGGGCTGGGGACCACGGTGTTCGTCGGCTGGTTCCTGGGCCGCCCGGCGCTGCTCGAGGAACTGGGCCTCAAGCGCGGCACCCCGGCGTTTTTCGTGCTGCTGTGGATCCTTCGGGTGGTGGCACCCCTGGCGATCCTGGCGCTGCTCACGGCCGTCGTGGCCGGCTGGGACTTCAGCTAGCCCCCGCGGGCGGGATCGCCTGATGGACGAACCGTCGACGAGCGTCCCGCGCCGGGTGTGGCTGTTCCTCGCCGTCGGCCTCGTGGCCGCGAGCCAGTCGGGCAACATCATCCGAATCGGCGACGCCCACCCGGCGGCCATCGCGGCCTGGCGCCTGCTGATCGCCGCGGCCCTGTTCGCGCCCCTGGCCGGCCGCCGGCTGACGCAGCTCGCCCGGCTTCCCTGGAGGGACAAGGCCGTCCTGGCCGCGGCCGGCTTGACCCTGGCGCTGCACTTCGTCGCCTGGATCACCGCGGTGCAGGTGACCACCGTGGCCAACGCCGCGGTGATCTTCGCGGTCAACCCGGTGCTCACCGCCGGCGCCGCGTGGCTGTTCTTCCGCGAGCCGGTCACGAGGCGGCTGGTGCTGGCCATCGCGCTCGGCGTCGCCGGGGTCACGTCGCTCGGCTGGAGCAACCTGCGCTTCAGGCCGGAGCACCTGGCCGGCGACGGGGCCGCCCTGCTGTGCTCCGCGCTGTTCACGGTCTACTTCCTGCTCGGCAAGCGGCTGCGCCGTCGCCTCGACACCGCGGTCTACGTCACCGCCCTCTACGGCGTCGCGGCGGTGTGCTGTTTCGCCATCCTGGCCGCCCTCGACAGGCCCCTCGTCGTGTACGACGGGCGCACATGGCTGTGCTTCGCCCTGATGGCGATCGTGCCCACGATGATCGGCCACACGTCGTTCAACCACGCGGTGCGCTGGATCCCGGCCGGCCGGATCGCGGCCCTGACCCTGAGCGAGCCGGTCCTGGCCGGTGCCGTGGCCTGGCTGGCCTGGGGCGAGGCCGTGAGCGGTGGCCTGCTGGTCGGCTACGGCCTGATCAGCGCCTCGGTGCTGGTGACCGTCCTCGACCGCCGCGCCGCTGTGCCGGGCGATGGACCGGGCCGTGGTTTACCCAGGCGGGGAAACGGGCTAGACTCTCCGGCGAAAGTCCGGGAAGGCAGGCGGGAAGCGGATGCCGACTCTCACGTGGAAACCCAAGGGCGGTGACCGCCTGGTCTACCGCATCACCAAGAGCATCACGACCATCGGCGCGGACCGGGCCAACGACGTGGTCATCCTCCGGCTCGGCCTCGAGCCGCACCACGCGCGCGTCGTCTTCGACGGCCGGGACTTCTCCATCGGCGAGGCCGACGGTCCGGTCCCGCTTTCGGTGAACGGCAAGCCGCGCCGCAAGACGCGGCTCACCCACGAGGATCGCATCACCCTCGGCGAGGCGGAGCTCGTCTTCTCGATGCTGGATCCGGCTGCCGGTCCGCGGGCCCCGGACCTGCCCACCGGCGCCCATCGCGACGACGGCGAGATCGAGGCCCTGCGCAAGCTCCAGCGCTTCTCGGCCAAGCTGATGCACCAGGAGTCGCTGGCCGACCTGCTCGACGAGCTGATGGACCTGGTGGTGGACATCACCGGCGCCGCCAAGGGTTTCCTGGTGCTGTTCGAAGACGACGAACCGGTGATCCGCGTCGCGCGCAACGTCCACCGCGAGCCCCTCGATTCGGCGGTGGCCCAGCTCAGCGACAGCATCGTCGCCCGCGTCGTGGAGACCCGTCAGCCGCTGATCGTCTCGGACGCCCAGAATGACGACAAGTTCTCGAGCGCCGAGTCGGTGATCAACCTGCGCCTCTCCTCGGTGATGTGCGTGCCGCTGCTGGAGCGGGGCCGATTGCTGGGCCTGATCTACGTCGGCAACGACAGCGTGGCCGGGCTGTTCGAGCCCCGGACCCTCGAGCTGCTCGGCATCTTCGCCTCCCAGGCCTCGCTGCTGATCCAGAACGCGCTGCTCGTCGATTCGCTCAAGCTGAGGAACATGGATCTCGCCGCCGAGCTGGACAGCCAGCGCTTCGGCGAGATCATCGGCTCCTCGCCTTCGATGCGCGAGGTATTCCGCAAGGTCGAGAAGGTGGCGGCCACCGAGGTCTCGGTGCTGATCGGCGGCGAGACCGGCACGGGCAAGGAGCTCGTCGCCCGCGAGATCCACCGCCGCAGCCACCGCGGCAACGGGCCGTTCATCAGCGTCAACTGCGGCGCGGTGCCCGAGACGCTGATGGAGAGCGAGTTCTTCGGCTACGTGCGCGGGGCCTTCACCGGCGCCGCGGCCAACCGGGCCGGCAAGTTCCACTGCGCCGACAAGGGCACGCTGTTCCTCGACGAGATCGGCGAGATGCCCGTCTCGCTCCAGGTCAAGCTGCTGCGCGTGCTCCAGGAGCGGCAGGTGGTCCGGGTGGGGGGGAGCAAGCCCGAGTCGGTGGACATCCGCGTGCTGGCGGCCACCAACCGCAACCTCGCCGACGAGATCCGGGCCGGGCGTTTCCGCGAGGACCTGTTCTACCGCCTGAACGTCGTCCGCCTCGATCTGCCGCCGCTGCGCGAGCGGGGGGACGACGTGCTGCTGCTCGCCCGCTTCCTGCTGCAGCGCTACTCCCGGGAGTTCGGTTCGCGGGTCAAGGGGTTCACGCCCAACGCGGTGATCGCCATCCGCAAGCACAACTGGCCCGGGAACGTGCGCGAGCTCGAGAACCGGATCAAGAAGGCGGTGATCCTCTGCGAGGGCTCGATGCTGGGCCCGCGGGACATCGACCTCGACGAGGATGCGCTCCCCGAGGTGCTGTCCCTGGCCGACGCCCGAGAGAAGTTCCAGCGCGAGTACGTGCTCGAGGTGCTCGCCCGCAACAGCGGCAACCGCACCAAGACCGCCCACGATCTGGACGTGGATCCGCGCACCATCTACCGCTACCTCGAGAAGGCGTGAGGTCCCCACCGTGACGATGCGCCTCGCCGCCGTGCTTCCGCTGCTCCTGGCCGTGAGCTGCATCGTCACCGACCGGATTGAGTTCACCGACGCCGTCAACCACCCGCCCGAGGTGATCGACGTGCAGCCGGCCAACGACACCATCGGCCTGATCTGCCCCGATCTCCAGGAGTTCATCGTGGACCTGTGGGACCCGGACGAGGAGGATTTCGCCTACTTCGGCGCCCAGATCCACGCCACCTGGACGCAGGGTGCATCGGGCGGCTGGGACTGGTATGACGACTGCGATCCGCCAACCGCCATCAGCGCCCTCCCGGACGACCCGGCCGGCTACGACTCCGGTGTCCTCGTGCGCATCACCTGCAAGCTGCCGCTCAACCTCTTCAATATCAACGAGTCGGATCCCCGGCTGCTGGTGCTGGTCCAGGTCTCGGACCTCGGGTTCTTCAGCCAGAGCCAGGTGCGCGAAGGGGCGCGGACCGCCGAGGTCGTCTGGGCCCTCGACCTCCTTCCGGACGAGGGCTGCCCATGAGAGCCGCCCCGATCGTCGCGGCGCTGCTGGCCGCCTGCGTCGATCTGGATCTGGACCAGGGCTGGGTCTATGACGGCCCGGTCAACAGCTGCGATGGCGACGGCGACTGCGAGGAGGGCACGTGCCGGCGGGATCTCGGGCGCTGCGTGGTGACCCCTCCGGCCGAGGGCACGGCCTACTGGATCCGCGTCACCCCGGGCGACGGACTCGACGCCCCGCCCCAGGTCTTTCGGGCCACCCTCGGCGCGGGCGGCGAGGTCGGCGATTCTCTCGCCGTGCATCGCCCTGTCGTGGTGCAGGGCGCCACGCTGGCCGGCGACAAGGCCCTGGACGCCACCGTCGTCTTCATCGACCAGGGCAACCGGCTGCCGGGCCGCACCGCGTCGAGCACGGTCTACCGGTCGGAGCAGACGGCCTTCGATCTCGAGCTGCTGCCGTCGTCCTACGACATCGTCGTGCTGCCAGAGGGACTCCAGGCCGCGACCTTCCCCCCCCTCTACCTGGACGGGGTGTCGCTCGACCAGACCGGGCGCCTGTTCCTGCCGGACGACCTCGACGAGCCCATCGACCTGATTCTCGAGGAGCCCGGTGTCCAGGTCACGGGCCGCATCACCCAGGGCGGGCAGCCGGTGAACGGCCTCAGCGTCCGCGCGGTGGAAGCGGCGGGGAGCGGCCGCGCGATCTCGACACCCGGGATCACGGCCTGCGTGGAGGAGAGTCCGGCCGGGTGCGGAGTGTTCTCGTTCGGCCTGGCGAGGGGCGTCTCGGCGTTCTCGATCCTCGCCTCCCGTCCCGGGGAGGGTCACCATCCCGACATCCTCGTCGACGGGTTCGAGGCGGACCCCACGGCCGAAGGGACAATCCTCGACCTGGGATCGGACGAACGGCTCGCGCTCCCGGCCCTGGGAGTTCCCCTGCGCTACATCGCGAGGGTGGAGCTGCAGGTCGAGTCCGTCGACGGCCAGACCTTCGTCGATCCGGCGCCGGGCTGTTTCGTGCGCTTCCTCGGCGACGACATCGGCGGCGGGGTCGTCGAGCGCTGGGTCACGACCAACGAGAGCGGCACCATCGAGGAGTCCGAGGGCGTGCTCGGCATCAACCTCTACCCCGGCGACTACACGATCACGGTCATCCCGGCGGAGGCCCTCGGCGGCGCCCTCGCAGACTACTCGCCGTTCGTGACGGCCTCCCCGGTGTCCATCGTCGGCACCGGGGAGATCGGCGTGCAGGTCTTCCCCCTGGCCTGGCGCCCGCTGCTCAAGGGTTCGGTCGTCGCCGCCGGCAGGAAGGTCCCGCAGGCGGCCCTCGGCGCCGAGCCCCTGCCCGGCACGACCGCGTTCCCCCGATCCAATTCGGCCAGCACCGGCTTCGACGGGCTGTTCTCCCTCTGGCTCGATCCGGCGGACTACCGCATCACGATCGAGGCCCCGCTGGAAAGCGGCTACGCCTGGGCCCGGGCCGATGTCACCATGACCGGGAACGGCGAGGAGGAGTTCACCCTGCCCCTGCCCTTCGCCTGCGATGCGCACCTCGTGCCGAGCGCCGACCAGGTGGATCCCATCGACCTCGGCAGCACCCTCGTCGAGTTCTTCGTCGAGATGGACGAACTGGCCTTCCCCGTGGGCCGCGCCACCGCGGACGCCGACGGCGACCTCGTCGCCCTGCTCCCGCCGCCGTAGTCCGGGCCGCCCGGTTTCAGCGTTCGGGGTCCGAAATCCCGTCGGCGAGGTCGAGCCCGGCGAGCCATGGGACCAGGGCGCGGACCTCGACCCCGCCGGGGTAGGTCTTCTCGCGGCCGATGGTCGAGACGAGCTGGGTCTGCATCGCGCCGGGGAGGAACGCCGAGAAGTGACCGAAGGCCCGGCTGGGGGTGTCGTCCGCGGACTTGACCTCCACGAGGCGGGTGACGCGCTCGTCGATGGCGATGGCGAAGTCGATCTCCCGCCCGTCCTTGGTCCGCAGGTAGTGGAGCCCAATCCGGGCCCCCCGGTCGTCCTCCAGGCGATCCAGCTCCTTGCGCAGGGCGCAGGCCACCAGGTTCTCGAGCCTGGCCCCGGGATCGGGCACCAGGGCGATGTCGTGGAAGTAGAACTTGGGCTCCTTCAGCAGGGAGCGCGCCACGTTCCGGTGGTAAGGCGTTACCCTGAACACGACGTGGAGGTTCTCGAGCAGCGAAAGCCAGCGCTTGATCGTCTTGGAGTCGCGCTCCAGATCCCGGGCCAGGTTGCTCATCGACACCGACGCCCCCACCCGTCCGCGGAGCAACTCGACCAGGGTCTCGACGGACTGGATGTCGCGGACCGCCTCGAGGTCGATCAGATCCTGCCTGAGGATGACATCGAGGTGGGCCCGCCGCCATCGCCCGTGGAATCGTTCGGTGCCGTTCAGGAACGGTTCCGGAAACCCGCCGACGCGCATCAGGGTCTCGAAGGCCTCCCGAGCGGGGATCTGGCCATCGAGTTCCTTGATGTCGAAGGGATGGAGCCGGTGATGGAAGAACCTTCCCGCCAGGGAGTCGCCCACCCGCCGGGCGATGTCGAGTCGCGCGCTCCCGGTCACCAGCAGCCGCGGGCGGGGGCCCTCGACGTCCCAGACCCCCTTGAGCCAGCTCTTCCAGGAGCGCATCTTGTGCAACTCGTCGAGGACGACCAGATCCCTGGCCCGGTCCCAGCTGCGCTCCCGGATGGCGACGCGGTGCTCGGCCAGGTCGTGGTTCAGGTAGTCGAAGCGTTCGAAGAGCAGCTTCGACAGCGTCGTCTTGCCCACCTGTCGCGGCCCCGAGAGGAGCACGAGTCGGGTCTCCAGATCCTGCCGGATGGCTTCTTCCTGGGCTCGTTTCATCCGACTATAATGGCTTGTATTCCATTTTAGTCAAGACTTTTGGGGAATCTAGTCCGTTTTGGTCGGGTTTGACCACGGCTGGCACCGACGGCGACCTCCGCCAGCTCTACGCCGAGGCCCTCGCCGAGTACCTCGCCCGCCACGACCCGGACGAGATCACCGCGGCCATGGACCGGACCCTCGATGCCGTCGACGAGGCGCCCGATCCCGCGATCGCCGAAGCGGCCCTCCGCGCGCTGGAGCGGGACTCCGTGGCGAACGTCTCCTCCATCGTCACCCTCGACCGGTCCCTGCTCCGCCAGCGGTCGGGCCGATTGTCCGCCCGGCAGCTTGGGCTCGTGCTGGCCGGCATCGACCTTGTGCTGGGGCACTGACCCCACTGCCGGGCTCTCGCACCGAAGCTCTCACTGGCACAGCCTGTGCCAGCACGAACCAGGTTCAACCAGGTTGCGGGCCAGTGATATCGGGCAGTTGGCAGCCGCCGGTGTTGCGGCACGGAACATGCTACTATTCGGGAGAGAAAGAAGTGCGAACCCGACGGAAACGGAGGTTCGAATGTCACGGCGAGCATCGGCAGCGTTCATGACCTCGGCGATGGCGGGAGCCTGCGTTCTGGTCGCGGCCTGTGCCGGCACTGACAACAGCATCACGAGCAAAGACGGTGATGCCGACGTGGATACGAGCACCGGAACCGGCATGGACACGGAACAGAATTGCTATGATGGCGATTTCATCGTTTCGAGCGTGGCGTTCATGACGTTGCTCGCACCCTATGAGTGCGTCACGGGGAACCTGATGATCGTCGATAGCGACCTCGCGACCCTGGATCTCCCTAACCTGGAATGGGTGGGGGGGGATCTGCAGGTCCGGAACAACACCGCCCTGACGAGCCTGGACGGGCTTGGAAACCTCGTCTCTGTAGGGGGAGATCTCGAGATCCGAGCGAACGATGCATTGGAGAGCCTGGGCGGTTTGGCCGGCCTCGTCTCGGTGGGTGGGGAATTGGTCGTCCAGACAAACGACGCCCTGGCGGACATGAACGGATTGCAAAACCTCACGTCACTGGGCGGTGGGTTGTCCATCTCGAGCAATCCCGAGCTGATGAATGTGGACGATCTGGACGGCCTCACATCGATAAACGGAGATCTCTTTGTTTCCAACAACGGGAACCTGACAGACCTCGATGGGCTCGAGAATGTGACCTCGTCCGTTGGAAACCTGTTCGTTACGGGCAATCCCGCCCTCCTGGATATAGACGGCTTGGGGAACATCACCGGAGTGAGCTGGAACCTGAGAATCTCCGGAAACGACCTCCTGACCAACCTGGGTGCACTGGGTGGAATCACCTCGGTGCACGATCTGACTATCGGTCATCGCAGCTTCTCGAGTTGTATCAGCAATCCGAGCCTCGAAAATCTGGATGGACTCAGCTCCCTGACATCGGTGACCGGAAGCCTGATGATCGCCTGTAACGACAAAATCGTCGACCTGGATGGGCTTAGCGGAATAACAGAAGTGGGCCTTGATCTCGAGATTTCCCGAAACGGCGCCCTCACGAATATCGATGGTCTGAGCAGCCTCGCATCCGCTGGCCGCAACGTGCTGATTCTGAGCAATCCCCTCCTGTCGAGCCTGTTCGGGCTCGAAGGCCTCTCCTCCGTGAGTGGCGATCTGCTCATCAGCGATACGGCCGCCTTGACGAGCTTGGAAGGATTGAGCGGCATCACCTCTGTGGGAGACGATTTGAAGATTTATTATAACGATGCGCTGACGAGCTTGGAAGGGATGAGTGGAGTATCGTCGATAGGTCGTAGCTTAACGATCGCAGGGAACCCCGCGCTGGGGAATCTGGACGGGTTGGCAACTCTCACCTTGG
>CAYZAI010000016.1:11265-18985 GCA_964476305.1 uncultured Myxococcales bacterium
GGTGAGAATCTCGAAATCGTCTACAACGACACTCTGGCGAGCCTGGACGGGCTCTCCGGCATCACCTCCCTGGGTGACACTCTGAAGATCCAGAACAACGCCGCCCTGACGAGCCTCTCGGGGCTGGACGGCATCACTTCTTTAGGAGATTCCCTGATGATACAGGACAACGCCGCCCTGTCCGACATCGGGGCGCTGAGCGGACTGTCCTCCGTGGCCGGGAGCCTTTGGATAGGGAACAACCCTTCCCTTGTGGATCTGGAAGGGCTCGGAAACATCACCTCGATAGGGGAAGATCTGTCCATCGGTTCCAACGATGCCCTGACCGATCTCGACGGGCTGGGCGGCCTCGCCTCGGTGGGCAGGGACATGTCGGTTTCCGGCAACACCGCGTTGACCAGCCTGGACGGGCTGGCCAATCTCGTCGCCGTCTGGAAAAGAACGAGCATCGTGGACAACCCCGCCTTGGCCAGCCTGGGTCTCGACAACCTGGAGGTGCTCGGTTGCGAGCCCGACTGCTGGGAGGACGAGGATGGTTGGTACTGCGACGAAACCATCATTCTCTGCCTGGAAATCGCCTCCAACCAAGCCCTTCCCCAGTGCGAGGCGTGCCAACTGCTCGAACAGGTCTATTTCGACAGCGTCGCCGATTTCGTTTTCCACGACAACCAGCCGGACACCTGCTCGGATACCTGCGATTGATCGTTGACCCGAAGGTCTTGGCGGCGGTCGCTACGTCACATGCCCAGGACGTCGCGCATGGAGTAGCGGCCCGGGGGGCGGCCGTGGAGGAAACGCGCCGCGGCGATGGCGCCCAGGGCGAACAGCTCCCGCGAAGCGGCACGGTGAACGATCTCGATCCGCTCGTGCTCGCCCAGAAGGTGCACCGCGTGATCGCCGAAGAGCGAGCCGCCGCGCAGCGAGTGGATCCCGATCTCCGCCGCGGGCCGAGGACCCGTGGCCCCCGACCGGCCGTGGATCACCACGCCCTCGGAATCGAGCCCGCGGGCCCCCGCGGCCACCCGGGCCAGCTGCAGTGCCGTGCCCGAGGGGGCGTCGATCTTCTGGCCGTGGTGCGCCTCCACCACCTCGATGTCGAATCCGGGGAGGGCAGCGGCGGCCAGCTCCACCAGCGCGGTGGCCACGGCCACACCCGGGCTCAGGTTCGGCGCGTGCAGCACCGGGATCCGCGCCGCGGCGCTTTCGATGGCCGCGAGCGCCTCGGGTCCGAGGCCCGTGGTGCCGCTGACGAGGGGCCGCCCGCTCCCCAGAGCGGCTCGGACCACCTCGAGCACGGCGTCAGGCCGGCTGAAATCGACGATGACGTCCGCTGCGGCCGCCGCGGCATCGAGATCGGTGCCCACCACGGCCCCGGTCGCGAGCGTGGCGAGCCCCTCGGCACCCGGCCGGTCCACCGCCGAGGCGACAGTCACGTCCGACCGCCCGGCGGCGGCGGCGAGCACGGCCCGGCCCATCCGGCCGAGGGCCCCCACCAGGCACACACGGGTGACGCGGTCCGTCACGACACGACCCGCGCCACGGTGAACCCGAGGTTCTCGAGCTCGGCCGCCATGCGATAGAGGTTCGGCCGCGCCGGCCAGACCAGCGGGAGGCGGATCTCCGGCTCGATCAGCCCCAGCTGGTGGAGCGCCGCCTTGACCGGCCCGGGGTTCGTCTCGACGAACAGCGCGTCGTGCAGCCCGAGCAGCCCGGCCTGGATCGCCGCCGCGCCCAGCACGTCCCCGGCCCGCCAGCACCGCCAGAGCTCGGCCCACTTGGCGGGAACCACGTTGGCGCCGGTGCTGATCACGCCGTGGCCCCCGGCCACCAGCAGTGAGACCGTGAGCGGATCGTCGCCGGCGAGCACGGACATGTTGCCGCCGACGGCGGCGACGACCTGCTGGACGCGGTGGATCGAACCGCTGGCCTCCTTGATGCCGATGATGCGCTCGTGGGCCGCCAACCTCGCCACGGTGGGGGGCTGGATGTCGCACGCCGTCCGGGACGGCACGTTGTAGAGCACGACAGGCAGCCCGGCCTGGTCGGCCACGGCGGCGAAGTGGGCGTACAGGCCATCCTGTGTCGGCCGTACGTAGGGCGGCGCGGCGACCAGCATCGCCCGGGCGCCGAGATCCGCGGCCATGTGGGCCGCCTCGAGCACGCCCCAGGTCGGGATCGCCCCCGTGCCCGCGACGACGAGGAGCCGATCGCCGGCCTGGCGGACCGCCGTGTCGATGACGATCCTGCGCTCGTCCGGGGTCAGGGTGGCGCCTTCCCCCGTCGACGCGCAGACCACGAGGCCCTGCACTCCGGCCTCGAGCTGACGCTGGATCAGGCGGCCCAGTGCGGGGAGGTCCACGGTGCCGTTCTTGTGGGGCGTCACCCGCGCGGGAAAGATTCCTTCTAGTTCGACCATCGCTTGATCTCCGCTTCCGGGCGCGCCGGCGCGCCGCTACTCGACGGTGACGGTCTTGGCCAGGTTGCGCGGCTGGTCCACGTCCGTGCCCCGCGCCGTTGCGATGTGATAGGCCAGCAGCTGCAGCGGCAGCACCGAGACCAGCGGCGAGAGGTGGGCCCAGACCTGCGGGATCTCGATCCGCTCCACGGGCAGCTGCGCCAGGGCCGGTTCGCCGCGGGTGGCCACCGCGATCACGCGGCCGCCCCGGGCCAGCACCTCCTGCACGTTGCCGAGGATGCGCTCGAGTGAGCCGTCCCGGGGCATCACCACCACCACGGGCAGCTCGCGGTCGATGAGCGCGATCGGGCCGTGCTTCATCTCGCCGGCGGCGTAGCCCTCGGCGTGGATGTACGATATCTCCTTGAGCTTGAGCGCGCCCTCGAGAGCCACGGGGAACGATATCCAGCGGCCGAGGAACAGGAAGTCGCGGGCCGCGGCATGGCTCTCGGCCACCTCGCGGATGTGCTGTTCCTGCTCGAGGACCTCGCGCATCTTCGCCGGGATCTGCAGGAGATCCCCGAGCATGGTGCGGGCGCGGTCCTCGGCCAGGGTCCGGCGCCGACGCCCGAGGTGCACGGCCAGCATGAACAGGGCCGCGAGCTGGGCGGTGAAGCACTTGGTGGAGGCCACGCCGATCTCGGGGCCCGCGTGCGTGTAGAGCGCGCCGTCCGCGACCCGTGGGATCGCCGAGTCGAGCACGTTGGCCACCGCCAGGATCATGGCGCCGCCGGCCCGGGCCACGCGCACCGCTTCGAGGGTGTCGATGGTCTCGCCGGACTGGGAGACCGCCACGACCAGGTCGTTGGGATCCACCAGCGGGTCCCGCGCCCGGTACTCGCTGGCCAGCTCCACCTCGGCCGGGACCTGGGCCAGGGCCTCGATCCAGTACCGGCCCACCAGGGCCGCGTGGTAGGACGTTCCGCAGGCCAGCAGCACGACCCGCCGGATGCGGCGGGCCGACGTGTCGTCGATCCCCATCAGCTCGGTGGCCACGCCCGCGCCCTCCAGCGAGACCCGGCCGCGCATCGTGTCCTCGATGGCGCGCGGCTGCTCGTGGATCTCCTTGAGCATGAAGTGCGGGTAGCCGCCCTTTTCGGCCTGCACCGGCGACCACTCGATGATCCGCGGCTCCCGCGCCACGGCCACGCCGGCCAGGGTCTCGATCCGCGCGCCATCCCTGTCGATGACGGCGATCTCGCCCTCGTCGAGGAAGACCACCTTCCGCGTATGGGCGAGGATCGCCGGGATGTCGGAAGCTGCGAAGGTCTCGCCGTCGCCCAGGCCGATCACCAGCGGCGAGGCGTTCTTTGCCAGCACGATGTGCCCGGGCTCGCGCTCGTCGAGCACGGCCAGCGCGTAGGAACCGCGGACCAGGTCGAGGGCCTCGCGCACCGCGGCCGCCAGATCACCGACCCGGCCACGCGCTCGGGAGACGAGGTGGGCGAAGATCTCGGTGTCCGTCTCCGATGTGAACACCGCGCCCTCGGACTCGAGCCGCTGGCGCAGCTCCAGGTGGTTCTCGAGGATGCCGTTGTGCACCACGGCCACGCCATCCACCATGTGGGGATGGGCGTTGTTCTCGGAAGGCCGCCCGTGGGTGGCCCAGCGGGTGTGGCCCATGCCCAGGATCCCGGCGAGGGGCTGCCTGTCCAAGGCCTCGGCCAGCCGGCCGAGCTTGCCCTCGGCGCGCACCACGCCCACCCGTTTCCCGTCGTGCACCGCGATTCCCGCCGAGTCGTACCCCCGGTATTCCAGGTGGGTCAGCCCCTCGAGGATCAGGCCCGCGCACTGCCGCTCACCGACGTAACAGACGATTCCGCACATGTGCTCACCTCGCCGCGATCTGCCGGACAGTAGCGGAAAAAACCACCTGGGGGAACAGCGCTGTTGTCATCTCGCCGGTCGGCGGGACGTGCGAGGGATCAGTTGGCGGGCGCGGCGGGCACTGGCTCCGGTGCGGGCGCGGGCTCCAGAGCCGGCGCGGGCTCCGAGGTCGGCGCGGGCTCGACCGGCTCGGGCTCCCAGTCCACGGGCTCGATGGCGGTGCGGTCGGGCTCCGGCTCCGGCTCCGGCTCCGGCTCCGCCGCGGGTCCGGCCTGCTTCGCCTCGGCCAGGGCCTTCTCGTACTCGGGCTTGAGCCTGGGCCGCTCCCGCCAGAAGGGCAGGTACGTCACGCTGAGCATCACGCCGACGTTGTCGGTCGAGGACTCGCTGGTGGGCAGCGCGAACACGGGCAGCCAGATCTTGAGGCCGATGGCGATGGAGCGCTTGCGGACGAAGAGATCGAACCCGGGCTCGAGGGCCATGGTGAAATGCCGCGTTGTGTAGGTGTGGCGGTCGCTGGTGTAGTAGAGGTTTTCGTCGTCGCCGGCCTGGTGGTCGTCGATGTCCGACCAGTACTCGCGTCCGTCGTAGACCTCCCAATAGTACTTGGCGTAGGTGTAGCCGCCGGCGATGTTCAGGTACGGTACGAACCGGCCGGCTGGGTACTGCAACCGGATGAAGCCTCCGGCGTGCGCGAAGCCCTTGCCTCCCTGGTACTTGTAGTCGTCGGAGTACGCGTCGAAGTCCCCGCGGTTCGTCGCTCCCGTGGCGCCCCCCATGAACTCGGCGCCCAGGCCGAACCACGGCACCGGCAGGTACCCCAACTCGAACGCGGCGATGACCCCGGCGTCCGGGGCGAAGGGGATGTCCTCGCCGTAGCGGAGCGACTCGGCCTCGGCAGTGGGCCGGCGGTAGTTGGGCAGCGCGACGCCCAGACCCAGCGACAGCAGCAGGCCCGGCGCCTTGTCCTCGGGCTCGGGGACGAAAGACATCTCGCGCCGACAGTGGGATCCCCGCTGGCAGGACGGCTCGAAACAGTCCGTCAGCCCGTCGCCGTTGTTGTCGATCCCGTCCCTGCACTGGTTCCAGCGCTCCGGACCCGGCGGGACCGGCACCACGGCCACGTACTGCGCCTGGGGCGGCGGAGGCGCGACCGGCGGGGGCGGCGCCGCGGCCGCGACGCACATGGCGTAGATCCAGCAGTCCTGGTCGGCGCAATCCACGTGGCCGTCGCCGTCGTTGTCGATCCCGTCACGACATGCGTCCAGCGTGGTCTCCGGCCCGGCGGCGGGAACGGCCGGGGTGGTGGCCGCGGGGACCTCGGGCCCCGGAGCCTCCACCGCGGCGGCGGCTCCCTTGGCCGGCTTGGCCGGCTTGGCCGCCTTGGCCGCCTTGGCCCCGGCCTGGGCCAGCGCGCTTCCGGCACCCAGAACCAGCAGGATGCCGATGCAAAGAGAAAGGGCGGTTTTCATCTCGTCCTCCTGGGCTCTCCCGAGCCCGCTTCGCTCATCGTCCCATACCATGAGACCCGCGAGAAGCGGTTTTCATCCCCGGAAAAACGAAGCGTATCGCCGGCGGTCACTCGTGGGACGATTCGTACCAGAGACCGTCCGGCCCCTGGACCACCCGCAGGTAGTTGGAGGCGTGGTACGGCTTGTGGGTGTCCGGCTTCGGCGCGTCCTTGACCCCCTCGAGCTCTTCCGGAGCGGCGGTGCCCTTGTAGACGAATTGGGTCGTGGGCGGGTACTTGTCGAAGCTCTGGAAGCGGTAGCCGATCTTGCCGCCCTCGATCACCTTGAAGCGCCGCACCGTGTAGCCCGGCACGCCGAGCTGACGCACGACCTCCGTGCCCCGAGCGAGCTTGGGCGTCTCGATCACCCTCACCGGGAACGGGCGCGTGCCCACGACCCGGCGCAGCAGCGTCACGGTGTAGGGTCGCTCGCGGCCGCGCAGCTCGGCGCGGAAGTTGCCCTCGTCCACCGCGTAGTGGATGACCACCGGGAACGACAGCGGGTTTCGTATCTTGAGATCGAGGTCGGGGTAGCTGACCGTGGCGTCGAGACCGAGCTTGATGTACGAGCTCGGCCGGGAGTGGGGCTGGCGCTCGACGATCACCATCCCGGCGAAGAACGCCGCCGCGTAGAGCGTGGAGGCCACCTGGCAGGTGCCGCCGCCCATGCCCTCCACCAGCGCGCCGCCGGCGATCACGGGCGCGTAGCGGAACCCCCGCGCCTCGGACCGGTCCCCCAGGGTCTCGTTGAACGAGAAGACCTCGCCGGGCAGGATCACCTGGCCGTCCAGCATCGACGCCGCGAGCCCGAGGTTGTAGGTCCGATCGCGGTCCTTGCGCATCCGCGAATAGGGCGTCTCGAAGAAGCCGACCACCGTGCCGGTCTCGATCCCCAGCAGCTCGTCGCGGGTCACGCGGGCGGGCACCTCCTCGATCGCCAGCTCGATCCTGTTCTGGCCCGCGGCCAGGGCCGCGTCCAGCCTGGCCAGGGTCTGGTGGACGTCGAGGGTCCGCCCCGTCTCCTCGGGGGCGACCACTCCCGATGCGAAATCGAAGCGCGCGCTTTGCGGTGCCCTGTCGACCATCTCCTTGAGCGCCACCACGGATTCCATCGCACCGTCCGAGACCAGCGAGATCGGCAGCCGGATCTCCGCCCGCCGTCCCTCGGGCACCGTCCGCCGGTGGTGGCGCGCGGCCGGGCTGTCCCGCTGCGCCAGGTCGCGGAGGATCCGCCCCAGGCTCTCCATCTCCACCTCCGCGCCGAGCTCGGCCCAGGTCGTGCGGCGCTCGAGATCGGGGCCGTGGAGCAGCACCTCGGTCCGGAGCACCTCTCGCGCCGCCCGCAGCAGCGCCTGGGGCCGTGGATCGCCCGTGGGGACCGTCACGCCCCCGATGACGATCTCCGCCACGGGCTCCGCCGGCGTGATCCAGGGACGTGTCAGCGCCAGCCCGGCGAAGATCCCCAGTGCGAGCAGCAGCCCGGCGAGCGTGGCATTCCGGGCCACGGGCCGTTTCTCATCCGAGAGCAGCCCGATCAGGGCCACCCAGGGCCCCGCCGCCCGGCGCAGGAGTTCTCGCGGCTTCTTCATCTCCGGCTTCGTGCGTAGCGGCGGCGGCCTTCTGTTGTCAAGGGACGCGGCGACGCAGGGTACCCCAACCGGCGAGCAGCGCGACAGCCACGAGAACCGTCAGGCCGCGGGAAGAGTAAGCCCCCGCAGCAGCGCAGCCGCAGCCGGAAGCGGGCTTGGCCGTCGGCCCGGCATCGGGATCGGTGCCGGTGTCGGTGTCGGCATCCGCGTCCGTGTCGGCATCGGGCCCGCCGTCCGGTCCGGCGTCGGGCTCCTCGATGCAGGACGGGTCCGGGATCTCCTCGGCCAGGCCGTCGCAGGAGGGCGGCAGGCCATCCGGGATGCAGACGTTCGACCAGA
>CAYZAI010000016.1:18995-25856 GCA_964476305.1 uncultured Myxococcales bacterium
AGAAGGTCTCGCACCTGTAGCCTTCCGGACAGAAGGCGTCGCTCATGCAGGCCTGAAGGCAGTACGTGTCCGGGTTCGTGAAGCTGATCCTCGCACAGTCGAGCCCGGGCCAGCAGTCGGTCCCGGTCTCGCAGACGTTGCACATCCCCTTGAGATCCTCGCAGGGCTCGATGCAGCTCTCCGGATCGGTCAGCCCGTCGCAGTCGTTGTCGATGCCGTCCCCGCAGAGCTCCCGGCCGTTGCTCTCGCTGTCGAGCAGGCAGGGGTGGCAGCTGTCGTATTCGTCGTCGGTGGCCCCGTCGCAGTCGTCGTCCACGCCGTTGCAGATCTCGTACCCCTCGGTGCAGCCGGTGCTGCCGTAGGCGATGGCGATCTCCACGGCGTTCCTGGCGTCCACGCGGCCGTGGGCGTGGGTCCAGCTGAAGACCACGTCCTCGTCGCCCGGAAGGATCGGCGAGGGCCCGTAAGCCGCCTCGTCCCCGTCGATGGGCACGGCGCTCCGGATGATCCCCTCTCGGATCTGCGCCTCGGTCAGATCGGGGTTCGCGGCCGTCATCAGGCCGACGATGCCGGTGACCAGCGGCGCCGCCGAGGAGGTCCCGCCGAACTGGCCGGTATACCCGCTGGTGCTGGACATCGAGGTCGTGGTGATGCCGCAGCCGTCGCCGTTGCTCGGCGCCAGCACGTCCACCGCGTGGCCATAGTTGGAGTAGGACGCGCGCTTCGACTCGCAGGTCGAGGCGCCGACCGTGAGCGTGCGGACGTAGCCCGTGCTGCCGTCGAGTGCGGCGAGCTGGTCCGAGTTGCCCGAGGCGAAGACGATCACGCCTCCCTTGCCGCCGCGAGCGGTGACCGAGAAGGTATCGATGCCCTCCTTCATCGTCATGGACATCGGCACGTACAGCCACGGGGTATCGAGGCCCCAGCTGTTGTTCAGCGCCGGGATGTCCTCGGCGGCGGCGACGGAGTAGTAGGTCATCGACAGCTCGCCCTCCGAGACCACGCCCGGCAGGTCCAGCTTGATGCCCACCACGCCGCAGGTGGGGCAGCCGCCGGACACGCCGAGGCCGTTGTCACCGATGCCCGCGGCCACGCCCGCCACGGACGTGCCGTGGCCGTCCTGGTTGTTGTCGGGGTTGATGCCCACCTCCGAGCCGGTCAGGTCGTAGCCGTCCGTGACCCGCAGATCCTCGTGGTCCACCAGGACGCCCGTGTCACAGACCCCGACGACCAGCGTCGGCGAGGCCTCCAGCGGGAACGTGCCGTAGGCGAGGTCGAGGGCCTCGTCGAACCGCACGTCCGCGTCCGCCGCCGCGCCCGAACCGCCGACGAGGTGCCACTGGTCGTCGAGGCGCGGGTCGTCGCTCAGGTAGCGGGGCACGCGCTCGACCAGGAAGTCCGGCGCGCCGAAGCGCACCTCGGGCAGGCTATCGTAGCGATTCGCCAGATCCAGGGAGGTGACACCCCGGGGCGGCGCCAGGAAGAGCAGCCGCTCGTTCCACGGGGCGCGGAAGCGGATCTCGCCTCCGGTGGCGGCCACCAGGGCATCGCTCCGCAGGAGGGGCACGCCGTCCTCGAAGCGCACGGCCAGCAGCGGGTGGGGGTAGAGCGGCACCGCGCCGCCGATGAGGTAGACCGGTTCGGCGAAGGAGACGGCGGGATCGCCGGCGATGGCCGCGAAGGCCCGGGCCATGGCGCGGCCGTCCGACGCGCGCACCTCCAGCAGTGTCACGCCGTGGCGGGCCAGCCCGCGGGGGCCCGGCCGGGCCTCGATGTCCGGCGCCGCCGGCTCGAGGGCGGCGCGGACCCGCGCGATCACCGTCCCGACGTCGCCCTCCGCGGCAACCGAGATCAGCCGCGGATGGCGGGCGATGTGGGTCGGCCCGTCCGCCGAGCGGTAGGTCAGCCCTCCCGCGGTGTCCCGCGGCCCGGCGGCGGCGGGCATGGCCAGAAGAACAAGCAGGCTCCCCGTGATGATCGCGCGCATCGTGCGCCTCCTTTGCTGGCTGGTACAGCAAACCACGGGGCGCCGGTTCCGACAAGCATCAACGACTGGCGGGCCGCTTGCGACCGACCCGGGCCGCTGTTAGTTTGGAGTCGGTGCGAACGAAAACGGAGGACCGACATGAGAACGACGACTGCGCTTTCGACCTTGCTCCCGCTCTGCCTGGCCGCGGCCGCTTTCGGCCCCGCCTGCGACGACGACGGCACGCGGGACACGGGCCCGGACGCCGACGGCGACTCGGACGGCGACTCCGACGGCGACTCCGATGGCGACGCGGACGACGGCTGCTCCGAGGCGGCCAAGGTCGTGTACCTCGTGGACTCGGACAACTCGCTCTACCGTTTCGATCCGCCGACCTCGGCCTTCGACCTCGTCGGGGTCATCGACTGCGGCAACGGGTCGTCGCCGTACTCCATGGCGGTCACCCGCGAGGCGGTGGCCTACGTCCTCTTCCAGACCGGCGAGATCTTCGAGGTCAGCACGTCGGACGCGTCGTGCTCGCCGACGGCCTACGCAACGGGCCAGGGCGCGTTCGACCTGTTCGGCATGGGCTTCGCCACGGACGGCGAGGACACGACGGAGGAGACGCTGTACATCGCCAGCGACGCGAGCCTCGCGACCATCGGCGACGACTGGATCATCGGCGTGGTCGGCCCGATCAGCGGCTCCCCGGAGCTGACCGGCAACGGTCTGGGCGAGCTGTGGGGCTTCTTCCCGTCCACCGACACGCCGCACGTCTCGCGCATCGACAAGGACAATGCCTCCCTCTCAACGACCTACCCGCTCACGGATCTGTCGAACTCGCCCTCGGCGTGGGCCTTCGCCTACTGGGGCGCGGCGTTCTACGTGTTCTACGAGTCGGCGCTCGACACCTCCACCAGCGTCTACAAGGTCGATGCCGGATCCGGCGTCATGGAAGTCTACATCCCCGATTCGGGAAAGCGGATCGTCGGCGCCGGCGTCTCGACCTGCGCCCCCACCACCGTCGAGTGAACGCTGCCCTCAGCCGGCCGTGATCGCGGCGGCGACGAGGTCCATGTCGGCCAGGGTCCCGGCCTGGAGGGCGGCCGCGCCGGGCAGGTCGGCCCTGGCCACGAGCCTGGCGGCGGCGGCCTCGTCGAGCAGGTTCGATCCGAGGAAGAGCCGCAGCATCCGGGTCGGTACCGCGAGCGCGACCTCCGCGGCCCAAAGCCGCGACTGCGCGGCGAGCAACGCATCGTTCGGCGCCGCCGCCGCGGCCAGGCACAGGGCCACCGCGGTCTCCGCGTCGGCCATGGCCAGGGCCAGCTCGAAGATCCCGTGCTGCTTTCGCGAGAGCTTGGCCTTGAAGGCCAGCTGGGCGCACTCGCCCACCAGCCGCGCGGCCCGGGCCGCGGCGTGGCCGCCGACCTGCTCGAGGCCCGCCACCCGATCCGCCATTTCGTTGTAGAACCCTCCCTTGCTCTTGACGGCCTGGCGCATGCGGAACACGCCGATGATGTTCTGCTGGATCTCGGACGTGCCCTCGTAGATCGTGAGGATCCGCGTGTCGCGCTTGATCTTCTCGACCTCGTACTCGGCGCAGTAGCCGTAGCCGCCCAGGGCCTGGATCGCCGCCTCGGCGGCTGCGTTGCCGGCCTCGGTGGCGAAGAGCTTGGCCACCGAGCCCTCGATCTGCCGATCCGCCTCGCTGGAGTCCAGCAACTCGGCGACGTATTCGATGTAGGCCCGGGCCGCGGCCAGGCGCACGCTGTGGGGCACCAGCAGCTTGTGGGTGTAGCCCTGCTTCTCGCACAGGTAGGTGCCGAACTGCTTGCGCTCCCTCGAGTAGGCGATGGCCTTCTCGAGGGCGGAGAGCCCGCCGCCGAGGCCGAAGGCCGCCACCATCAGCCGGGTGAAGCCGAAGACCTCGTTGGACTGCCTGATGCCCTCGCCCTCGCCGGTGCCGACGACGTTCCCGGCCGGGATCGCGACGTCCTCGAGCACGACCTGGGAGGTGTTCGACAACCGGATGCCGTGTTTCTCCTCGCACTTGCCCGGCGCGAGGCCCGGGGTCTCACGCTCGACCACGAAGAAGGTCGGGCCGTCCGGGGCCTTGGCCAGGATCGTGTAGAGGTCCGCGATGCCGCCGTTCGAGATGAACTGCTTGACGCCGTTCAGCTTGTAGTGGGTCACGTTGCCAGCAGCGTCCGTTACCCGGTCGGCGCGGGTCTTCAGGTTCTCGACGTTGGAGCCGGCCTCGGGCTCGGTCACGCCGTAGGCCACGATCAGGCCCTCGTTGGCGATGCGGGTCATCCAGCGCTGCTTCTGTTCGTGGGTGCAGCCCACGCGGATCGGGTCGGTGCCGAGGGCCACCGCGAGCATGGCCGTGGCCAGGCCCAGGTCGACCTTGGCGAACTCGCACGAGAGGCGGTAGACGTCGTAGGCGCCGCCGCCCATGCCGTCGTACTCGGCCGGGATGAACACCAGGTGCAAGCCGACCTCGGGCGAGAGCATGGCGCGAACGACCTGCTCAGGGCAGGTGTCCTCGCGGTCCCACTTCAGCCGCCGGTCCAGTGGCATCTCGCGAGCGGCGAACTCCTCGAAGGTGCCGAGGATGATCTGCAGGTCTTCCTTGTCGAGTCTGGTCAGCTCCATCTTGTCCTTCCCTGGCTTGTGCCCGCGAAACGGGCGGTCCCTTTTTCCGGAAACGAGCCTGGAATCTACGTTCGCGGGAGGTGGAATGTCAATCGAAGCCCTGGGACGACGATCCCGATGCGCTCGGAGTCCTTTCTCATCGGACCGGTGAAGCCAGGCGCCGGACGCGGATTTGCGGGATCCTGTCGAAATGGGTGTCGGCCGTAAGCAGCAGCGCGCCGTGCTCCATCACTGACGCCGCGATCCACAGATCGTTGGTGGGCACCGGGGTACCGGCCTTCTGCAGGAAGGAATAGATCGCGCCATAGCATTCGGCGGCCGTCTCCCCGACCAACGCCACGACCACGCGCGGGCTGGCCAGGAACTCCTCGAGCTCGGCCCCGTTCCGATCGGCCCGCGTCCCGGCCGCGAACCCGCCGAGCAATTCGCCGAGCACGACGGCGGGCACGATGATCCGTTCGCGGCTCCGCACGGCTGCGACCGCCTCAGGGTCGCCGAGCTTGAAAGCGGAATAGGCCGAGGTGTCGAGCGCGAGGCCGCTCATCGCCACAGACCGTCGTCGATGACGCGAAGGTCGTCCATCACCGCGAGGATTTCCGCGGCGTCTTCCTCGGTCCAGGTGCCGGCCAAGTGATCGAGATCGTCGAACACCCTCCGCCCGGGACCGGGGTCGTCCGATTGCCCCATCGCCTCGCGGATCAGCTCGAGCACGGTCCGGTTGACGCTCTTGCCGCGCCGCCGGGCCTCGGCTTTGAGCATGTTCCCCGTCTTTTCATCGACCCCTCTGAGCGTGACCTGTCCCATCGTCACCTCCAGCGACATCACTATTGACATCATACTGCATGCACTTCTGATGTCAATCCAGCCCGGACCGCCGGCCTGATCGGTTTCCCAAGTGATCTTCTGTTGATCCGTGCAGTCCGTAAGAAGAAAAGATAAGAAGAAAAGAAACTCAGACCCCGGCCAGGTACTCGTCGATGCCCTTGCGGGTTTCGAACCAGAAGTCGATGGCCGCGGCTCCGGACTCGCGCCCGAAGCGGTCGATCCAGGCGTCCAGCTCGGGTCCTTTGGACTTGCCCGCATCGCGCATGCGCGTCAAGGACATTGCCACGAAGTCGATGTTCCGCTTCGACTGCCAGAACACGGTTGAGTTGCGGCTGCCAATGCGCGCCGCCAGCTCGCGGTTGGCGGCGAGGAACTCGTCCTTCTTGCCGAACAGGGTGCCGATGATGTCGGGCAGCATCTCCTCGGCCCAGCCCCTGTGGAAGCGGCAGTAGCCCACGTTGTCGAGGATCAGCTCCTTGACCAGCCGCTCGGCGTTCTTGCGGCCGAGCTGGCGCGGCGGCAGGAAGTCGTCGCCGTAGTGCATGTAGTACTTGCCCATGATCGGCATCGGCGAGAGCACCCCCGGGGTCCAGTACTGGTTGGGCACCATCCAGCCCTTGGAACCGTTGGAGACGAACACGAACCGGTCGAGCAGCGCGCCGCCCCGCTCCTTGCCCAGGCGCCTCGCCCACCACCTCGGCCCCTCCGAGAAATCGAGCATGCCCCGCCGCGCGGCGATCCCCTCCAGGATCTCCACGCCGAGGGCGGCGTTCTTCGCCGAGTCACCCACAACGTCGAAGCCCTGCCGCTCGAAGACCGGCTTGCCCGAGACCCCCAGCTCCTCCGGGCTGAGCAGCCCCTCGTCGAGGCAGTCGAGGAGCCAGGCCACCACCCCGCCGCCGGAGATGCCGTCGAAGCCCAGGGAGTCGGCCGCGTGGTTCAGCCGCTCGGCGGCCCGCTGGTCGAACACGCCCGAGAGCGGACCCATGGTCTGGTAGGGCTCGTAGTCCTTCTTGAACTCGCCGTGCATCTTCTTGCATAGGGCCACGCAGGGCTCGCCACAGTTCCTGAAGGCCTCGCTCCGGGGTGCGTCCATCACCTCCTCGTTGAACTGCTTCAGGTAGTGATCGAGGACCAGCTCCTTGTGCAGGGCCTTGCGCGCGTCCACCCCGTCGAAGATGGTGCGGTAGTTGAAGGCCATCAGCTTGTCGCCCATCTTGGCGTAGTTCACGCCGAAGGTGCCGCCGCTGCCGATGTCCGGGTCGTGCCGGTACTTGGTGGTGGACTCCAGGTCCTTGGTCACCATCTTCTGGTTGAAGCGCTGCTCGAACCACTCGTTGGCCACCTTGCGGTCGCGGAAGTCCTCGTCGACGTAGGTGCCGCCGTAGATCACGCCGATCAGGCCGTGCTGCTGG
>CAYZAI010000017.1:0-24706 GCA_964476305.1 uncultured Myxococcales bacterium
GCTCGTCATCGCGCCGAGTTCCGCGTCCAGGGTCTCGGCCTTTCGCAGCCGCCGTCCGTCGAGGGCGCCGGGCTGCCGGGCGAGCGAGCGGATCCGCTCCAGGGCCGCGTCGAGCAGGGCCCTGCCGGCCAGTCCGCCCCGGTAGAGCACGGGCAGCGGCAGATCCGCCGACACCGGCGGCACCGGTGGACCCTGCTCCGCGAGCCGGCGGGCCTGCTCTGGATGCCGGGGCGAGAGCAGGGCCAGGCCCTCCTCGCGAGTGCCGAACCCCAGGTCCGCCATCCGCCCCTGCCGGAAGCCGAAGGCCCGTTCCTCGGTCTCGGACGGAAGCTCGTGGCGCAGGGCCTCGAGCTCGGGCTGGTACTCGGCGAATGGCCGCAGGAACAGCGCTCGGAACAGCTGCCGGGTCGCGTCCGGGACCGTCTCGGGCTCGGGAAACTCCACGAGGTAGCAGCCGTCCGGGCTCTCGATGACCTCGGATTCGTCGGGCACCGGGATCTCGTCGTCGCGACCTTCCCGCAGGTGCACGATGGCGTGGCGGCGGAGCAGCAGGAAGCGCACCTCGTCGTCGAGATCTTCCAGGACCTTGGCCGCACCATCGAAGCCAAAGCTCGCCAGCGGCCCGATCAGGTCCTCGAGGGCCTTGCCGTCGAAGCGCTCTCGCTTCCAGCACCCGATGTCCACGACCTCGCGCACCTGCTCCGGAGACGACAGCGTCAGCAGCTCGGCCCCCTCGGACTCGTCCGCCCGGCCCAGGAGCAGCAGAAGGTCCGGCGAGCCCAGGGCCCGGACGATGTCCCCGGGCTCGTCGCTCTCCCGGATCCGCGCGAGCAGGCGGTCCGCGTCCCGACCGATATCGGCCGGCGCGATGGACGGATGCCCTAGGACGAGGAGCGCGTTGTCGTTCATGGGGTTACCCGAAGGCTCGGGAAAGCTAGTCGACCACCGGCGGCGCGCAGCCGAAGGAGGCGCGGATGGTGGTCCAGACCTTGTCCTTCAGCTTCTGGCAGGCGTTGGGGCACAGGAAGATATCCGTGCACTCCGTGAGCTCGAGGTCGGCGAGCTGGTCGAAGGGTACGCTGACGCCGTCCCAGTGCCAGGCCGGATCGTCCGGCGTGTCCAGCGAGCAGTCCGAGGAGTACGACAGTTCCTTCTCGTTCTGGTCCGCGTCCTGACCGAAGACCCGCACCTTGTCACAGGCCTTGATGACCTGGTCATGAGGCGGCTCGGGGTTGTTGTCTGGGACATCCGCCCAGACAACGGTGTAGACGCACGAGATCGCCGCGCCGGTGATCTCCTCGAGCGCCGTCTGGAGCGAGGCGGCGTTGTCCGCCGGGTAGTAGGAGTCCGAATTGCCGTACAGGGCGATGTCGTTCATCACGTCCTCGTACTCGGCGGCCTCGTTGCCAACGCCGATGACGAAGACCGGGATGCCCGCGGCGGCCAGGTGCAGGGCCGCGTTGTAGGCGCAGACGTCATCGAGGCATTGCTTGGGGTTGACGCAGGTCTCGGCGGTGCACTCGCAGGTCCCGATGTCCAGGTTCGAGTTGCAGTTCGGCGCGCCGTCCGTTGCCAGCAGCACGAACCTGGGCTGGTCGGCCAGCCCCGAGGGCAGGCTGGATCCCGTGAGGTAGTCGTACGCCCAGATCAGGGACTGGCAGATCGGCGTGCCGCCGCAGGTCCCGACCACATCGAGAGCGAGGTCGATGTTGTCGTACAGCCCACTCCAGTAGGCGTCCGCGTCCGTGGCCTCGGCCGGGTCCGACAAGGGAACCACGTTGGAGGAGTCGTTGGTGGCGGCGCACTCGTTGGGCGAGCCCACCACGCCGTCCGGGCAGCTCGTGGCCGGGAACACGGCCAGGCCGAAGTTCACCAGTCTCGCGTCGGTGTTGACCTGCACGACGTCCCGCACGGCGTTGGCGACGACCGCGGCGTAGGTCTGCGTGTCAATCAGGTTGCTGGTCATCGACGCCGAGCGGTCCAGCATGACCAGCATGTTGATCGGGTTGTACTCGATCTCCCACGGGATGTCCGCGCACTCGTCGGTGTCGCCGTCGGAGTCCGAGTCGGAGTCGGAGTCGGAGTCCGAGTCGGAGTCGCCGTCGGAGTCGCCGTCGGAGTCGCCGTCGGAGTCGCCGTCCGTGTCGGCATCGGACGGCAGGCCGTCGTCGCCGGAGTCCTCGCAGGAGAGTGGCACCAGAGCAAGCGCGACCAGCACCGCCATCGGAATGACAAGCATCTTCCAATTCATGCCGCATCCTCCCCGGACGACCAAGAGGGCGCCCGACACTTTCTCGTCCGCACTTCGACGAACGGAATATCCCACTGTCTTCTATCTTAGATTATATTCCAATACGGAACTTACGAAACCATTCTTTTTTTGAGGTGATCGCATGACCAGGATCCGGGTGGGGCTCGATCGGCTGGCAGGGGAATCCGGAGCGCTGGTGCGGGGCCGGCGGGTGGGGCTGGTAGCACACCCGGCCAGCGTCGATGCGTGCCTGCGTCACGCGGTGGACGTACTCGCGGCGGCGGGGGCGCGGATTGAGATCCTGTTCGGCCCGGAGCACGGTTTTGCCGGCGAGGCCCAGGACATGGAGGCGGTGGACGGCGCGGCCCGAGGCCCCGGTGGCCTGCCCCTCCACAGCCTCTACGGCGCGGACGAGGCCACCCTCGCCCCGCCGGTGGAGCTGCTGGCCGGGCTGGATGTCCTGGTCGTGGACCTGGCGGACGTGGGATCTCGCTACTACACGTTCGTCTGGACCGCGGCGCTGTGCCTGCGGGCCTGCCACCAGGCCGGCGTGGACCTCCTGCTGCTGGATCGGCCCAACCCTCTCGGCGGCGAGATCGTCGAGGGTGCACCGCAGGAGCCGGGGTTCCTGTCTTTCGTCGGCCTGCATCCCGTGGCGAACCGCCACGGCCTCACCCCGGGGGAGATCCTCGGCCTGGTCGCCCGCCGGGAGGGGACCGCGGACGCGCTGCGCGTGGTACCGATGCTGGGCTGGGAGCGCCGGATGTCCTTCGCGGACACGGGCCTGCCCTGGGTGATGCCCTCGCCCAACATGCCCACGCCGGACACGGCCCTCGTCTACCCGGGGGGCTGCCTGCTGGAGGCCACGTGGGCCTCCGAGGGCCGGGGCACCACGCGGCCCTTCGAACTCGTCGGCGCGCCCGGCATCGAAGGCGAACGGTTGGCGCGACGCCTCGAGGATCTCGGTCTTCCCGGCGCGAAGTTCCGCCCAACATCGTTCCGGCCGACGTTCCAGAAGCACGCGGGCCGCGCCTGCGGTGGCGTGCAGGTCCACGTGACCGATCCCCGCTCGTTTCTACCCTACCGCACCGGCGTGGCCCTCATCTGGGCGCTGCGCCGGGAGGCGCCAGGCACGTTCGCCTGGCGGGACGATCCCTACGAGTTCGTCTGCGATCGCCCGGCCATCGACCTGCTCGCCGGCTCCCCGGCCGTTCGCGAAGGCCTGGATTCCGGCGCCGGCCCAGGAGAGATCGCCGGCACCTGGAAAACCGGGGAAGGGGATTTCCTCGAAAGCAGGAAATCGTTTTTCCTATATAATGTCTGAAGTTCTGGCGAATGAGGACGAGAGGTGCACAGATGAAAAAGAGAGAGTTCGTCCTTTTCTTTATTCTTGGAGTTGCTTGTGCGGTGGGCTGCGCCACGGTCGACGACTCGCCGTCGAACCCGGAGGACACAGGGACCGACGCGGACGCCGACGGCGACAGCGATGCGGACACCGACAGTGACGCGGACAGCGACGCAGATGCGGATGCGGATGCCGACATCGACGCCGATACGGACTCGGACGGCGACGGTGACGCCGATGCGGACAGCGATGCCGACACCGACCCGGATTCCGATACCGATCCCCTGCCCTGTGACGACACGGACGATTGCGCCGGAGAGCCCTGCGTCGACGACTGGTGCTGCGACGGCCCGTGCGACGGCGAGTGCGAGGCCTGCGACCTGGCCGGCGCCGAGGGCATCTGCGGCTTCGTCGAACAGGGCGAGGATCCGGCCGACGAGTGCGACACGGATCCGCCCGAAAGCTGCGGGCTGACAGGGGTCTGCGACGGCCTGGGCGCCTGCGAGTTCTTCGGCACGGACACGCCCTGCGACGACGCCGAGGCCTGCACCACGGGCGACGCCTGCGATGGTGAAGGAAACTGCCAGGGCCAGGTGCCCGCGGACTGCGATCCCGGCCCGGCCAACCAGTGCTGCGAGGCGGGCTGCTCGACCAGCACCGGCTGCTTCACGACCGAGGGCGACTGCCCCGAGACCTGCGGCCAGAACCAGTTGACGGTCGGCCAGTCCTGCGTGGGCTGTGGTCCGGCCAATGCCGAGGGGATCTGCAGCGGCGGCCAGGTGATCGACTGCGGCGCGGCGACCCACGACCTGTGCCAAAGCGTGATCTGCGGCGGCACGACGTACCAGTGCACGAACGCCGGCGGCGTGTGGCAATGGCGCACGGCCGTCGCCTGCGACGACGACGAACCATGCACCTTCAACGACGCCTGCTTCGGCGGGAGCTGCAACGGCACCTCGCTCACCTGCAACTCGACGGACTGCCTGAGCTCGTCGTGCGACGGCACGTCGACCTGCGCCGAGACGCCGCTTTCCGACATCACGACATGCGGCACCACGACCTGCCCCGCGGACGCGTGCGACGGCACGACTTGGCAGAACTACGACGCCGAGTGCACCAGGTACTGCGACGGGCTCGGCGACTGCGAGACCTGTTCGTGCGCGCCAGCCGAGACCGCCTGCACCGCGAGCGGCTGCTGCGAGGCCGTGTGTTCGCCGGTGACGGGGTGCTCGACGGTGGCCGGTTCCTGTGGTGGCGGTGAGACCTGCGGCGACCACGTGATAATCGTGGCGTCGTTCTGCACGGGCTGTGGCGCGGCCGGGGCCACGGGCACTTGCGGCGGGGGTGGGACGTTCACCTGCGACGGGACGACCCACGACGAGTGCCAGGTGGTCAGCTGCGGCGGGCAGACCTACCACTGCACGTACCTCGGCGGCGTGTGGCAGTGGCGGATCAGCGCGGCCTGTGACGACGGAGACTCCTGCACCTACAACGACACCTGCGGCGGCGGCGAGTGCAGCGGCACGTCCATCACCTGCACCTCCACGGACTGCCTGGCGAGCTCCTGCAACGGCACCTCGAGCTGCACCCTGGTGCCGATGCCGGACACGACCGCGTGCGGTTCCATCACCTGCCAGGCCGACTACTGCTCCTCGGGGATCTTCTACGACTACCCGGAAAGCTGCACCCGCCACTGCAACGGCGGCGGAGGCTGCGCCACGTGCACGTGCTCCACGTCACAGACGACCTGCGCGGTTGGCGGCGGCAACGAGTGCTGCACCGTGACCTGCAGCGGGGCCTTGGGCTGCGGCACGGCGGCGGGCACCTGTGCGGACGCCTGCGGCACGAACCTGCTCTACACGGGCCGGACCTGCTCCGGGTGCGGAGCCAACAACGCCAGCGGGACCTGCGCCGGCGGTGCGACCTACACCTGCGACGGATCGACCCACACCCTGTGCCAGACAATCGTGTGCGGTGGCGTCACCCGCCGCTGCACCAACGCCGACGGCACATGGGCCTGGCGCACGGCCGCAGGCTGCGACGACTCGAACCTCTGCACCTACAACGACGCCTGCTCGGGCAGCACCTGCACCGGCACCACCGTCACCTGCACGTCGGATGCCTGCACCACGCGGACCTGCAACGGTTCTTCGAGCTGCACGGAAACCGAGGCGAGCCACTGCCCCGACGGGACGTGCAACTGCGGTGAAACCCTCTCGACCTGCCCCGCGGACTGCTCGACGATCACGGTGCTGCTGCTCAGCCCGGACTTCTATGCTTCGTCCGCCCCGGACATGAGCCTGATCACGGGCATCTTCTCCTCTTTCTCGGACTGCACGATGACGATCTACAACACGGGCTCGCAGTCGCCCACCGGGGCCGAGTTCCTGGCCTACGACGTCGTGGTCGTGGGCAACAACACTCCGTGGAGCGAGTCCGCAGCCTCGGCCGTGGCCGTGGGCAACGCTCTGGCCGACTACATCGACGGCGGCGGCCGGGTGATCGAGACGAATTTCGTCCATGACTACTATGTCGGCCCCTCCCCGAACTTCTACACCTGGTACTTGGCGGGCCGCTTCATCACGGACGGCTATGGGCCGTTCAACCAGTCCACCACGGACGTGACCGGGCCGCTGACCTTCACCGTGCTGAACGCCGGTCACCCGGTGATGGCGGGTGTGACCACGCTGGTAGACGACGGCCTGTTGCTCAATGTCTCGCTGCGAGCCGGGGCCTCGGGCCTGGCGCAATGGAGCACAGCAGCCTACCAGGCGGTGGCCGTGTCGGCGGACAACAGGGTCGTGGGGATCAACTCGATGATTTTCGGCGACAGCAATGTGAGCGGCAACCTGAACACCCTGCTGCACAACGCCGTGGTCTGGCTGGCGGGCAACTGAACCCCGGCGGACGGGGCTGAATCCCGTTCCTACTCGACAACGGGCGGCACGTCGGGCACGCACTCGAGCGTGACCGAGGTCGAGGTGGGGGCCCATTCCAGGTTGAGCGGCTCGAACGCGATGCCCGCCGGGGCCGTGATCAGGTTCATCGCATCGAAGTCCTCCTGGAAGGCAAGGCTCTCGTACTCCATGACCGCCAGGAAGCCCTTGCCCAGGTCTGCAACGAACGAACCGAGCTCCTCGCTCCAGTCCGTGTCCCAGCCGATGCGGAAGCCGCACAGCACGATCACGTCCCAGTCTGCGGCCAGCCCGGCGGCGTCTCCCTGGTAGATCGCGGGCAGGTCCTCGCCCAGATAGGTGATGTCCGCCGGAAGACCCGCGTACATGGCCGGGTTGCACAGGTAGTTGTCGCCGAAGGACGCAACGTGGGGGCTTTCGACCTGCCCGAGGTAGCCCGTGACGTTGAACGCGGCAAGCAGCTCGGGCAGGGTCGTGGCGTCGCACCAGGCCACCACGTGGCCTTCGCCCCAGCGATCCATGGCGAAGACGCGGTAGTCGTTCCCGCCGAGGCTGATGAACCCCTCGCCGTCCATCTCGAAGCCGTCGAGGATCGAGATCGCGCAGGCCTGCATCGTCTGAATCGTGAACTCGATGCTCTCGCAATCCAGGCACTCGCCGTCCACGCAGAGCTGAGTGCCGTCGTCGCAAGTGTCGGAAATCACCCACTGGCCACCGTTGCAGGCCTGTACCGTGAGGTCGTCGAGGCACTCCACGACGCCGTCCTCGCACTCGGCATCGGTGTCCGCATCCGTGTCGCCGTCCACGTCGGTATCGGTGTCCGTGTCCGCGTCCGCGTCGCTGTCCCCATCCGGGCCCGCGTTGTCCGAGGAAGACGCGCTGCACATGGCCTGGACCAGCGACAGGAAAGACAGCGCCATAACCGGCAACAGAGGTCTCATGGTGCCTCCCGCCGCGACGGATGCGGGTCGCGGCCGCGATTCCGGATGGATCGTAGCTCGGCCATGGGCACCGCGCAAGAAACGGCGGCGCCGGAAGCGGAAACCGGAATTGGCCCCCCCCTGGACGACGGCCGCTCCTGACCGGGGGATTTGCTATTTGAAACTTGACTTTTCGTGTGAATTGGAGCTAGTTACCTGTTCAATCCTGGTCGATTTGAAGAATCGTCCTAAGTCGTTCAGCGAGAATGAGCCGGTGCAATCCGGGCTCAACCAAGAAGGAGCAGAACAATGAAGAAGCTTTTCGCCATCGTCGTCATCGCCATGTTCGGGTTCGCCTTCGGCTGCGGCGCCACTCCGCCGGCCGTCGAGACTCCCGAGGCTCCCGCCGTCGAGACTCCCGAGGTTCCCGAGACCGACGTGGTCCCCGAGGTTCCCGAGGCTCCGGCCGAGGAAGCCCCCGCCGAAGCCACAGAGTAGTCATCAATAATAGCTAGAACGAGCCCGCCGCACCCAGACCCATAGAAGATCCACCGAACAGCGGTACGATCCGCGTCCTGGTTTCCCCTCCCGGGCGCAAGTGGGTCGGGACCTCGCGCTCCTCGACCGGTTGCCAGGTCACGGTCTCTTTCTCGAACCGGACCGCGGAGTCGATGATCCCGGCGATGGCGACCGCGGCCAGCGCGCCCAGGCAGACCTGGTTGGCGATGCGAAGGCCCGCTTCCATGGATTCGTAGGCCTCGCGATCCTCCGCCGACTCGAAGGGTTCGGTGGCGTGGTCCCGCAGGTTTTCGTGCAAACCGAAGGTGGTTGCCGCCGCGGCGCCCAGCAGCACCTCACCGCCGAGGAACAGCGCACCCTTGACCGTCTCCCCGTTCTGGAATTGTCCCGCCCCCAGGGGCAGCACCGCTACGAGCCACGAGCGCCGCTCCAGGTTGCGCTCCAGGTAGACGTTGCGTTTGAGCTTCTCGATCTCGGCGAGCCGGCGCTCCTCCTCGGCCTTGAGCCGCGCCTCCTCCTCGGCGGCCCGGGCCCGGGCCAGGGCGGCGAGGCGCTCGTCGTTCCTCGCCTTCACGTCGGTGAAGAAGTCGATGACCTCGATCGGGAACAGCATCGGATCGAGCTCGAACTCAGGCGAGAGGGTGAGCAGCTTGAGCAGAGCGGCCTCGGCTGCCGCCTGGTCGCCGACGAACAGGTAGCTCACACCGAGCAGCTTCTGGGATTCGAGCACGATGGCGGGGTTGCGGGGCTCCCCGGCCAGCAGGGCCGTGAAGCGCTCCACCGCGGCGACGTACTCGCCGGCCTCGTAGGCGTTCCTCGCCTTGGTGAAGTCGTCGAATTCGTCGGCGGCGAGCCTGATGGGGATCGCGACGGCGAGAGCGACCAGGACGGTTCTGGCGAGCGCCCCTCCCCTCACCCTGTCGTATGTGTCCGTGCCGTTCACGTTTCGCTCAAGGCGGGGCGGCGGAAACGTCGTCCGGCCGAAGGACGACCCGGGTTTCGGCCACCTCACCGGCGACGATTGTAACCTGCTTCGTCACCGGCAGGTACCCCCTGGCGCGCACCAGCACCGAGACCCGATCCTCGCCCCGGTTGCTCGGGTCCTTCAACTCGTCGAGGCGGATGGGGCTATTGGTGCGGCCGACCACGCCGTGCTCCAGAACGGTGACCTCCGCATCGACATCGCAGGCGACGCGCAGCTTGGCGGGCAGCCAGCGCAGGCGCTTGCGCAGCTTGAAGGGCTCCATTCCCTCCGGGATCTCGATGGTCCAGGATTCGGCCGCGAAACGGGCCTCGGCTTCGGGGGTGTTGGGGATGAACCGCACTTCGTGAGACCCGACGGTCAGCTCACGTTCGTTGTCCAGATGGCTGTATCGGAACCGCTCTCCATCCACCTCGATGTCCACCGCCTGCGGGTAGGGAACGAACAGCACCCGCCGCTCGCTCTTCTGTTTCACCAGCACCGGCCGTATGGAGAGGGGAAAGACCACGGGCTTGCCGGCGCGACCGATGTCGGGACCCGCGTCCGAGCCATCCGTCCCCCCCGCGCCCCCGGCTCCCCCATCCCGCCCGGCGGCCTCGCCGATCTCGTCGGGTCTCGGATCGCCCCGTGCAGGGCTACGGCCGGACTGCTTTCCGGGCCTGCTGGCGCCTTGTTCGCTGGTCGCGCTCTCCACGGCGAGGATCACACCCGTGGCCAACCCGCCTACAGCGACGAGCACGGCCGCCAGCACCGCGGCCCGCTCGAGGATCCGCCTGATACGCCGTCGTCGTGAGAGCCCGGCCACGGCGTCGAGCGCCCGCTCGTCTCCCGGGTTGAGGGCGAGGATCCTGTTGAAGTGGTCCATGGCCGCGGGCAAGCGCCGGGCGCGGAAGGCGGCATGACCCAGCGCCAGGGTGCGGTCGATCACGACGGGCTCCCGACTAGACCACCAGTCATCGGGCCCGGCGAAAAACGCCGGCAGCTCATGGCTGGGATCGGAGATGCCTACCGCGTCCAGGGCCTGGTCCAGATCCCTGACCGCATCCGCCGCCGACTGGTAGCGATGCTCGGGCTCCGTCTTCATGCAGCGCATGATGACCGCTGCCACGTGGTGGCCCACCGCGGGCCTGATGCTGAGCGGGTGATCGAAGTAACCCTCGATGATGCGCTTGATGATCTGGTGCGGGTTCTGGCCCGAGAACGGCTGTACGCCCACGGCCATCTCGTAGAGCAACGTGCCCGCCGAGAAGATGTCGGCCCGGGCGTCGAGCACCGCCTTTTCGATATGCTCAGGGGACATGTAGGCCGGCGAGCCCAGGATCTGTCCGGTCACGGTCATCTGATCGAGGCCGGCGAGGTGGGCAATACCGAAGTCGGTGAGCTTGATCGCGCCGTCCTCGCGAATCAGGATGTTCTCGGGCTTCACGTCCCGGTGCACGACGTCTCGGTCGTGGGCCGTGGCCAGTGCCGAAAACACCTCGCGGGCGATCATCGCCGCGGCTTCTGCAGGGAGCGGGCCTCCGGCGTGCCGCTGAAGCACCTGCCGCAGCGTGGTGCCGCGCACGAGTTCCATTACAATATAAACGTCATCCGCTTCCTCGCCCGAGTAATCGTAGACCTCGACGATGGCGTCATGTCGCAGCCGGGCCACGGCCTGGGCCTCCCGCCGGAACCGCTGTCGAGCCTCGGCATTGGCGGCGAGGTGGGAGTGGAGCAGCTTGAGCGCGACCTCGCGACCGAGGCTCGTGTCGAGGGCGCGGTAGACCACCGCCATTCCGCCGCGGCCGATCTCCTCGATCAGCTCGTAGCGTCCGACGCGTCGCCTGTCTCCTTCGCCGGTTTCCATGTGATCAGCCGCGCACTATATCGTTTTCGCGGCCTTTCGCACAACCGGCATGGGGATCCACTGCTTCTTTGTTCAGCCTGCTCAAATTTACCGGGGTTGCCACGTCAGGACGAACTTCCTAAAGTGTGTTGATTAGTTTGATCGGTGGTCTTTCTCGCTTGACTGAAATCGGCCCGTGCCGAGACGTTCTTCGGGATGTCAGGTGACCGGTTTTCGTGATCTGTCCGCGGATCCGCAGTGCGCGGCCGTCGATGGCGGTCGCGGCCCACAGAGGCGAGGACGGGAAGAAAATGAAAGAGCGCATCCAGTCTCTCATCAACCAGCTCACGCACGAGACGACTCACGACCAGGCCTTTCAGACGCTGGAAGAGATCATGACCAGCGACGAGGCCGTGGAACGGACGGTCGAGATCACAGGGCTTCTCGAGGAAGGCTGGCAGCGCCTCGGTGCCTCCGGGCGGTGGGAACTGGCTCTGCGGCTTATCGATATCGCTGCTGTGGCGGTGGACGGGCCGGCGCAGGAGGCAAGGCTGCTCAAGGAGCAGGCGCGAATTCTCGATGAGGAGGTATTCGACCAGCGCGCGGCCCTCGACAAGCTGCAGCAGGTAGCCGAGATCGACCCCGCGGACCGCGAGATCCCGAGCCGCATCGAAGCGATGGAGACGGAACGCGCCAACTGGAAGGAGATTGTCGAGAAGTTCTCGGAACAGGCGGCCGATACCACGGAGGCAGCGCTCAAGGCGCACCTGCTCTACAGCGCGGCGGAGCGCACCTACAAGAACCACAAGCGGGGCAAGGAGATCCCCTCTCTGCTGAAGGCGGCTCTCGACGCGGACGGTGGGCATATGAAAGCCGCCAGGCTCCTGGAGCGGGTGCTCAAGGAGCGCGAGAAGTGGGACGAACTGGCCGAGCTCTACATGCGACTTTCGACCGAGCGTCCCTCCAAGGAAGAGCGCGTGCAGATGCTGCTCGCTGCGGCCTACACCTACGGCAACAGGCTCGAGGACGTCGATTCCGCTGCCTTGTGCTACTCAGAGGTGCTCGATCTCCAGCCCGGAAACCAGTCGGCGCTCAGGTTCGTGGTCAAGTACTACGAGGATCGCGAGGATTGGGACCACCTCGTGGCCGTCTACGAGGACGCGCTGCGGGGCCGGCTCGACGGCGAAGAAGAGGCGGCAATGCTGATGCAGGTGGGCATGGTCCACTGGCGGATGCGCGACAACCTCGACGCCGCTGAGGGGTTTTTCCGCCGGTTGCGGAAGCTGAAACCCGCGCACCCCGGAATGATGAATTTCTACCGGACATACTGCCAGGCCAAGGGCGCCAGCTCGAAGCTCCTGCAGATCCTGACCGATGCGCAGAGGGTCACCACCGACGCCCAGCAGGGGTCCCAGCTGACACGCGAGATCGCTGAGCTCGCGAGCACAGAGGGCGGAAACTCCGAGAAGGCCATCGACGCGTACAAGCAGATGCTGCGCGGCGACCCGGGCGACGCCAGGGCGCGGGAGCAACTCAAGCTGCTCTACCGGCAATCCGAGAAGTGGAACAATCTCATCGACGCGCTCAAGTCAGAGGCCGAGGCACTGCCGGTGGACGACGTCGCAGGCAGGATCGCGCTCTACGAAGAGATGGTCGAGGTCTACAGGGATCACCTCTCTCTCGAGATGATGGTGATCAAGATGTATGACGCGATTCTCCAGATAGATCCGGAGAACCGCAGCGCGCTCGAGGAGTTGGCCCGGACCTACGAGACGGCCGGCCGCTGGAATGATCTCATCAACGTGTTGACACGGCAGGCCGATACGGACGCGGCGCGGCGTGTCGAGCTGCTCAACCGCGTGGCGAGCTTGTGGGTCGAGCGCTTCAATAACTTCAATCGCGCGGTGGAGCCGCTCGAGAAAATTCTCGAGATCGACGGCACCAACCGCCAGGCGATCGAAACGCTGAAGAGCGTCTACGAGAAACGCCGGGCCTGGAAGCCGCTCCTCGACCTGCTCGAGCGCGAGACCGGCCTGTACGAGGGGGAGCGGCTGCGGGACCACCTGATGGAGATGGCGCGGCTCGCTGCGGATCGGCTCTCGGACCAGGAGCAGGCCGTGGCCCTCTGGCGGCGGGTGATCGCGATAGATCCCGGAGCGCCGGAAGCGCTCGCGACCCTCGAACGACTCACCGAGCGGCTCAAGGACTGGGACGGCCTCGTGGAAGTGCTCGAGTCGCGGATCGGCGCGGCGGCGGACAACGAGGAGAAGGTCGCCCACTTCACGAAGCTGGGCACAGTGCTCAAGGATCGCCTCAAGGATCCGGCTCGCTCGGCGGATGCCTGGTGCCGACTGCTCGAGGTCCAGCCAGGCAACAACAAGGCCATGCGCTCCCTGCGCGACGCCTACCAGGCCGCGCAGGACTGGGAGGCCCTGGAGCGGCTCTACGCCGAAGCAGGGGACTTCGAGGCGCTGGTGGAGGTGCTCGGCACCGCGGCGGATCGGGTGACCGACAACGAGACCAAGATATTGCTCTCGTTCCGCTGTGCGGATCTCTACGACGATCCGATCGGACAGCCCGAGCGTGCCGTCCGGCACTACGAGCGCGTGCTCTCCGTCGATCCCGCGAACCAGCGGGCAGCCCTGGCGCTGGCGCCGCTCTATCGCAAGGCCGAGAAATGGAGCCGGCTTGCCGGTGTGCTCGAGGTGATGTTGGAGGCCGCCGAGGATCGCGACGAACGGATGGAGATCCTGGCCGAGCTGCGGCAGCTCGCTGCTGATCGGTTGAACAACAGGAGTGCCGCCTTCAAGTGGGCCGCGTGGGCGGTCAAGGAGACTCCCGGCGACGAGGAGATCCGCGCCGAAGCCGAGCGGGCCGCTGCACAATGCGGGGCTTGGGACCAGTTGGTGGCACTCTACGAACAGCTGCTGGAAGAGTTCGAGGGCGCCGAGCGCCTGGCGATGGAGCGCCACATCGCCACCCTGACCCTCGAGCAGCTCGGGGCCGTGGACGACGCCATCGCTCGCTATCGGCTGATCCTCGAGGAGCGGCCCGGAGACGCCAGCGCCCTCGACGCCCTGGACGGAATCTATCGCGCCACGGCGCGCTGGGACGACCTGGCCGGGATTTACCAGCATCGGCTCGATATCGCACAGGACCCGGGGAAGAAGCGCGAGCTCATCCTCGAGCTGGCCCGGCTCTACGAGGAGGGGATGGACGAGCCGATCAAGGCCGCCGCCCAGTACCGCGCGGTGCTCGATGTCGATGGGCACGACAGGGAAGCGTTGGCATCGCTGGAGCGGATTTTCCGCATCCGCGAGCAGTGGAACGACCTCGTCGAGATCCTCGAGTGCCGGCGACAGGCAGTTGACGGGGACAGTGACGAATGGCGCGAGATTTCGGTGCAGATCGCCGAGCTGTTCGACCAGCGCCTCGACGACAAGCCGCGGTCAATCGCAGTCTTCCAGGAACTGCTGGAGACCCGTCCCGGGGATCCAGCGACCATCGAAGCCATGGAACGCTTTCTGCGCGACGACCAGCAGCGGGTCGCGGTCGCGCGCCTCCTCGAGCCGCACCTGAAGCAGGCCGAGGACTGGCGTCGCCTGGTCCGGGTCTTGGCCATCCTGATCGAGAGCAGCGATGACAAGGTCGAGCGTCTCGAGCTGAACAACGGCCTGGCCGTCGTCTACGTCGAACGGATGGGCGAGCCGCGCCTGGCATTCGACACACTCGGCGCCGCCCTGCGCGAGAACCCGGGCAATGTGGCGATCTGGGACAGGATGACAGAACTGGCCGAGATTCTGGACCTGCTCCCCGATCTGGCCACGCGGCTCGCCTCCTCGTACGACAGCGGGGAACTCGATGAGTCGCTCTCGCTCGATTTGGCCCGCCGGCTTGCCGAGCTGTTGGACGAGCGCCTGGGTCGGAAGGCCGAGGCCGAGCAATACCACCGTCGGGTTCTGTCCAGCGAGCCCGATAACAAAGTGGCCTTCCACGCCTTGGTGGAGATCTTCACCTCGAGCGATCGGTGGGATGATCTGCTCGCCCTCTACCGCGAATCTCTCACCGGAGAGATCGACGACGCGACTCGGTTGGACTTGCTGCTCAAGATCTGTTTCATCGTCGATGAGATTGAGCGCGATGTCCCCGCTTCGATCGAAGCCTATGCCGAGGTGTTGCGGGTCGATCCGGGCAATTCCGAGGCGACCCGCTCCCTGTGCCAGCTCTACGAGGACGCTGGCCGCTGGGACGACTTGTCCGAGCTGATCGGCGAGCAGCTCGCGGCTGCGGGTGCCGAGGAGGCGGTCCAGCTGCGCTTCCGGCTCGGCGAGATCGCAGAGCATTTCCAGCGGCGACCCGAGGATGCCATCGAGCACTACGAACTGGTCATCACCGAGGACCCCAACCACCTGAAAGCACAGGATGCCCTTGAGCGCCTGCTGGAGAGCGGCGGGCAACGGCTCAGGGCGGCTCGCATCCTCGAACAGACCTACGAGCAGCAGGGAGCCGCCGAACCCCTGGCTCGGGTGCTGCTGATCGAATTGGAGGACGCGGCCCTCGCACCGGCCCAGCGTATCGACGTCCTCACCCGGGTCGCCGACCTGAAGGAGCGCAGGCTCGGGGACGTCTCCGGAGCCTTTTCCGCGCTTTCCACGGCGTTCGAGGCCGAGCCGGCCAACGAACTCGTCTCGATGGAACTCGCCAGGTTGGCGGCCGATCACGGAATGGAGGCGGAGTACGCGGCGCTTCTCGATCGCGTCATCCCCTCACTCGACGACGACCGGCCGACGACATCACGACTCATGGCAGAGGTGGCACGGCTCTACGACGAGCGGCTCGGCAATCTCGACCGCGCCGAACAGGCCTGGCGACAGCTCCTGGACCACGATCCGGAAAACCCCGAAACCGCACTCGCGGCGGTGACCGCCCTCGACCGGCTGCTGACCGCGGCCGAGAAGTGGGAGGAGCTGCTCGCCGTGCTGCGGATCCAGGTCCCGCTGGTCGATGACCCGCTGCAACGGCGGGAGATCCTGCATCGCATGGCCGAGATCGAGGAGTCCGTGCTGGAGCGCATCCCCGCTGCCATCTCGCTCTTCTGCGAGATACTCGAACAGGACGATGTCGACTCGCGGGCACTGTCGGGCCTCGAGCGGCTCTACGAGCGGGAGGAGCAGTGGCCCGAGCTGATCGATGTGTTGCGCCGCCGTGTGATGCTCGAGCCATCCGTCGATCTTCGACGTGAGATCCTCCTCAGGGTGGCGATTCTCTACGAGGAGCGCCTCGGCGACGCCGGCGAGGCCATCACCGCCTACAGCCAGGTGGGCGACGAGATCGGTCCGGACCGCGAGGCCCTCGCCGCGTTGGCCAGGCTCTACCGGGACGCCGGACGCTGGAGCGACCTGCTCGAGATCTATGAGGCCGAGGAGCCGTTGCTCGGTGATCGTGCGGAGCGCGCCCGGATGCTGTTTGCGATGGGAGACCTCCTGCGCAGCCACCTCGACGATCCTGCTCGCGCGGTCGATCGCCTGGGCGAGGCTCTCGCCATCGATCCGCTCCATACCGAAGCCCGGGCTTCCCTCGAGGCGCTGCTCGAATCGCCGGTGAAGATGGAGGCAATCCGGATCCTGCGCCCCATCTGCGAGGGCGAGGGGGACTATGAAAGACTGATCCGGTTCTCTGAGATCCAGGCCGGGGAGGTTGACGATCCGCTGGAGAGATCGCGCGCCTTGCGCGAGGCCGCCGAGGTGGCCGAGGTCGGGCTGGCCGACCCGCAGCGGGCCTTCGAGCTGCTCGGCCGGGCGTTCCGCCATGGCACCGCGGCCCCGGACTTGCCGGCGTTGATCGATGGCCTCGAGCGTCTCGCGGGGCAGGTCGAGGGGTACCGTAAGCTCGTGGATCTCTACCGGGAGACGGCTCCGGACATTCTCGACGGAGAGATCCAGGTGCGCTGCTTCCTGCGCGCCGCCGAGTTGGCTCACGCCGTTCTCGACGAGAGGGAAACAGCCCGCGAGTACTACGTGAAAGTCCTCGACATGGACGGCGAGAACCGCCAGGCGATGGGTGCCCTCGAGCAGATTTACGAGGAGAACACGCAATGGCTCGAGCTTTTCGAGATCTACCGGCGACAGGTCCAGGTCACATACGACGACAGCGCGCGCCGAGAGATTCTTTTCCGGCAGGCTCGGGTCTGCGAGATCAATCTCGAGGACGTCTCCGGAGCGGCGCAGACCTACGAGCAGATCCTGGAAGGTGACCCCCAGAACGAGTCCGCCATCGAGTCCCTCGAGCGACTCTACCCCAGGCTGGAGCGTTGGGCTGATCTCGTGGATATTCTCGATCGCAAGGTCGGGCTGCGCACTGACGGGCGCGTCGATCTGCTGCACCGGCTCGGCCTCCTGTCAAGCGAGCAACTCGGCGACGAGGAGCGCGCGCTGGACTACTACCGGCGCGCCCTGGATGAAGACCCGAACCATGGCCCGACCCTGGCCTCCCTCGAGGCGGCCATGGATGACGACACGCTGAAGGCCCGAGTGGCCGAGATTCTGGAGCCCATCTACAAGTTGCACGGGGACTGGGCCAAGCTGGCACGGGCCCTGGACGCCAAGCTTGAGCTGACCGACGAACCCGCGGAACGCAAGGATCTCCTGCGCCGGATCGGCACGGTCTACGAGGAGCAACTCGGCGACCTCGATCACGCCTTCGACACCTTCGCCAGGATGTTCGGAGAGGATCCCGAGGACAGCACCTCGCTCGACCTGCTGACGCGTCTCGGTAGCGTACTCGAGAACTGGGAGCGCCAGACGGAGGTCTTTGCCGCAGTGCTCGACGACGTGGTCGCAGACTCCCCGGCCACCACCGAGTTGGCCTTCATGCTCGGTGATCTCTACGAGAAACGCCTCGCCGATCCGGGCAAGGCCCGTGCAGCCTACCAGCGGGTGCTGTCCTTCTCGCCGGACGATCCCAGGGCTTTCGCCGCGGTGGAGCGGATGCTGCTGGCCACTGAGGCCTGGGCCGATTTGCTGGAACTTTACCGCGACGCGGCCGAGGCGGCGATCGACATCGAGCAGCGCAAGCAGTTCCTTTACAAGAGCGCCGATATCCACGAAAAGGCGGCCTCCGATCTCGACGCCGCCATCAACGCCTACCGCAACGTACTGGATATCGACGATCGCGATGTCCGGGCGGTCTCCAACCTCGACCGCTTGTTACGTCAGGCCGGACGTTTCGAGGATCTCGCGCTGCACATCCGAACCCAGATCGACCGGGGTGAGGACGCTGCGATTCGCAACGAGCATCGGCGCCGGCTGGCCAAGCTCCACGAGGAACAGCTGACAGATCTCGTTTCCGCCGTGGATATCTACGAGGAGGCGCTACTGGAACCGGGCGGCGACCCCGCTTCTCTGGCCGAACTGGAGCGGTTGATCCTCGATGAAACGCAGCGCCAGCGAATCGCCGAGATCATCGAGCCGGCCTACCGCGACGCTGACGAGTGGAAGAAGCTGATCGTGATCCTGAAGACCCAGGTGGAGTTCCTGGATGCGCCCGCCGACCGGGTCGCCCGCTTACGCGAGATGGCGCGGCTCCACGAGCAACGCGGCGGGAACCATGTGCTCGCATTCGAGTCGCTGACCCGGGCTTATGAAGCCGATCCCCAGGACCGCGAGGTGCTCGCCGAGCTCACCCGGCTCGCCGAGCTGATTGACAACTGGGAGGAGCTGGCCCGAACGCTCGAGCAGCAACTCCCGGAGATCTACGACGCCGATCTCAGGCACGAAGTGCTCCACCTGCTCGGTTCGACCTATGATCGCCGGCTCGACCAGCCGCGAAAGGCCATCGAGTCCTACCGTGCGGCGCTGGAGATCGACGATGCCGACGGGCAGGCACTCGAGGCCCTGGAGGGCCTGTACAACCTGGTCGGCGAGTGGGACGGGCTCGTCGATGTCCTGTCCCGCAAGGCCGGTCTTGCCGAGGACGCGGCAGAGCGCTGCGAACTGTTGCGCGCCAAGGCCTCGATCCACGAGGACCTGATGGGCGTCCCAGTCGACGCCATCGATTCCTACCGACTGGCCCTCGAGGCCGACCCGACCTCGCTGCCGGTGATCGCTTCCCTGGAGCGGCTCTACGAGGCGAGTTCGGCCTGGGTCGATCTGATCGAGACAAAGCGACAGCGACTGGAACTCGTCTCCGATCCGCAGGAGCGGCTCGAGGTGCTGCGCGCCATCGCCGAAATCCACGAAACGAAACTGCACGAGATCCTCGAGGCCATCAACGACTGGCGGGCGGTGCTCGATGAGGACGGGCAGGACCCGGTGGCGATGGCGGCCCTCGACCGGCTCTACACCAGCGAGAAGATGTTCCCAGAACTGCTGGAGAACCTGCAATTGCAGAAGGCCGCCGCCGCGGACCAGGCCCTTTGGGTCGATCTCGGCGTTCGCATCGGAAAGCTACAGGAGACGGAGCTCGGAAACCCGGACAACGCCATCGAGAGCTACCGCGACGTCCTGGCCCAGCAGCCGACACACGCCGAGGCCATCGATGCTCTCGAACGGCTCGCCCGAGACGAGACCGTCCGGGAGCAGGCCATCGCGGTGCTGGAGCCGTTGCACCGGGAGGCCCAGCGCTACGACCGATTGGCCGCTCTGCTCGAACTCAAGCTCGAGCTTGTCGACGATCCCACGACGCGCTTCGGGCAGTTGGTGGACCTGGCCGAGCTGCACGAGGTGGGCCGTTCGGATCCCTCGGCAGCGTTCGACGTCTACGCCCGTTCACTAGCCGCTGATCCCTCGCGCGCCGAGGTGATGGACGCCCTCGATCGGTTGGCAGGAGCCGAGGGATTCTGGAAGCGCCTGACCGAGGTCTATCAGCACCAGGCCGAGGACGTATACGACCCCGCGGTCGAGCGCGCGCTGCTGGGGCGTCTGGGAGAGATCAGGGAGGTGCACCTCGGCGATGCCCGCGGCGCCATCGAGGCCTACCGGAAGCTCTTCGACGAAGGCAGCAGCGACGGCCCGGTGCTGGCTGCCCTCGACCGTCTCTACGAACGCGAGGAGCTCTTCGCCGAGCTCGACGAGGTCATCGAGCGCGAAATCTCCCTGGCGGAGGACTCCACGGATCGCCACCGCTTCAAGCTGCGCCAGGGAGCGATCCGTGAGGGCCAGTTCGGCGATCTCGCCGGCGCGATCAGCGTCTATCACGACGTGGCACAGGAGGACCCGACCAACGACGACGCCGTCGCTGCTCTCGAAGGGCTGCTGGCCCGCGACGAGGCCGTGCAAGAGGTCGTCGAGGCCCTCATCCCGGCCTACCAGGCCAGGGGCGATCAACATCAGATCGGGCGACTGTTCGAAGCCAGGCTGCGGATTGCGGACGATTTCGATCGGGTCCAGCTCTACCGCGAGCTGGCCACTCACCAGGAGCAGGTCCTCGGCGATCCCAGCGCCGCCTTCGATTCCCTTTCCCGCGCCTTCGCGCTGGCCCCTGCCGATCGCGATCTCCTCGGGGAGCTGGAGCGGCTCGCCAGCGAACTGGGCAGCTGGGCGGCGCTGACGAGGGCCGCGGAGCAGGCCCTGGAGACCGGCAAGCTCGAACCGGGTCACGAGGTGGAGCTCGGGCTACAGGTTGCGCGCTGGGCTGCCGATCGGGTCGGTGATCCGCGAAAGGCAGAGGCCCGCTACCGGGCCGTGCTCGAGCGCGAGCCGGAACACACAGAGGCCCTCGATGCCCTGATCGAGCTGCTGCAAGGACTCGGTCGTTTCGAAGATCTCCTGGCAGTTCTCGAGAAGAAGGCCCGGGCGACTTATGACTTCGGTGAGAAGAAACAGGTGCTGCTGCGCGCGGCCAGAGTCGCCCAGTTCGATCTGGGGCAGACCGACGCAGCGATCCGCGCCTATCGCGAGCTTCTGGCGATAGATGAATCGGATCTGGACGCCCTGGACGCTCTGATCGGCCTGGTCGAGCAGGCGGAAGATTTCGGCGTTCTTGTAGAATTGCTGGTTTCGCGCGGCAGGTATTCCGCGGACCCCACGGCGGGGAACGCTTTCCGCCACCGCGCCGCGACGCTTTTCATAGGCCCGCTCGCCGAGCCGGTGCGCGCGATCGACACGTACCGTGAGATCCTCGAGAACGAACCCGAGGACGAGGCCGCCCTGTCCCAGCTCGAGCAGTTGTTCCAGCGCCTCGAGCGTTGGAGTGACCTCAGGGACTTGCTGGCCGAACGACTCGGCGGGGCTACCGATGACGAGGCAAGGATCGAACTAAACGGCCGGCTGGCGCGCATCGCCGAGGAGCGCTTCGAAGATTTCGACGAGGCTGCGGACCACCTGCGGGAGGTCCTGCTGCTGGCGCCGTTCGACGAGAGCGCCCGTGAGTCCCTGGAGCGGATCTACGCCCGCACGGAGCGATGGCACGACCTGGTGGAGATGCTGGAGGGGGCTGCGGATCGGGAACGAGAGACAGAAAACCTCCGGGAGGAATTGACCCTGCTGGTGCGCATCGGCGAGATCTTCGATGAGCGGCTGGCGGAGCCCGACCGCGCTACCGATATCTACGAGCGCGTGCTCGAGCGCGACCCCGAACACACCCGGGCCCTCGCGGCCCTGGCCCGCCTCTACGAGGCCGCGGCGGACTGGGAGCGCTGCGCCGAGGTGCTGCAAAAAGCCGCAGCCGCGGGACGAGGCGGGCCGGACGAGGCCGAGGTCCATTTCCGTTTGGCGCGACTGAACGAATCGCGCCTCGGCGACGAGCAGGCCGCTTTCACCGAGCTGCAGCGGGCAGTGGAGCTGGATCCGGGCCACCTGGAGGCGAACCGGGCCCTGGCCGAAAAGTGCCAGGCGCGGGGAGACATGGAGGGCGTGCTTGCGGCCTGGCAGAGGGAGGAACCGCGAATCGCGGACCGGCCCGCCCGGGTGGCGAAGCTGCTCGATATCGCAAAGCTCCAGGAGACCGAGCTCGGCGATTCCGGGGGAGCCGTGGCGACGCTGGAGCGGGCCCGGGAACTCGATCCGGGCAGCGCGGCGGTGCTGCTCGCCCTTTCAGACGGCCTGCTCAAGGCCGGTCGACAGGACGAGGCCATCCCGGTGATCGAGTCTCTGATCGACGCCGAGACCGAGGGGGGCAAGAGGCGCTCGAAACAGGCGGCGACTTACCAGCAGCGGTTGGCCATGGCCTATCTGGCCCGCGGCGACAGCGACAAGGCGCTGGCGAACCTCGAAGCGGCCTACAAGATGGACATTTCGAACATCGAGGTGCTGATCAGCCTCGGCCGCCTGTACTACGATCGTGGGGATCTGGACGCCGCGGTCAAGCTGTTCCGGGCCCTGCTGTTGCAGCGGTTCGACAAGTCCGTGGGAGCTTCCAAGGCCGACATCTACTGGTACGTGGGCGACATCTCGCTGCGACAGGGTGACCCGCGCAAGGCCAAGGGCATGTTCCAGCGCGGACTCGACGAGGACTCGGGTCACGAGGGCTGCAAGGCCGGCATCGAGCAGTGCAAATAGGGCCATGGGCCGGGCGCTGCTCGCGTTCCTGGCTTCCTGGCTCCTGAGGCTGCTTCGGGCCACTTGGCGCATTAGCTTGGCCGGTCCGGATCCGGGATACGACTCCGGGCCACTGGTGTTCTGTTTCTGGCACGGGCGGCAGTCGGGGCTGCTGGCGCATCCTCGGCCGCGTCCTGTGGCAGTGCTCGCCTCGCGCTCGGCGGACGGATCACTCCAGGCCCGCATCCTCGGCCGGCTCGGCTTCGTCGTGCGGCGTGGCTCCTCCAGCAGGGGCGGCGCGGCCGGTCTCAAGGCCCTGGTGAACGCAATACGAGACGGTGCGGATGTCGCCTTCGCCGTGGACGGCCCGCGCGGGCCCCTCGGCGAGGTCAAGCCCGGCGCCGTGGCCCTCGCCCGCAGCACCGGTGCACGGCTGGTGCCGATCACGTTCCGGGCAGCCCACGCATGGATCTTCAGCCGGGCCTGGGACCACTACCTGCTGCCCAAGCCCTTCGCCGAGGTGGAGATCATTCGCGGGGAGCCCTTGTCCGCGGGGAAGATTGACGCGTCAGGCCTGGCTACCGCGCTGAGAGAACTCGATCCGTGCTATAAAGAATGAACGGGGATTCCCATGGCGAGAAAGAAGATAACGACGACCATCTACATCACGGCCGAGCAGGAGCGGAAGCTCAAGGAACTCAGCGGGCGCACCAAGGTGCCGGTCTCGGTCTACATCCGCGAGGGCATCGACCTGGTGCTCGGGCGCTACGAGAACGTGCTGCCGGGACAGCTCTCGCTGCTCGACCTCGTGCGGTAGGTCGTGACGCTGCCGCGAAAGGGTCCGGCCTGGATCGCGCTGGCCACAGGCCTGTGCTTCGCCGCGCGTCTGCAGGCGGCCGATGACCCGGTCGCGCCCGCGGCGGCGGTGCTGCCCACGATTGGCGAGTTGCCGGCCGAGGTGCACCGAACCCTGACCGTGGAGCTACGCCGCAACCTCGCTCGCCGGGGCTTCGGTCTCGTCGCCCAGAACCGCGTCCGTAAGCTCGCGGCCGGCCTTTCCTCTGGTCGTTTTCCCGAAGCTATCGATCTGGCCCGCATCGGCGGGGCCCTCGGTGCGGAGCTCGTCGTGGCCGCGCGGGTGGAACGCGCCGACGTTGGCGGCCTCGCCATCTCGGGGAACGCGGTTTGGTCTGGAACGGGAATTCTCGGTCCGGCTCGGATACACCTGCTGCCGGGGGGCGACGTTCCATCCCCCGACGAGATGAAAAGAGCCGCCGAGGGGCTGCTGCGCGCGCTGTTCTCTGGGGCTGGCGACACCGTCCCCCAGGCAGCGACGGTTGCCGCGCCGCCCGGCGACGACGCGCCGAGACAGCCCACCGATATCGAACGCCACGACGAAGGGGAATGGTACGACGCGGACCACGAAGGGTTCTTCGGCGACCTGTCGTTCCTGCTGTCCTGGTGTGCGAGCGACGTCCTGTGCTCTGAGACGGGTACGGGCTATGGTGGCCGGTTGCGCCTGGGCTGGCGCTTCGCGTCATACGTGGCCGTCTCCGCCACGGCGGTCTTCGCTGGCCACAAGCTGCCCTCCACGACGGAACTCGCGGCGCTGGCCCGCACGGAACGCGTGCTGCTGTGGTACGGATTCCACGGCGGCGTGCGGCTGCACCCGATCAACCGCTCCTGGTTCGATCCCTTCCTGGGTATCGATCTGGGCTGGACACGGCTGTTCTACTCCGAGAAGGTCGAGAGCGACGCCGGCGACTGCACGACGACGTACATGGGCGTGGATCTCTGCGAGTACACAGCGGTGCGCAACAGCCTCGCCATGGACGGGTTCACGCTCACGCCGCAGCTGGGCATCAACTTTTTCATCACGCGCAACGTGGCCCTCGGCATCGTCGCCGAGTTCCTGCTCCCGTTCTGGTCCAAGGCCTGTAACGAGATCTCGACCACCGCGCTGAACGAGGGAACCAACAAGGACAACTCCTGCGTGGACATCGAGGATGCGGATCGGGACTTCCTCGCGCTGGAGAACGGCACCCTCGACGAAAAGAAAGAGCTGCCCTGGCACTTCAACCTCGAACTCCATTTCTCATTCGTGTTCTGACGGTAAAAAAAGAAGACCGACCACGAGGGCCGGTCTTCTTCTTGCGAAAGGAGGGACTCGAACCCTCACACCCTAACGGGTACAGGCACCTGAAGCCTGCGCGTCTACCAATTCCGCCACTTTCGCTTCGCGCAAGCGAGCCCGTAAACTACACGAGCGGCCCTGCCTGTCAAGATCCGTCCCGTGGCCCTCCGGGCTCGTCGGGCAGGGGCTCGGCGCGCACGGTATCGAGGGCATTGTCCACGTCGTCGAAGTCGTCCACGGCCTCTTCGATCATCCTGGCGATGTCGACGTCGCTGTCGGCAGGCTCGTCGCTGGTGCCCGAAGCCGGTGCCGGCGGATCCGAATCTGGGCTCCTCCTGGCC
>CAYZAI010000018.1:0-24449 GCA_964476305.1 uncultured Myxococcales bacterium
GGTATTGCCTGGGCAAAAACCCCGCAAGAGGAAACGGAAGACGGAGACTGGATGTTTCCGGAATTCCATTTATCCAAAAGAGACCAATATCGGCTGACAACATTGACCCTAACCCCGATATCATTGGTGCTGCTGGCCTCGGGACTGGTGATGACGCTGGTGACGAAACCCAAGATGCTGAGGTTGAAAGAGCTTACATCAGCCCCCCCAACAGGCTTCTCCATGCGTCCGGCACTGGCGCTTGAGCCGTACCTCGACGACCGGGGCGCCGCCGGCGGGCAGCTGCGGATTTCCTTCTAGCGCTCAACGCGGCTCAACCCAGCCTCCAGCCTTGAAAGTCGAGGCATGGTGCGCCCGCCCGGAAGCGTTCCGGCGTCCCGATTGCGCCCGGGCGCGGTTCTGGTAGCCTCCGGACGGATGGTCGCAACGACGCCGGAGCTTTGAACCGATGCTGGTCCGCCTCAGGGTCCGCGACCTGGTGCTGATCGACGAGCTCGATCTCGAGCTTTGCCCGGGCTTCAACGTGCTCACCGGCGAGACCGGCGCGGGCAAGTCCCTGGTCGTGGCCGCCCTCGATCTGCTCCTCGGCCGGCGCGGCTCCAGCGACCTGGTGCGCAAGGGCGCGGCCGAGGCCGAGGTCGAAGGCGTCTTCGACATCGCCGACGAACCGGCCGTGCGCGAGCGCCTCGCGGCCGGCGGCCTGCCCGTGGACGACGAGCTTCTGATCCGGCGCGTGCTTCCGGCCGAGGGCCGCCACCGCTGCCACGTCAACGGCAAGCTCGCTTCGCTCTCCGTGCTGGCCGACCTGGCCGACGGCCTGGCCAGCGTGATGGGCCAGCACGAGCACCACCGGTTGCTGGAGCCCGCCTCCCAGCTCGAGCTGCTCGATGGCTTCGGCGGGCACGGGCCGTTGCTGGAGCGGATGCGCCTCGCCCACGACGCGTTGCGCCGGGCGCGCGCCGACCACGACACCCTGCTCGCCCGCGAGCAGGATCGCGCGGCCCGCCTCGACTACATCGACTTCCAGCTCGCCGAGATTGACGATATCGCCCCCCTCCCCGGCGAGCTCGAGGACCTCGAGCGGGAGATCGATCTGCTTCGGCACAGGGCCGAGCTGCTGGCCGCCGCCGCCGGCGGTGCGGACGAGCTCTACGACCGCGACGGGTCGGTCATCGAACGCCTCGGAGCGGTGGAGCGGTCCCTCGGCGAGGCCGCCCGCCACGACCCGCGGCTGGCCGAGGAAGGCGCGAAGCTGGCCGAGGCCGCGGCGCTGGTGGAGGACGTCTCCCGTCAGCTGTCCGGCTACGGCGCCGGCGTCGACGCGGATCCCGCCCGGCTCGAGGATCTCGACGAGCGGCGGGAGACGCTGCGCCGCCTGATCCGCAAGCACCGGACCGACCTGACCGGCGTGATCGCCCTCGGGGCTGCCCTGGCCGCGGAGCGGGAGACCCTCGCGCGCTTCGAGGAGGCCGTCGTCGAGGCCGCTTCGAAGCTGGAGCAGCGCCGGCGGGAGGTCGCGGCGGTGGCGGCGGATCTGGGTCGGGCGCGCGTCGGCGCCGCCGCGAAGCTCGCGCGGGCGGTGACCCGTGAGCTGAGGGATCTTTCTTTTGGAGGCGCCGCGTTCGAAGTGCGTGTCGAGCCTCTCGATGGCGAGCCCGGCGCCGCAGGCGGCGAGCGCGTGGAGTTCCACACGGCCCTGAACCCCGGAGAGGGTTGTCATCCCTTGCGCAAGGTGGCCTCGGGCGGCGAGCTGTCGCGGCTGATGCTCGCGATCCGGCGCGCACTGGCGGGCGTGGGGCCCGTGGGGAGCTTCGTCTTCGACGAGGTCGATGCCGGAATCGGCGGCGCCGTGGCCGCGGCCGTGGGCCGCAAGCTGAAGGACGTCGCCGCACACCACCAGGTGATCTGCATCACGCACCTGCCGCAGATCTCCGCCTTGGCCGACGCGCACTTCGTCGTGCTCAAGGACGTCAGGCGCGGCCGGACCGTGACCCGCGTCGCCCGCCTCGACCCGGAGCAGCGAGTGGAGGAGCTGGCGCGGATGCTGGGGGGCAGCAGCGTGACGCCCGCGATCCGGGACGCGGCCCGGGAGCTCTTGACGGCACCGGCGCGCTGAGCCGACGCAAGGAAGGGACGGACCATGCATTGGAAGGTGCGGCTGGGTTTCATCACGCGGGTGGAAGTCTTCGAGGGCCTGGGAGCGAGGGACATCAAGGCCGTGGCCAAGTCGTGCTCCGAGTCGAGCTACCGGCCCGGCGAGTACCTCTGCCACCAGGGCGAGCGCGGCGTCGCCGCCTTCCTCATCGTCTCCGGATCCGTGGTCGTGGAGGCCGAGCTGGCGGGCAGGCCGCCCCTGGTGCTGGCCGAGCTGGGCCAGGGCGCGATGGTCGGCGAACTGTCGATCATCGACGGCGACGAGAGGGTCGCGTCGATCCGCGCGACGACCGACGTCGACGCGCTGGTGCTGACCCAGTGGAGCTTCCAGGGCCTCCTCCGGAGTCGGCCGACCATCGCCGCCGCGATGCTGCCGGTGATCGTCCGGCGCTTTCGAGAGACCACCGCCGAGCTGAGGCGGCGGGAATCGGACTCGGTCCACGCCCGCACCTCGATCTTCAAATAGCCGGTGTCCTCAATTCCCCGCTGCCTCGGGCGCGGGTGTCGTGCCGGTTATGGCCGCGAGCCGGAACGGCGCCTCGCAGTCCCAGCCCCGGCAGGTCGCCACGTAGACCTCGCCGGACGGCCCGACGAACGGTCCGGCGGATAGCCGGCCCTCGAGGGTCGCCTGCCAGAGCACGAGGTCGCCCTCCTGGCGCAGCGCGACCTCGGTAGCGTCCTCGGACGACGAGCCGGCGACCACGAGCCCGCCTCCCGGGTGGGGGGTGACAGCCAGGTGTCCCTGGACGTGCCGCGCCAGCACGCGCAGGCGGCCGTCCGCCCCGGGCGTGAGCATCGCGTTGAACGGTCCGCGCAGCTCCCCGGGCCGCGCACAGGGACTGGACACGTCGAGGCACAGGCCGAGAGCCGAGGGCCTTCCCTCCTGGACGGCGAAGGCGTCGATCCTCGTCAGCCTTCCGGAGACCGGCAGGTCCTCCGACCAGAGTCTCCGTCCGTCGGCAGCGACGACCATCGCGGCGATGGGATCCTGCGTGGCGCCGGTCGCCATCAGGAACCCCCCCTCGACGGCGCGCACCAGGGGCTCCCGGGGCAACGCCAGCCGCCAGCGCTCGACGCCGCGCAGATCGAGCAGCGCCACCTCGCCGCCACGCCAGACCAGCGACCCGCAGTCGGCGTCGGTGCCGAGCAGCAGCGAACCGCGCTCGAGGGCGACCTCGCGCACGACCATGCCCCGATCCGAAATCGTGACCGCCGTGCTCTGGAGCCCGCGCACGCCCTGGAACACCACGCCCTCGGTGCAGGGGAAGGGCCCGTGCAGGTTGTGCAGCCCCTCGATGGAGACCCGCCAGCGGTCCCTGCCGTCGGGACCGACGGCCGCGACCGTGGCCGCGTCGACGAGGAGGAACCCCCCCCTGGGATCCTCGGCAACCCCACCGGCCCAGTCGCGCTTCCAGCCCATCTGCCCACGGCTGCCGATCTGCGAGATCCGCTGGAACGCCGGTGACCAGACGACCTGCTGCCCACCGAGGCGGTAGAGCCGATGCCCCTCCCCTGTCACCACGATCCAGCGCTTCACGCCTCGGCTGGTCACGTTGTGCACGACGGGTCCCGCCGACACCGCGAGGCCACCGGCCGGGGACCACTCCAGCCCGCTGATCGGCTGCGGGAACTCGATGCTCCAGCGTACGGCTCCGGGCGTGGTGAATCGCGCGCGGCTCGCCTTGTCGCCCAAGTGGCCGACCGGAGGCCGAGGCGCGCTCGGGCTCCTGCCCGGCGCCTGCTCCCGGACCTCGGTGGGCAGGCCCGCCCGCTCCGGGATGGGCGTCCTCACCGGATCGACTCGCGGTGTGGCCTGTTGCTCCCGGCAGCCCCATGTGGCCGCTGCCAGAATGGCCGCCGCGAGAAGCGACAGCAGTCTAGTTCGCGCTTTCATCCCCGACGCAGACGGAGCGGACCCTTGTCTTGCGGCGTCCGGCCCGCTCGGCCGCGGACGTGCAGTGGAAGCCGGGGTCGCAGGGTTCCGTCGCCGAGCACGTACGGAAGCAGCGACTCGCCTCACCCTTGTAGGCGTAACAGATCGAGCCGCGGGCGCACTCCTGGGTGCTGCCACACTTCTCACCGGCCAGCTTTTCGCCTCGCGTCTCGACGTCGCCGCCCATCAACCGGCTGAGCACTCCCGCTCCGAGGATCAGCACGATGATGCCGATCCCGACGCCCTTGAGCACGCCGAGCCCCGAGTCCTTCTCTTGGATCCGCGGGGCGATGCGCGGGGCCTCGGACTCCTCCTGCGCTTCCTTTTGCGCAGACGTGGCCTCCGTTGTCTGGGTCTCCACGCGCTTCACGATCCGCTTGCCGCTGCCCGCCTTCTTCTTGGTTGCCATCCGTCGTCGCCTTCTTCTTCGCGGTGGGATTCTCGTCGCCAGAAACCCTAACCGCAAAGGCGAATCAGGGTCAATCCGAAGCGATCCGAAGCAGTCCCGGCCGATTCACGGCTTGCCCGAGGGCCGTGGCCATGGCAGAACACGAGCGGTTGCGAGGGACACGGAGCGCGAGCGCGCCGTCGACCCGCGCAAGGGGGGGTGATGCGATGCCCGATACCGAGGAAATCAGGGCCGCCGGCGAGATCGCCCACCTGATGCGGGGGGCGCGGAACGCCGCCAAGACCTGCCTGTCGGTCTCCGATCAGGACGAGGTGACCATCGTCTGCGACGAGGCCTCGCTCGCGGTGGCAGCCGCGCTGCGCGCGGCGATCGACGAGCGCGGTGCACGCTGCCATTGCTTCATCCTCGAGCGCCACGTCCCACGTCCGGCGGACCGCCTGCCGCCGGCGATCTGCCGCGCCCTCTCCCATTCCACGGTCAGCGTCTACACCTGCCACCCGGTTGACGGCGAGACCCAGCACCGCCTCGAGCTGATCCGGATGGTGGAGCCGTACCGGCTGCGCCACGCCCACATGATCAACGTCACCGAGGACGCGATGCAGCAGGGCATGCTCTCGGACTATCGGCATGTGGCCCGGCTCAACGACCTGATGGCCGAGCGGATCTCACGGGCAGGTGCGATCCGCGTGACGACCCGCCGCGGCACGGACGTGACCGTCGCCCTGGACCCGGCCGAGCCGTGGGAGCGCTCCGCCGGCGTCATCGGCCCGGGGCAGTGGCACAACCTGCCCAATGGAGAGATCTTCACCTGTCCGGTGTCCGTCGACGGCGTCTTCGTCTGTGACGGTGTCGTGCCCGTCACCGGGGGCGTGGACCACTTCGAAATCGGTCGCTACCCCCTGCGGCTCGAGATCCGCGGGGGGCGCCTCGCGGACGTCGGTGGCGGTCCCGCCGATGTCGCCGCGCGGGTGCTCGCCAACGTTCGCGCGGGCCGGAACCTCGACCGGATCGGCATGTTCGCGGTGGGCACCAATTTCGATCTGCTGATGGCAATCGGCAATTCCACCCAGGATCTGTTCGTCCCGGGCGCCTACTTCTCGCTCGGCAGGTCTCCCGGCAGCGGCAGCCACCCGATATCCTGGTCGTCGAACGCCCAGTACCCTTTCACCGCGCGCAAGACGAGCCTGCTGCTGGACGATCTCGCCGTGATCCACGAGGGGCGCTACGACCCGGCCCTTCTGACCGAAGCCGCTCCGCCCCGGACCTACCCGCCCGGGCCTCAATCCTGATCCCTCAGTCGAAGTGCAGCGCCCGCTCGAAATCGGCGGGGTTGGTGGCGTAGCGCTTGGCGGTGTCGAGGGTGATCAGCTCGCCATGGTAGAGATCGGTCAGGCACTGGTCGAAAGAGACCATTCCGTACTGCTCGCGGCTGCGCTCGATGATGTCCTTGAGCGTGCTCGTCAGCTCGGGGTTGCGGATCGCGTCCTCCACCGTGCCCGTGACCCGCATGTACTCGACGGCCACCACCATCCCCTGGCCGTCCGCCCGCGGGATCAGCCGCTGGCTCATGGTCGCCCGCAGGTTCTCGGAGAGGCGCACACGGACCATCGCCTGCTCCTCGGGTGGGAAGACCGCGACCAGCCTGCCAACGGTCTTGGCCGCATCCTGCGTGTGCACTGTTGAGAAGACCATGTGCCCGGTCTCGGCCGCCTTGAGCGCGATGTCGATGGTCTCGAGGTCGCGCATCTCGCCGACCAGGATCACATCCGGGTCCTGTCGCAGGGCGGCGCGCAGGGCCTTGTTGAAGTCCACGGTGTCCGGTCCCACCTCGCGCTGGGAGATTACCGCGCGCCGGTCCTTGTGCAGGAACTCGATGGGATCCTCGATAGTCACCACGTGGGCCGGCCGGGTCGAGTTGATGCGGTCGATGATCGCGGCCAGGGTCGAGGACTTGCCCATGCCCGCGGCGCCGGTGATCAGCACGAGGCCACGCGTGAAGTCGGCCAGCTCCGCGGTCTGGGGCGGCAGCATCAGCTTCTCGAATGTCGGGATCTCGTCGGGGATCACCCTCAGCGCCAGGGACAGCGAGCCGCGCTGGCGGAAGACGTTGACCCGGAAGCGGCATCGGCCCGGCAGGGTGAAGGAGGTATCCAGATCCCTGAGCGCGTCGAGGTCGGCTCCCTGGGGTGAGCTCTCCAGCACGAAGCCGCAGATGTCGCGCGTGTCGTCCGGCGTGAGTGGCTCCGAGCGGGATGGCCGCAGCTGCTTGCTGATCCGCAGCACCGGCGGCGATCCGGGTTTGAAGTGGATGTCCGAGGCGCCGTGCTGGACGGCGCCGTGCAGGTAACGCAGGAAGGTCTCGCGGTCCATCGCACGCCTCCCGTCGTCTCGAATCCTTCGGGGGAACCGCCGAAGGGGGCCTGACGGATCAGCTCTCCTCGGGATCCGTGTTCTTGGCGGGCATCACCGACGAGCGGTCGCCTTCGAACGAGAAGTCCAGCTCGTCCTCCCCGGCGGCCGCCTCCGAAACCCCCTCCTCCTCCCCCTCCCGGACCGGCGCGGCGACCTCGAGGTCGAGGCCCACGGCCTTGGCCTCGGCCTGTGCGATCAGCTGGTCTACCATCCGCAAATACATGCCCGCGGTGCGGTTCTCGGGATCCAGCTCGAGCACCTCGCGCCACTCGAGGCGCGCCTGGTTCATCTCGCCCATCTTGAAGTGGGTCACGCCCAGCGAGATCCGGCCGGGCACGTACTTCGGACGGTCGAGCTTCACCTTGCGCAGCTCCCGAAGGGCGGCCTCGTACTGGCCCGCGTCCTTGAGCAGCTGCCCGAGCCGGGTGCGGATGTCCGCGAACTCCGGGCTCAGGTTCAGGGCCTCGCGGTACTGGGCGATGGCCCTGTCGTGGAGCTGGAGCTCGGCGTAGGCCCGGCCGAGGTCGGCGTGCATGTTGGCCAGCTTGCCACGGGCGAAGGGCTCGATATCCCGCGCCGTCTCGGGCTGCAGTGAGGCCACGTGCTCGTGGGCGCGGCGGGCCTCCTCGTAGAGTCCCTGCTCGTTGCAGGTCACCGCCAGGTTGAGCGCGGCCTCGGTGTAGCGCGGGTTGATCGCCACGGCCTTCTCGAAGTACTGCTGGGCCATGGCGACCTGACCGCGATCGTGACAGATCACACCGAGCATGTTCATCACGTCGGCGAAGCCCGTGGTCGCCGCCGCCACCTCCTGCAGGAGGGGCTCGGCCTTGTCGTACTCGCGGCTCTCGTAGTGCTCTCGGCCCCGCTCGAGCCGCATCAGGATGTCCTTATCCATCGTTGCCTCGGTTTTCGTCCCCGTGCTTGGCATCGAGGTGTTCCAGGGTGTCCTTGGCCCGCGCCGCCTGGTAGTGCTCCGGGTAGAACTGGATGATCTCGCCGAGCACTCGCCTGGCGGCGTCGAGCCGGTTCAGTGCGAGGTAGGTCCGGGCCTGGAGGAACATCGCGTCCGGGACCAGGGACGCGTCGGGAAAGCTCGTACGCACCGCCTCGAGCCGCACGGCGGCCGCGTTCAACTGGTCCCGCGAGCGGTAGAACTCGGCCACGTAGATTTCGTGCCGGACCAGCGCGTTCTCGACCTCGGCGAGCAGCTCGGCGGCCTGCTCGCGGTGGGGGCTGCGCGGGTAGCCCTGGAGGAAGCCGATCAGAGCCCCCCGCGCGTCGCGGGTGGCGGACTGGTCCCGCTCGTGGGACGGCGGCGTGATCACCCAGTCGCCGGGAATCATCTGGACGAAGGACAGCCCCCGCCTGAACGCCGCGTAATGTGTCTCCTCGTGGGTCGGATGCTTCCTGACGAACTGCTGGTAGGCCACCGCGGCTGCGGCGTGGTTGCCCTGGATGAACTGGCAATCCGCCATCCTGAGGTCGGAAAGCGGCGCGAAGCGGCTGTAGGGGAACTGGCGCCGGACCTCCTGGAAGATCTTCTCGGCGTCGACGCAGTCCTCGTCGTCGAACTGCTCCATCGCCTCTTCGAACAGGGCCTCGGCCGAGAGCGAATAGTCGAGCAGCGATCGCTCGTCCGGGGTCTTCTTGCACCCAGGCAGCGCGAGCAGCGCCGCGGCGGCCACGGCTAGGAGCGCGATATGGCGGTTTTCTACCATGCGGCGGCCACTTCCCTCCGTACGGGCAGAAGTGGCGGCATAATAGCAGCCCATTCCGGCCGGGGCCAACCCTTTTGCGACCTCTTGTGACCTGCCGTGCCCCGTTTCGGCCTCCAGCGACACCTCCGGCAAGACCGGTTGAACAGCAGTTCGGTTTCGGGGCATGATGCAGCGACAGGAGGTCCGAAGATGAAACCAGCGACCTGGATCCGTTTGTCTCTCGACGGGCAGGGTACGACGGAGAGCGTGAGTTCGGCGGTGACGGCCGCGGTGGTGTCATGCTACACGCTGCCGAGCGCCCGGAAGAAGAAGGTCGATTTTGCCGCGACGGCTGCGGCCTCGGCCGAGCTCCACGACGTGATCTACGGGTTCGTGCAGGAGACGCTCTATACGTATCCCCACCTCGCCACCCGCGCCGGCATGCACACGTACCGGCTGCCCAGCGGCGAGGATGCAGACCTGGACCGCGAGCTGCCCAACTACTCGACGGACCTGGTCGACGCCCGCATCGAATCCCTCGAGGCGACGATGGAACGGCTCGAGAACAAGGTCCCAGAAGCGGCGCTCAGCCCGAACGACCTCAGCGATCGCCACCTGCTGATCGCCGCCGCCCGGCTCGAGCTGCTCGACTGGAAGGATCTCGAGATCCACCGCCGCGACCCCCTGCTCCACGCCCGATCCCTGGCCGAGGCGCTGTACTACCCGCTCGTCGTCGCCTACGCCCCGGAAGAGGAGCGGCTGGCGGACGTGCTCGGCCGGCTGCACTGGGCCCCGGCCTACCTCGAGCGCGCCGCCCGGATGATCGAGAGCACGTCCGAGCCCCTGGCCGCGGCAGCCGTCGAGGTCAACCGCTTCACCATCTCGCTCGTCCGCGACGAACTCGACGCGCGGATCCCCAAGGACGGCGAGCTGCGCACCGCGTATGAAGGGATGAAGGGGCCGGTGCTGGAAGCTCTCGACGGGTTCCAGCGCTTCCTCGAGAAGGACGTCGACACGAAGAAAAAGGTCACTTGGCGGCTGGGGCGGAAACGCTACGAGGAGCGCTTCTCCCTGGCCTTCCACGGCGCGATGACGGTGACCGAGGCCCGAGAAGCGGCCGATGAGGCCGTGGCCACCCTCGGGCGCGAGCTCTTCGCCCTCGCGAAGCCGGCGTACTGCGAGGCGAACGAGAAGGACCGCGAGATCTGCGGACCGACCCGTGCCGAGCTCGCCGCCGCGGCCAGGGCCGAGCAGGAACGCCTGCGCAAGGAGGAAGAGAAGAAGAAGAGGGCCGCCGCAGAGGAGCGGAAGCGACAGCAACAGGAGGAGCGGAAAGCCGCCGCGGAGGAACGGAAACAACAGGAAGAGGAGAAGAAGCAGGCGGCTGCGGAGGAACGAAAGCGACAGGAGGAGGAGAAGCGGAAAGCCGCCGACGAGAAAAAGAAGGAAGAAGAGGAGAAAGCCAAGAAAAAGAAGGACATCCCGAACCCCTATGCGGACCCACCCAAGAAGGAAGAGAAGAAGAGCCCGGGCGGCGTGCTCAACCCCTACGGCTGGTACCGGCTGCCAGAGCCGATCGAATCCGCCGGCGCCAAGCTCGCCGGCCAGGACGATACGACCGCGGAGGAATCCCAGGAAAAAAAGAGCGCAAAGACGGCCAAGAAGGACGAGCCCGCGCCCAAGAAGGACGAGCCTACCGCAGCGATGGTGGCACGCGTCGTGGCCTTCGTTTTCGACCTGTTGCGCAAGCCCGACCCCGGCGGCGAGGCCAGTGACGTGGCCCGCTTGGAAAACGGAATTTCCACGGCGGCCGGACTCGCCTCTCAACGGGGCGTCCTGGACACGGCCTCGGCGGATGGTCTGTCCGTGGAGGAAGCCCCTGCCCTGTTCGCGGCGATGAACCGTCCGCTGCTGCTCGTCCCACAGCCAGTCTTCCAACCCGTGCAGGGTGCCCGGCTGTTCGTGGTGAACACCGATCGGACAGGGCTCGCAGCCACCAGGACCTTCGCCGTGGCGGCCGCGATGGGCTCGCCGGGACGCTTCGAGGCCCTGCGCCGAGCGGTGGAGATCGAACCCGAGACCCGGCGTGCGCTCCGGGTGCTGCACGGTGATTCCGCCTGGCTCTCGGGCTGGGGGCTGTACGCGGCCGAACGGCTGGCCCGGGCAGAGGCGGACGCGGCCGGGGAAGGAACCCCGCGGGCGCTGCTCGAAGCCCTGGCAGAAGTCGTTCGCGCGGCCGTCGAACTTTCGGTCGACATCAGGATGCACACTGGCGACCTGTCAGAGAAGGACGCGACGGCGGAGCTGATCTCGCGGGCCGGGCTCGAGAGCTCGGTGGCCGAGCAGCGGGTGCGGTGGCTGGTAACGGCGCCACTGGAAGCCGAGGCCGCGTTCGTCGGCTACCGCGCCTGGAGCCGGGCCGGCACCGCGGCAGGAGATCGCGCCACCTTCCACGCACGGGCCCTCGCGCTCGGTCCGGTTCCCACCCCGGACCTGGAACCCCTGCTGGCCACCGCGGATCCCGATGCGACTCCCGACTACGAGGGGCCTGCCCCGGCCGAGCCCGAGCCGGAGGGCAAGCGCCACGTCTCGGTCCTAGACGCCCTGTGATCGTCCCGTCACCGTCGCCGCGAGTCCCGCTGCCCGTCCTGGCGCTGGGCTGTGCACTCTTCCGGTGCACGTCACCGGCGGCGACGACCGACGAGTCTGGCCGGCCACAACCGGTCCGGAACCCGGAAGCCGCGGACGCGGACGCCGGGCCAGCGGACGCGGCACGGTGCGCCGGGCTCATCGCCGGCGTGCGCGGCGGGCCCGTCGCGCCGGGTCTCGAGTCCTACCACGCCGCCCTGCCGCGGATCCTGCTCGAAACCAGGGTCGCGCCCGTGCTCTATCTCCGCCGCCCCTCGGAAACCGGGAGAGAGAGCGCCCTCACCCTGCGCCGTTCCCTGAAGCGGAGCTTGGCACCGCGGCCGGGGCTGCGCCGGCTCGTGCACAAGCTGAGGAACGACAAGCCCTTGCTACGCGAGGTCGTTCTCAGCGACGGCTGCCTCTTCGCCGAGACCCCCGCCCTGGCCCGTGCCCTGGTGGCCGAGCTTCGCCTCGCCGATCTCTTCGACGAGGACGAGATCCTCATACAGGAGGGGGACGGCTGGCGACGCCTGCGGCGCGAGGGCGAGGACTACGTCGACGAGGAGGGCCGGCGCGAGGCCCTGCTGCTCGGCGACCGGCTGGCCCTGGCCGGGAACGAACCCGACGAGCCAGTGCACCTGGACCTGAGTGCGGTCCGGAGCGCCACGGGCGCCCGGCGGGTTGTCCCCGCCGCGGTGGAAGACGATCGGGCCGCGGTCCGGCTGGTCTGGCCGGACGGCACGGCCGTGGCCGCGCTGCTTTCGCTGCAGGATGGGGCCACTGCCGTGACCTGTATCGACGCACCGGCCGAGCGCGTGGCCCGGCTCGCGAAAGAAGCCGACGGGTATTGGCGGTGGATCGACGATCTCACCGGGACCGCGGGCAGGATGGTGGTCGAGCGCCCCGGGTTCGACGAGCCCCGGGACGAGCCGGACGGCGTGCAGGAGGACGGGAACCTCAGGCGGGCCTGGAAGGACGCCTATTTCCGGGGTGAGCGCACATTCTTCTACTGCGACGAGAAGTACCGGGTCTACGATCGCCGGGGCAACCCGGTGCCGCCCCAGGTCTGCATCGACTTCGTCTTCGACACTATCGAGCGCGCCGCCGGGACCTGGTACGCGCCACGGGGCGAGCGGCCACGCCGGACGGAGGGCTACCTCGACTTCGAGGCGCTGACCGGCCTGCTGCGCCGCCAGACCCCGGCCGTTCTGGCCTTCGCCGCGGACGAGGACACCCCGCTTTCGCGCTACGACGTGCCGGCCGGGGATCGGGTCCCGTTCCGCAAGAGGGACGCGTTCGCCTCGGCGGTGGCCTCCCAGGCGGAGCACATCCGCGAGGGTGACGTGCTGGTGATCCACGGCCTTCGGGACGAGGATCTGGAGGACCACTACCACACGGCACTGGTGCTGGAGACCGATCCCGTGACCGGCATGCCCACCCTGCTCGCAGACAACGCCGGCCGGCCCCGGATCCGCACCCTGGCCGCGGTGATGGCCTCGGCCCCGAGGCGGACGATCAAGCATCGCCTGCGCCTCGACTTGTCGTGGCTCATGGAACAGCGCAACCGCGAAGAACCGGGGATTGACGGCGCCGGCGGGTTCCCGTCTACTTCGCCGCGATGAAGTTCATCGACGAGGTGACGCTGGCCGTGGCCTCCGGAGCCGGCGGCAACGGCGCGGTGGCCTTCCGGCGGGAGCGCTTCCGCCCCAAGGGCGGTCCGGCGGGCGGGGACGGCGGCAATGGCGGCGACGTGGTGCTGAAGGCCGACCGCAACGTCGGCACGCTTCTGGACCTGCACCACCGGCCACGGCTCGAGGCGAAGCGAGGCGAAGACGGCGGCGGACGGGACTGCCACGGCCGTGGCGCCTCGCCGCTGGTGGTCCGGGTCCCGGTCGGAACCGCGGTGCACGACGCGGACGAATGCGCGCTGCTCGGGGATCTCGTGATCGACGGTCAGGAGTTGGTGGTAGCCCGGGGTGGCCGCGGCGGCCGCGGCAACATCCGGTTCGTTACGCCGTCCAACCAGGCCCCGCGCACGGCCGAGCCAGGTGGGCCAGGCGAGAAGCGCAACGTCCGGCTCGAGCTTCGGCTGCTGGCGGACGTGGGTCTGGTAGGGTTGCCCAACGCGGGCAAGTCCACGCTGGTCTCGCGCCTGTCCGCGGCCCGGCCCCGCATCGCCGACTACCCGTTCACGACCCTGGTGCCCAACCTCGGCGTGGTCGAGATCGCGCCCGGCGAGACGTTCGTCATGGCCGACATCCCGGGCCTGGTGCGCGGCGCGGCAGATGGCGTGGGCCTTGGACACCGCTTCCTGCGCCACGTACAGCGAACCGCCGTGCTCGTGTTCCTGGTCTCGCCGGATGAAACCGGCGAGAACGACCTGCTCGGCGACTTGCAGACGCTGCTCGACGAGGTCTCCGCGTTCGACGCGGATCTGGCGCGGCGCCCACGCCTGGTGGTGGTCGGCAAGCGCGATCTCCCAGCGGCGCCAGGCGCGATCGAACGGCTGCGGGAAGCCTTGGTGGAGGAAGCCGGCGAGCCCGCGGAGATCTCCGCGGTCACGGGCGCGGGCCTTCCGGAACTCGTCCGCCGGCTTCACGGGATGGTCCTCGCGCACCGCGGCGGCGGGATCACGGATCCGGAAGATCAGTAGATCGACACCGGCGTGCGGGGAATCCGCTGCTCGAGCAGCGGCCGGAGCAGCTGGGCGAGCTCGTCCGAGTCCACGGGCTTGGGCAGGAAGGCGTGCACGTCCATCGCGGCGAGCAGGCCGACCTCGCTGTTCCCGCCGCGGCTCGAGACCACGATGATCCGCAGGTCGTCGTGCCCATCGCCACGCAGGGTGGCCACGACCTCGAAGCCGTTCACCGACGGCAGGTTCAGGTCCAGGAGCAGCACGTGGGGCTTCAGCGACTCGACCATCTGCAGGGTCATGGCGCCATCCGTGGCCGAGTGCACGCGGCAGCCGGGCACCGCGGACTTGGCAGCCCCGTGTACCAGGGCCCGGAAGTCGGGATCCGGATCGGCCACCAGCAGTCGGCCGCGACCGCTGGGCGTAGAGCGGAACGCGCGGTTCGGCGTCTGGTAGCCGGCGTTGCGAGTCAGGCCCCGGGGCGTGCTCGTCCGCTCCGAAGCGCGCACCGCCGGGTTCACGGAGGTGCGCTGGCCGGACGCAATTGTGTGCTCCGAAACCGCTGCGAGGTCCTCGATGAACTCCTCGCAGCTCTGGTAGCGCTCGCGCGGATCCTTGGACATCGCCCGCAGGACCACTTCATCGACCTTGTCGGGCAGGCCGGGGCGCCGCACCGAGGGGTAGACCGGCATCTCGGCGATGTGCTTCTGCAGGATCTCGACCCAGCTGTCACCGCCAAAGGGGATCGACCCCGTGAGCAGCTCGTAGACCGTGACTCCCATCGAGTAGATGTCCGTCAGCGGGGAGCCGTCCGCATCCGAACGGCCTTCCACCAGCTCCGGCGCGATGTAGGCGGGAGTGCCGGCCAGCGTGCGCGTGTCGTCCTGGAAGCGCACGTCGCGCACCAGGCCGAAGTCCATGATCACCGCTCGCATCGGCTCGCTGGTGAGCATGATGTTGGCGGGCTTGATGTCGCGGTGGATCGCCCCGGCCCGGTGAATCGCGGCCAGGCCGTTCAGCGACTGGATCGCGACGTCGATGGCGTCATCGAGAGGGATGTAGAAGCCACGGCGGTTGTGGCTGTCGATCAGGTTCTCGACGGTCTCGCCGTCGAGGTACTCCATCACGAAGTACGGCGCGCTGTTCTCCTCGCCGAACGAGAAGATCTGGGCCACGTTCTCGTTGCGGATCGCGGCCATGGCCACGGCCTCGCGGTGGAAGCGCTGCGCGCAGTCGCTCGAGCCGATCAGCTCGGGCAGCAGGAACTTCACCGCCACCTGACGCTTGAGCGTGCGGTCCTCGGCCAGGAACACCGTGCCCATGGCCCCGCGGCCGAGCTCGTTGACCAGCCGGTACTTGCCCTCGAGCACCACGCAGGACGGCGGGATCGTGGAGGGCTTGTCCGGGATGGGCACGGGGAGGCTCATCCTGCGCTCCTCGGCGCGATGCTCGTCGGAGTCGCGGTAGGGGCGGGTGCTGATCTTCACGTCGACGGGCCTCGAGAGCCGGCTGGCCTGGATCACGGAGTTGCGGACCACACCGCCAGGCTGGCCGGGTTGGCTCTTGCTACCGGGAGACTGCGGGCCCGGAGAGGAGGGCCGCCTCAGGATGGGATGCTCTCCCGAGGGGTTTTGACGCCCCTCGAGACATCGCTTACATCGGGTTCCGGTGCCCGTGATCGGCGCACCGCATACTTCGCACCGCATCTTCGGTTTCGCCTCTTCGTCGCGACCTCGGCGCCCGAATTCTATCGTGTTCCCCTGTTGTTCCAGTCGCACTGTATCCTCTGAGGAATCGTGTTTCAAGGCTTTTCGCCGACCGGCAAACGCCTTCACAATCGTCTCGGCAGGGCAGCTTTCCGGCGGCGGGGTGCGACCTTCGGCTTGCGCTCGTCGAAGCGCTGGTCGAAGAGGATGAGCCTGGGCTCTTCCGGCAGGCGCAGACGGCGCGAGGGGGATCGCGGACGGAGGTTCTCATTGGTGGCGGTATCGAGCACGACCTCGATCTCCTCACCCGGCGGCCGGCTGACCACCACATGGGCGGCCCCCGAGGGGCCGGTCGTCGCGGCGGCCTCGCCGTTCACCAGCACGGGCAAGCCTGCGCGGCCGTCGGTCCGCACCACGAGCAGGTGCTCCCGCATCGCCGGAGCACAGGCAAAGCAGGTCTCCACTGTCGCGAGCCGATCATCGACGGCGGCGACCGGCCTCATGCGTCTCACAGTGATCTCCCTGCGGGAGTCTCCGGCCGGGATCAGGCCCTCGGGGCAAGACAGCACGACATCCACGCGACGCCCGTCCGGACCCGACAACGCCGTTTCGAGCAACCCGTCGCCGCCGGTCACTCCGACAACCGCCCCATCGATCTCGATTGCGGCCCCGGCCAGCGGCGCACGTCGATGGTCCCGAACGAGGACAACCAACGGCACCGGATCGGTCTCGGCCGCACTCCCGGCACCCCTGCCGCAGGATGCACCGAGACTTCCCGCGATCAGGCCGGCGACCAGCCACCGAACCCTCATCGCGCCGCTCCCGACCCGTCCAGGATCTCCACCGCCAGGGACCAAGCCCGATTCGCGGGATCGGCCGCGGCCAGGGAGGCGTACATCCCGCGTGCTTCGCCGAGGCGGCCATCGGCAAGAGCGCAGGCGGCCCGCTCGGCGAGCACCTCGGGATCCGCGGCGGGCGGCCCGGCCGGCAGTTCCGGTGGCCGGGGCGGCGGCGCGATCCCTCTGTCCGAGGCCGCGGACCGCTCGAATCGGGTCGGTGCCGAACCGGTCGCTTCCGGATCGCCGGTCGTTGGAGACGCATCCCGGCTCAACGCCAGGACCGACGCGGCGAATGCGATGATCGCCACGGCCCCAGCCGAGACGACCGTGAGCCGACGGTGCCGCTCGAGGAGGCACCGCACGAACCGGCCCGATCCTCGGGACGCGTCCTCGGCCCAGGCCGCGGTCACCTCAGAGCTGAGGCGGGCGTCCCGCGGCGGGACCACCTCGGCCGTGACCGGGCGGCCCGGGTGCGCCGCCGTCGGGACTGTGCCGATGACCGTCGCATCCGGATCCGCTGCGGGAGCCGCGCGTGATAGCGCGGGGAAAAAGACCTCGTCGCCCGTTTGCGGATCCACACGAGCGATGCGGGTGGACTCGAGGTCGCAGGCCGCGGACGCGGCCCGGGGCCGGGGAGCCGGGCGGATCGGCAGCACCGGATTCTTTTCGGTCATTTTTTCCTGTCCTTTCCCAGCGCGCGGGCGAGCCGTCCCTCGGCATCCAACCGGAATAGCGGTGTCATCGCATGCTCGCCGTCCGCCCGCAGTCCCCGCACCGCCTCGATGGCGGACACGCGGCGGCGACCATCCCCCGCGCGCTCCACCTGGACCACCACGTGCACCGCTGCCGCCACCTGGGCCCTGAGCGCGGCCAGGGGCATCGCCGCGTCCGCCAGCAGCGCCAGCGACTCGAGCCGCCGCAGGGCGTCTCGGGGCGAATTGGCGTGGATCGTGGTCAGGGAACCGCCGTGGCCCGTGTTCATCGCCTGGACCAGGTCGAAGGCCTCGGGCCCGCGCACCTCGCCCACGACGATGCGATCGGGCCGCAGGCGCAGGGTAGCGGCCAGCAGGTCGCGGATCGTCACAAGTCCCCGGCCGTGCTCGTCCGCGGAGCGGGTCTCGAGATGCACGACGTGGGATCGCTGGAGTCGGATCTCGCGGGTGTCCTCGATCACGATGATGCGCTCGTCAGGCAGCGCGAAGACCGAGAGCGCACCGAGCAACGAGGTCTTGCCGCTGCCCGTGCCACCGGAGACCACGAGGTTGCGCTTCGATGCCACGGCTCGCTCGAGCAGCCGGGCCGCTTCCGCGGTGAGCGAGCCCGAGGCCACGATCCTCTCCATGGTAAGCGCCGTGCCGCTGAAGCGCCGGATCGCCACGACCGGTCCGCCGTGGGCCAGCGGGTCGAGCACGGCCTCGACCCTCGAGCCGTCGGGCAGGTGCGCCTCGAGGATCGGCGAGGCCGGGCCGAGGGTGCGGCCAGCGTACTGTGCGATGTTGGTCAGCGCCGCGGCCAGTGCACCGGCGCTCGGGAAGCGCGCGTCGGTGTGAGACAGTCTTCCTCGGCGCTCGACCCAGATCTCGTCGGGCCCGTTGACCATGATCTCGCTGACCGCCGGGTCGGCGAGCAGGTCGCGGATCGGTTCCAGGAAGCCCTCGATGGAGCCGCTGAACACCGCGGACGGGATCACGTCCCGCCCTCCGCGCCCCGCCCGGTCGGCGGTGTCGCCGTTTCCGGGCCGATCAGCGAATCGAGCAACAGGGCGATTTCCTCGAGCCCCTGCCGCCCGGGCTCGAGGGTCTCCAGTCGGGCGACGCTCTCCCGGGCGGCGCGCAGGCGACCGGCGTGGATCTGTGCCGCGACCAGCAGCGGCAGCAGCCGCCGTTCGTCGCCCCCGGCAGCCAGGGAAGCCTCGAGGTAGCGGCTGGCGCAGAGGTGGTCACCGCGAGTCGCGCACATCTCGGCGGCGCTCTCCCACTCGGCCCGCACCGGGGCCCAGTGGGCGGCTCCGCCCGCAAGCGGGGCCGACGGCGCCGGAGCATGGCACGAGCACAGGGCCAGTACCGCGGTGAGAATCGGCAGTGCGTTCGGTCTCTCGCTCATCGTCGATGCTCCTCGGCGCGCACTGCCGCGATGGCCGCGAGTTGCTCGCGGGCGGCGACGGCGTCGTGCCCTTCCAGGTAGGACAGCAGGTTGGCCGCGGCCCGAGAGGCCGTCTCGGCGTCCCCGCGAGCGAGGGCCCGGCCGAGGGCCAGGGACTGCTCGCGGTAGCCGGCAACGATGGCGCGCTCCAACTCGCTGGCGCGGCGCGCGACGGGTCCGGCCTCGGGCGGCGGCAGCAGCAAGGTGGCCCGGCGCAGGTCCAGCAGGGCCTCGATCCGGTCCGCGGGTTTCGTGTCCGGGCCGGAGAGCAGGTCCGTGGCGCGGCTCTCGAGCAGGACCGCGCGGGCCGTCGCCGATCCTCCTCCCATGGTGTCGCCGCTGCTCGCGTCCTCGGGGATCGGGTCCGCCGGGAGGTCGATCGCGGCCGGCGCCCCCTCTCGCCCAGGGACACGGCCGAGGGAGAAGGCCAGCCCAGCCGTCGCTGCCAGGATCCCCAGCGCGATCACCAGTCGCCGTCGTCGATCCGTCCGCTGCCGGAACTCGCGGAATCGCGCCGGTTCGGCCACGAACCGCACCGGGCCCACCGAGAGTTCGAGCCGCGAGCCGCCCACCCCGCCGCGAACCGGAGTTCCCCCGCACAGCAGGGGGTTGGTCAGGCCGGGCCGCTCCTCGACCCGCACCAGTCGCCCGGCGTCCTCGAGCCAGACCCGGCACAACTCCCGTGGCACGGCCGCATGGCGCACGCACAGGTGGCACGTCTCGGCGCGGCCAACCAGTACCGGCGTCTCCGAAAAGCGGTAGCCTCGCTCGGGCGCTCCGGGCACGGACACGCGAAGGTGGAGGTCCTGCATCGGTCGCTCCTCGGGTTCCCCCCGCGCCCGGAACCGGATCGCGGAAGTGCTCCTTCCCTTACTCGGCCGTTTCGCCGGAAAGTTTCCTGAAAAACGCACCGGCCCGGAGGATTGGGGTATGATCGGTCCCGATCGATGCGAGCGGGAAAGGAGGTGCGACGTGCGCGAGATCACCTACGCCTTCGCATTCGACGACGGGCGGCGGGCGGAGTTCGCCTTCCGCTTCCACGAGGAAAGCTTCGCGCTCGTCCCTCCGGACCGCTCGGACTGGCCCGAGTGGACGCTCCTTCCCTGCGAGCGCTGCGAGGGCTGTCCGCTGGAGGACGAAACCGAGCTGTGCCCGGTCGCGACGGCGCTGGTCGACGTTGTGGAGTCCGTCTCCGGGCTCGTCTCCCACGAGGAGCTGACCGCCACGGCCCACTGGGCGGGCAGGGCCGTGACCGCCCGCGTGACCGCCCAGGACGCCCTGCGTTCCCTGATGGGCCTCCTCATCCCGGCAAGTGGCTGCCCCGACACGGCTTTCCTCAGGCCCATGGCCCGGTTCCACCTGCCGTTCTCGAGCCCGGAGGAGACGTTCTACCGCGCAGCCTCGATGTACCGCCTGGCCCAGCACGTCCGGCGCGGCGAGGGACTGGAGGAAGACCCCATGTTCGCCGGCCTGTCCGAGGCCTACGCCAGGCTGAACACGGTGAACCGCCACATCGCCTTGCGCCTGCGGGCCGCGGCGAGCCGGGACTCGGCGAGAAGCGCTGTGGCGCTGCTGGACGTCTTCGCCCAGCTGCTGCCGATGCAGCTCGACGAGCCACTCGACGAGCTGCGCCCCCTGTTCGCGGCCTATCTTTCCTGAGAAGGCGGGTCCGCGGTCACCAGCCGCGGGCCGGGAAGCTCCGTGACCTCCCAGCCCGCACCCTCTGTGAGCACCAGGCGGAAGCGGGCGCCGCCCCGGCAGCGGACGACGAAGCCCCGGCGCACCGGCGCCGACTCGTCCACCCCGGCAGCCATCCATGTCTCGTCGATGCGCACGATGTCGTGGCGTTCGCCGGCGATGACGACCGCCATCGGCCGCTCGTCGGCCCGATGGCCGTCGTGGGTGATCACTCTCGTCCCGTCTCCAGTCGTCATCCGCCTCACCACCGCGGTTCGTCCTCGATGTGCTCGGCGAGCGGGACGCCGATGCCCTCCCGCACCTCCAGCCAGCCTTCCAATCGGTCCGTCATCTCCTTCACCAGCGGCACGGCCGTGTCGGAAATGTCCCGCTTCTGCCTACTGTCCCTGCTCGTGTCGAAAATGTCGATGCTCCCGGAGGGGTGATCGTGGACCAGGTAGCCGTCACCCGCCACCAGCGCCGTCCTGAGCCCGTCTTTGGAGATCTGCTCGGCGACCACCGCTCCGCCCGTGCGATTCATGGCCGGACCGAAACGGCCCCGCATCGCGGCGAGCGCCTCCTCCCGGACCGGCTCGGGACCCCGTTCGAGGAGCCAGGGGAAGACGTAGGAGGTGGACACGGGCTCGGTCACCTCGCCGCCCGTCATGCCCGGAATGCGCACGACCAGAGGGACGTGGAGCGTCTCCGCGTAGACGTCGGAGTGGCCGAAGAAGCCGTGTTCCCTGAACGCCTCGCCGTGATCGCCGTGGATCACGACCACGGTCCTCTCGAGCAGACCGGATTGCCGCAGGTCGTCGAGCAGCATTCCCAGGTTGGCATCGACATACCGCACCTCCTGCAGGTAGAGCGCGTGCTCGGTCCCCCCGGGCATGTCCGGGTAGTGCGCCAGGTAGGGCTCGTGGGTGCCCGAGAAGAAGACCCACCCGAAGAAGGGCGTGCCGGACCGGGACGCCTCCCGCAGCGTGCGCACGGCCGCGGCCGCGATCCGCTCGTCGGCGTCCACGGCGTCTTCCCGGCCCTTGGGCGGCGAGACGAAGATCCGCTTCGCGAAGCCCTGGTGCAGGCCCTGGATCCGCCCGCCCCTGCTGAAATGGCACTTGTGGTTGTGCCCCGCGTAGAAGGTCCACCAGCCGGCGTCCGCGAGGATCTCGGCCACGGTCCTGGCGTTGTCCGGCAGGCGGCCGTACCACTTCCTCCACAACAGGACGTCAGTGAACGACGTGGGCGCCATGCAGAACATGCTGGCGAAGACCTGGAGCGTCGCAGGCGCCGGCGAGAAAGCCCGGGCGAAGGACACGGTCGACCCGCCCGCCGCGAAGCTCGCCAGGTTGGGGCTGAGGTCGGCCCGCCGCCCACTCAGGGAGGTATCGCGGTAGCGTAGCGCCTCGATGGATATCAGCAGCAGGTTGTAGTCGCCGAGGGCGAACCCGCTGGGCAGCGGCGGCAGGTTCGACAGCCGAGCGAAGGTCCTTTCGCCGTCCGGATCGACCAGGCCGACGGTGGGCGAGAAGCGGTGGGATCTCCTGGCAGCATCCGAGACGAGCAGGGACGAGGCGCCCATGTTCGTGTATCGAAGGTAGCGGGAAACGGTCCGCCGCGACACCGCCGACCGTACGGGCAGGGCCGCGACGAGCAGCAGCGCCACCGCGAGTCCGATGCCAGCCGCGGCAGCGGACCGGGGGCGGGCGGACAGCCGACGGATGATGCCCAACTGGACGGAGAGCGAGGCGAGGCCCGCCGCGAGGAGCAGGAAACCGGCCCGGCTGAGCCCGAGGTGCCATGCGGGGTAGCCGTCGACGAGCAGGGACCGGTTGGCGGCGTCGACGCCCACGGCGGCCGCAACGAGGACCGGCCCCGCGGTGGCGGCCAGCCGGCGGCGCCAGCAGGGAAGGGAGGCCTCGGACCAAGCCCCGCACAGCCCGATGGCCCAGACGGCGATCACCGCGCCGAGACCCGCGAAGGGCACGACGAGCCAGGACCTTTCGGCCACGGCCGGGTCGACCCGGAGGCCGAGGTAGACGTGCAGGACGACCAGGCCACAGAGCAGTACCAGACCGCCGCGCCGGATCGACCGGCCGAGCCGGGAACCCGGCTGCGCGAAGAGGATCGCGGCCGAGACGCCGAATAAGGCCAGGGGGCTCCACATGAGCCGCGGAAGGTCGCCCAGGCCGATCAGGACGGCCCCGGCGAAGACCGATGCGGACAGGTGATCGCCCGGGATCTCGGTGGCCCCGGCGACGGCCGTCAGCAGGGCCGCCGCCGGAATGGCGACGAGGGGCGCGGACCAGACCCGGGATCCGGCCGCACGACCGGGAGCCGCGTCCACCGCCTGTCGTGAGCCAGGCATGCCGGCGCGCTTCGGCTACAGCCCTATCAGGGCGTCGCGGCGCTTGGCGGTCTCGGTCCGGACCTGCCGGTGCAGGCTGCGGCCGGCGGCGTCCATGGTCACCACCCCCGGGAAGCCGTCCACCTCGAACTCCCAGAACGCCTCGGGCACGCCGAGCTCGTCCAGCAGGTGCACGTTCCGGACGCGGACCACGGTGTCGGCCAGCAGCGGCGCCGCACCGCCCACGGCGTGCACGTAGACCGCGCCGACCTCCTTGCAGGCGGCCAGGGTCTTCTCGCCCATGCCGCCCTTGCCGATGACGACGCGCACCTTGTAGTGATCCATCACGCTCGCCTCGTACGGCTCCTCGCGGATCGACGTCGTCGGCCCCGCGGCCACGGCCCGCCACCCGTCACCCTTCCTGGCCATCACCGGGCCGCAGTGGTAGATGGCGCCGTTCCGAAGCAGCGGCTCGACGAACTTCGGCCAGGTTTCGATCATCAGCTTGTGGGCCGCGTCCCTGGCCGTGACGATGGTGCCGTGAAGCGAGACCTCGTCGCCCACCTTCAGCTTGCGGATCGCCTCTTCGGCCACGGGCAGATCGATGCGGATCATCGCAGACCTCCTTTGCGCGCGGCCTTCTGCGCAGGCAGCTCGTAGCGCTTGGCGATCTCGGCGACCTGGGAGAAGGTCACCCGGCCGCCGGTGATCCTCACGCTGGCCCGTCGGCACGCCCAGCACATGTAGGCGATCGAGACGAAGAACGACGCGGGCAGCCGGTGGCGCACGCCGATCCTGGCGCCCATCAGCGTAGTGCGGCCGCCGAAGCCCATCGGGCCCACCCCCAGCTCGTTGCACTCGGCCATGACCCTCTTTTCGAGGGCGTCGAGCTGCGCGTCGGGGTTGCGGTCGCCCACCAGCCGGAACAGTTGCTCCTTGGCCTCGATCATCGACGTGGCCCGGTCGCCGCCCACGCCGACGCCGATGATCCCCGGCCCGCAGCCCATGCCCTGGGCCTGGAACACCGCGTCGATCAGCACCCTGCGCACGCCCTCGAGGTCGCGGCCGGCGCCGAGGACTCCACTGGGCAGCGAGTACTGGCACGAGACGTTCTCGGATCCGCCGCCCTTCAGCATCACGTCGGCGACGACCGCGGCCTTCTTCCACTGGTGGAAGTGGATCACCGGCGCGCCGCGGCCCGTGTTGTCGCCCGAGTTCTTTCCGGTGACCGAGTCGACGGCGTTCGGCCTGAGGTAGGACTTCTTCGTCGCCGCCCGCGTGGCCGCGACGATGTCGCGCTCGAGCTCGATCTGGCTCACCGACTGCGGGTGACGGACGTACCAGATGTTGGTGCCCGTGTCCTGGCAGACGGGCCGCGAGGTCTCGCGGGCCAGCGCGCAGTTCGCAATCACCGTGTCGAGGGCCGAACGGGCCGGCGAGCCCGGCGCCTCGGCGTCCCGGCCGCGCTCGACGGCCGCCAGGACGTCGTCCGGCAGCACGGTGGACGCGCGCCTGAGAAGCTCCAGGAAATGCTCTTTCATGCCTTCCTCCATTTGCGGATCGCACCGAGCATAGACCCGGCCGCGAGCCGCCTCACATGACATTCGACATAGGGGTTGCGGGTCGCCGCGACCGCGCGCGGTGGAAGGCTGCGCGGATTCTGGTACAATGGGCGGCGCAACGGCCCTTTCGAGACACGAGGAGGCACGCATGGCTCGCTGCGGAACCGTACTCTGGTTGTTCCTGATCTCCGCGGGTTCGTTCCCCGTCTCGGGTTGCGGCGATGACGACGACGGTGTGGCGACGGACGCCGACACGGATGCCGACACGGATGCCGACACCGACGCCGACACCGACGCCGACACCGACGCCG
>CAYZAI010000019.1:0-23542 GCA_964476305.1 uncultured Myxococcales bacterium
TCGGCGTCGGTGTCGGTGTCGGCGTCGGTCCCGGCGTCTTCGTCGACGTCGAGATCGTCCCAGCAGCCCGCCTGGCCCAGCACGGCGACCGCCGCTCCGAAGAGAACCAGGCCGCGGATCATGGAGGTCGATTTGCTTTTTTTGAACATGATGGTGTTCCTTTCTTTTTTCGTGCGTCAGAAAGACACGGTAATGCCGCCCTGTCCCGGACGGATGTCAAAGGCTTGCTCTCCCTCGTCGTCGCCGCTCTTCTTTGCGCGGACGCGGTCCACGATGATCAATGTCACGCCCGCGGCCAGCAGGGCGCCGCCGGCGACGAAGCCGACGATGGTGCCGGCGCGATCCACGGCCAGCCGGTCCTTGGCCACGGCCAGCGCGTCGCCGTCGCCCGCGTCCCTGGCCGCCTTCTGGTCGTCGTTGTCCTTGCCGCCCTGGGCCGCGAAGTACGACCCGACTCCGATCCCGACGAGGCCCGCCACTCCCGCGGCGATCCCACCGATGAGCATCAGGGACGGGCCTCCATCCTCCTCGGGAGCGGAGCCCTCGGCGGGGACACCCTCGGGAGCCGTCCCATCCGGAGCGGCGCTCCGCGCCTCCGCCTTCACCGGCGTGGTCATCCCGCCGGCTATGTTGACCGTCTCCTCGAAGATGACCTCGCCGCCGTAGCGGAGCACCACCCGGCGCGAGCCCGCTTCCACGCGCTTGAGGCCGCCGAAGGGGGTGGTGCCGCGGGTGCTGCCGTCGACGATCAACTCGGTGCCGTCCGGGGCCTGCACGTCGACCACGCCCACCAGCAGGCGCATGCGCTCGATCTCCTTGAGCACCTCGTCCCGCCGGTCCGCCTGTACGTCGTCCTTTCCCTGGACCAGGTAGGCCTCGAAGGCCTCCAGAGCCAGGCCGTAGCGGCCCGCGGCGGCCTCGCTCTGGCCGAGGTTGTAAAGCATCTTCCACGACGCCCGCAGGCTGTAGGCCTCGCGGAAGGCCTCGGCCGCGGCCTTGAAGTCTCCCTTTTCGAAATACTTGACGCCGCTGGAGAACTGGGCCCGCGCCTCTTCCTCGACATCGGCCCGGCACTCGAGGGGTGCAAGAGCCAACCCGGACGCGATGACACCGGCTATTACAAAAAAAACGCTACCTCTCATGGATCTCTCCTGTCGGGCATCGCGAGAGCGCGATGAGCGGCAGTAGACCGCGAAAGCCCCGGAATGGCAAGTTGGATGCGGTCCGCCGCCTGGGAAACGGTCCCTCCTTAGTCGCCGGCGGCCAGAAAGCGGCGGGCGATGGCCGGGGCCAAGCCGTCGTCCCGCGGGGCCTGTGCGAGCGCCGGCGCCACCAGGTCGGCCTTGTCCGGGGCGTGCTCGAGGAACCCCCGCAGCAGGACCAGGGCGTGATCGGGCGTGATCTCGGGGTGGGGCTGGATGCCCCAGACCGGCCGATCCCCGTAGCGCATGACCTGCACCGCGCAGCGGTCGCTTCGGGCCAGCACGCGCCACGGAGCCGGCGGATCGCGGACCTCGTCGAAGTGGGCGGCGAACACGTGGAAGCGCCGCGGCAGGCCCGCGAGCAGCTCGTCGTCGCCTGTCCCAGCGATCTCGACCGCGATCCAGCCGATCTCCGGCGTGGGCGAGGCGGCCGCGAAGGCCGGGCCGGACAGGGCCTGTGCCAGCAACTGGTGGCCGAAGCACGAGCCGAGCACGGCCTTGCCCGCGGCGACCGCCCGGCGCACGGCGTCGGCCTCGACCTCGTACCAGGGCTCGGGCCTGGTGATGGACGACTCGGAGCCGGTGACGATCAGGTGCGTGTAGGGCGCGAGGTCGGGCACCGGCTCGCCGGCGGAGACGCGCACCGCGTCCGAGGGCACGTCGCCGAGCAGGGCGCGCCAGTCCCGCACCGGGCCGTAGATGTCCGGGAAGATCGAGCCGTCGAGGATCAGCACGCGCTTGTTCGTCATGGCCGAGTGATACCACGAATCGGGGAATCCTTGGTCCCGCGATTTCGTGGACCGGGGCGCCGCGGTCTGGCACCATCCCCGCATGCCGCGCCGGAAGGATCCGCAGCTCCCGTTCCGCTTCGCCCGGCCCAGGAGGCGCCGCGGCGGGCTCGACGAGGAAGCGTGTGAGGAACTGCTGGGAAGGCTGCGCGCGGACGCGGCGAGGGTGGCCGAGCGCTTCAAGATCAGGAAGCCGTTCCGGTTGGACGCGGATCGCCCGGACGCGCGCTCGCGCTACGGCATCTGCCACGACGACGGGCTGATCCTGGTTCGGCTGGTGAACGTGCGCACCGGGAAACCGCTCAAGTACTCGGCGCTGGTGGACACGGTGGTGCACGAGCTTTCGCACCTGCGCTACATGGACCACGGCCAGCGCTGGGAGTCCCTCTACGACCGCATGCTCGCCTGGGCCCGCGCCGAGGGCATCTACGAACCCCGCCCGGTGGCGCCGCCGTGGCCCCCGTCGCAACCGGAGCCCGAGGCTCGGCCCTCGCCGCAGCTCGTGCTGCCCATGGCGGGGCCCCGCCGCAAGAACGGAGGTTGACGTGGCCCCGTGCTTCCGTGGGGGATCGTCAGCAGCCGTCGTCGGAGAAGTCGCCGGCCGGGGCGCGGGGGCAGGCGTCCTCGTCGTCCGGGAAGCCGTCGGCGTCGCTGTCCGGGATCGGGCAGCCTCCGTTCTTCTCGGGGCCTGGGAGGATCGGGCAGTCGTCCTTGCACCAGGGAATGCCGTCCAGATCCTCGTCGAGCGGCAGCGGCCGGCTGAAGATCCGAAGGCCCAGGGTGAACAGGGGCGGCTCCTCGCCGGCTGCGCCGAAGCCGACGAACAGGCCGAGGCGCACGAGCCTGGTCGCCGGCCAGTCCACGCCGCCGCCGACCAGCACCGGCCGCGATTCCGCATCGGGCCAGAAACCGTCCGCGGTCGCCGTGCCGATGGCTCCCTCGGCCTCGAGGGACCAGGCGATGTCGTTCTCGCGGACGAAGCGCAAGCCAAGACCCCACAGAAGCTCGTCGTCCTGCTCGAAACGCCGCCCGTCGATCACCTGGACGTGCTCGGGCCGGATGCGGTAGCCCAGGTTGCCCGCGATCCTCGCGCCGAAGGCCTCGAAGGTCGCGCCGGCGAATGGCTTCAGCGCGAACCCGCCCTCGCCCAGCAACCGGTCGTTGTCTCCCGTGGGCATCGTCGCCTCGGCGCCGAGCAGCCAGGCGAAACCTCCCCGGCCCGCTTCGGGTCGGCTCCACAGCAGGGCCAGCCGCAGATCGCCCAGGCCGAAACCCGAATCCACGGGCTTCGGGGAAGCGAGGGTCGCGCCGGCGGGCAGGGCGACGGCGACCTCGAAGCCGGCGGGCAGGCCCAGGCCCAGGGCCGCCTCGCCGACCAAGCGAGAGGCCTCGTCCGCCAGGGCGGCGCCGTAGCCGTAGCCCGCGTGCAACCGGGCCCACCACGCCCACGCAGGGGCCGTGCCCGCGCCCTCGAGCACGTGCCCGCCGTCCGAACCGAGGGTGGGCTCGCCGAGCCTCGGCACGGGGTGCGTCGGATCGGCGGCCAGTGGCGCGGCCAGCGCGAGCAGGGCGGCGGCGAGGAGGCTCGAGGCCAGCGGGCGGGGCATCGCGACTCAGGGCTGGGGAGAGGGGCGCGGCGGCTCCGGCTCCGGGTTCGTGGCCGGCTCGGTGGCGGGCGGGCCGTCCACCAGCGAGCCGTTCTCGTAGACGACGACCCTCGCGGGGTCGCCAAAACGGCGGGCGACGGCCGGATCGGCCAGGGCCTCGCCCAGGACCTGGTCCATGTGGTCCACCAGCACCAGCCGCATCACCTTGAGGATGCGCGTGGGGATGTCGTGGACGTCCTTGCGGTTCTCGAGGGGCAGGATCACCGTGCGGATCCGGCCGCGGTGCGCGGCGAGGATCTTCTCCTTCAGCCCGCCGATGGGCAGCACCCGGCCGCGGAGGGTGATCTCGCCGGTCATCGCAACGTCGGCGCGCACCGGGGTGTGGGTCAGGGCCGAGACCAGGCAGGTCGCGGCCGTGATCCCGGCCGACGGCCCGTCCTTGGGCACGGCGCCCTCGGGGTAGTGAACGTGGATGTCGAGCTTGGTGTGGAAGTCCTCGGGCAGTCCGAGAACGTCGGCCCGCGAGCGGACATAGGACAGTGCCGCCTGGGAGGCCTCCTGCATCACGTCGCCGATGCGGCCGGTGAGGATCAGCTTGCCCTTGCCCGGCACCACGGCGACCTCGGTGGGCAGGAGCTCGCCCCCGGTGGACGTGACCGCCAGGCCGCTGACCAGCCCCACCCGGTCCTCGTCCTCTTTGTGCCCCACGGTGAACCTGGGCACGCCGAGGTAACCGGGCACGTCCCGCGGGCCGACGATGATCGACCCCTCCACGTCGCCCTTGACCACGCGGCGGGCCACCTTGCGGCAGATCGACCCCAGCTCGCGCTCGAGGTTGCGGACGCCGGCCTCCCGCGTGTAGTGGTTGATCACCGTGCGGATCGCGCCCTCGCCGACGCGCAAGTCTACCTCGCCCAGGCCGCTGTCCTCCTTCTGGCGCGGCACCAGGTAGCGCGTGGCGATCGCGAGCTTCTCGTACTCGGTGTAGCTGGAGAGCTCGATGATCTCCATCCGGTCCTGGAGCGGCAGCGGGATGCCGGAGAGCAGGTTGGCGGTGGTGATGAACATCACGTCCGAGAGGTCGTAGTCCAGGTCGAGGTAGTGGTCGTTGAACATGAAGTTCTGCTCGGGATCGAGGACCTCGAGCAGGGCCGAGGCCGGATCCCCGCGGAAATCCGAGCTCATCTTGTCGACCTCGTCGAGCAGGAACACCGGGTTGCCGGTGCCCACCTTTCGCAGGCACTGGATGATCTTGCCCGGCAGGGCGCCGATGTAGGTGCGCCGGTGGCCGCGGATCTCGGCCTCGTCGCGGACCCCGCCGAGGCTCAGGCGGATGAACTTGCGGTCGGTGGCGCGGGCCACGGAGCGGGCGAGCGAGGTCTTGCCCGTGCCCGGTGGGCCGACAAAGCAGAGGATCGGACCCTTCAGCTTGTGTACCAGGGCCTGGACCGCCAGGTACTCGAGGATCCGCTCCTTTATCTTCTTCAATCCGTAGTGGTCCTCTTCCAGGATCCGCTCGGCCTCGTCGATGTCGTAGCGCTCGTCGGTGCGCTCGCCCCAGGGCAGCGCGACGATCCAGTCCAGGTAGTTGCGGACCACGGTCGCCTCGGCGCTCATCGGCGACATCATCTGCAGCTTCTTCAGCTCCTTGAGGCCCTTGTCGAGCGCCTCCTCGCTGATCCCGGTCTTCTGCTTCAGGTTCTGTTCCAGCTCGGCCATCTCCGAGCGGAACTCGTCCTTTTCGCCCAGCTCGCGCTGGATCGCCTGCATCTGCTCGTTCAGGTAGTACTGCTTCTGGGACTTCTCCATCTGCTTCTTGACGCGGGTGCGGATCCTGCGCTCCACCTGGAGGATCTCGATCTCGCCCTGCATCAGCTCGTAGAGCCGCTCCAGCCGCTGGCGGGCGTCCTCGTTCTCGAGGATCTGCTGGCGATCCTCGAGCTTGAGGGACGCGAGGTGCACGACGATGGTGTCCGAGAGCCGCGACGGATCCTCGATCCCCTGCACGGTCAGCAGCATTTCTGGGGGGATCTGCTTGTTGAGCTTGATGTAGGTCTCGAACGTCGCCTGCACCTCGCGCATCAGCGCCTCGATTTCGATCGACTCCTCGCTCTTGTCGAACATGGGCTCGCAGTCGACGAGGAAGAAGTCCTCCCGGGGATCGAAGCTGAGGAGCCGCGCCCGTTGCTTGCCCTCGACCAGCACCTTGACCGTGCCGTCCGGGAGCCTGAGGAGCTGGACGATGGTGCCCAGCGTGCCCACGCGGTAGATGTCTTCCTGGGTGGGCGCGTTGGTCTTGGCCTGCTTCTGCGCCGCGAGCAGCACGAACTTGTCGTGGCGCATCGCCTGCTCGAGCGCCGCGATCGACTTCTCGCGGCCGACGAAGAGCGGCACCACCATATGGGGGAAGACGATGATATCGCGCAGCGGAAGCAGCGGGACGCTGAAGGTTCCGGTGCGACTCCCAGTTTCCTCGTTGCTGCCCATTGGACTCCTCGCGAGCGCCTCAGGCCTGGCCCGCTTCCTTCTGGTTGGCGTACACGACGAGCGGGCGCTCCCCCCGGGTGATCGAATCCTCGCCGACCACCACCTCCTTGACCATCTCCGACGACGGGAGCTCGAACATCACGTCGAGCATCGCGCCCTCGAGCACCGAGCGCAGGCCCCGGGCGCCGCTGGACCGCACCATCGCCTTGGCGGCCACGGCCTTCAGTGCCTCGTCGGTGAAGGTCAGTTTGACGTCGTCGAGCGCCAGCAGCTTCTGGTACTGCTTGACCAGGGCGTTCTTGGGCCGGGTGAGGATCTCGACCAGGGCGTTCTCGTCGAGCTCGTGGAGCCAGGCCACCACCGGAAGCCGGCCCACGAACTCGGGGATCAGCCCGTACTTCAGCAGATCCTCGGGCTGGACCTGCTTCAGCAGCTCGCCGATGGGCTTCTCCCTGTGGCTCTCCACGTTGGCGCCGAAGCCCAGGGTCTTCCTGCCGATCCGGGCCTCGATGATATTGTCGAGGCCGTGGAACGCGCCGCCGCAGATGAAGAGGATGTTGGTCGTGTCGATCTGCAGGAAATCCTGCTGCGGGTGCTTGCGGCCACCCTTGGGGGGTACGTTGGCCACGGTGCCCTCGATCAGCTTGAGCAGGGCCTGCTGCACGCCCTCCCCGGAGACGTCACGGGTGATCGAGGGGTTGTCGCTCTTGCGCGAGAGCTTGTCGACCTCGTCGATGTAGATGATGCCCCTTTGTGCGCGTTCGACGTCGTGGTCTGCGTTCTGCAGCAGCTGGACGATGATGTTCTCGACGTCCTCGCCGACGTAGCCCGCTTCGGTCAGGGCCGTGGCGTCCGCGATGGCGAAGGGGACGTCGAGGATGCGGGCCAGGGTCTTGGCCAGCTCGGTCTTGCCGCAGCCCGTGGGGCCGAGCAGCAGGATGTTGGACTTCTGCAGCTCGACATCGTCGGTGCCCCGGCCGGGACGGCCCTGCGAGTCGATGCGCTTGTAGTGGTTGTACACCGCCACGGACAGAACGCGCTTGGCGTACTCCTGGTCGATCACGTGCAGATCGAGGATCTCCTTGATCTCGACGGGCTTGGGCAAGGCCTTGTGCTTGCCAGCGGCCTCGCGCGAGTCGAGCTCCTCGGAGATGATGTCGTTGCAGAGGCTGATGCACTCGTCGCAGATGTAGACGGTGGGGCCGGCGATGAGCTTGCGCACTTCCTTCTGGCTCTTGCCGCAGAAAGAGCAGCTCAGGGTCGGTCGATCGCCGCCTCGTCCTCGGGTCACCGTTCACCTCGCATCCGCCCCGCCACCGGTTCAATTATAGACGGGCCTCGCCGGGCCGCAAGACATTGGCCGTTCATTGCCCGGGATCGCCTCGATGGGTGAACACCTCGTCGACCAGGCCGTAGTCCTTCGCCTCGTCGGCGGTCATGATGAAGTCGCGGTCCGAGTCGTGCTTGACCCGCTCGGCCGGCTGGCCGGTGTGCTCGACCAGGATCCCGGTCAGCCGCTCCTTGAGCCGCAGGATCTCCTTGGCGTGGATCTCGATGTCCGAGGCCTGGCCCTGCACACCGCCCAGCGGCTGGTGGATCAGCACCCGGCTGTTGGGCAGCGCCATCCGGCGACCCTTGTCGCCCGCGGCCAGCAGCAGCGCCCCCATCGACGCCGCCTGGCCCACACAGACCGTGGCCACCGGGCAGCGCACGTAGCGCATCGTGTCGTAGATCGCCAGCCCGGCATTGACCCCGCCACCAGGGGAGTTGATGTAGATCATCACCTCCTTCTCGGGATCGTCCGATTCCAGGTAGAGCATCTGGGCGACGACGATGTTCGCCACCTCGTCGTTGATCGGCGTGCCCAGGAACACGATGCGGTCCTTGAGCAGCCGGGAGAAGATGTCCCAGCTCCGCTCGCCCCTGTGTGTCTGCTCGACGACGCTGGGGTAGGGGATGAAGGTCATGGCGTCAGTCCTTTCCGCCGGTATCATCGTCCGGCGGCGCAACCGTTTCGACCACTTTAACCCGGGCCAGGGCGAAATCAAAAACCTTGTCCTCCAGCAGGCGGGCCGCGAGTTCGTGCCGCCGGTCGTCCTTGGCCAGCTCGGCGCGCAGCCTGGGCACCGGCATCCCGCTGCGGGCGGCGATGTGCTCGATCTCCGCCTCGACGTCGGCGTCCGTGGTCTCGAGCTCGTGCAGTCGCGCCAGCTCGCGGAGGAGGAAGTGCTGGTGCACGATCTCGCGGGCGGTCTTCTCGGCGCCGGCGAGCACCGCTTCCCGGACGGCGTGCCCCGCCTCGTCGCCCTCCTGCTCCCCGGAATCGAGGCCCAGCATCCCCCGGAGGTTGTCCTGCACGGCCCGGGTCTGTCGCCGGACCAGGGTCTCGGGCAGATCCATCGGGTTGGCCTGGCGCAGGGCGTCGAACAGGTCGTGCCTCAGGCGCTTCCGTTCCTCGGTCTCCTTGGCCTCCCGAGCCTGCCGCTCGATGTCGGCGCGCAGCTCGGCCAGGGTCTCGAACTCGCTGGCGTCCTTGGCGAGCTCGTCGTCCAGATCTGGCAGCCGCCGCTCCTGGACGCCGATGACCCGGGCCCGGAACTTCAGGCCCTCGGCCCCTTCGTCCGGCGCGGGCAGCTCGATCTCGCGTTCGTCCCCCGGGATCGTGCCGGTCAGCGCCGCGATGAACTCCTCGCGAATTTCGCCGGGCTCCAGGACCAGCTGATCGACGGGTGGCTCGGACTTCTTCCACTCGCCAGCGATCCGACGCTCCAGCTCTACGCTCACCAGGTCCCCGGTGCTGGCAGGCCGGGGCTCGTCCAGGTCCACCGCCGTGGCCAGCCGCGACCGGATATCGGCCAATTGTCGGTCGACCAGGTCGGCCGGCACCTCGACCGGGCGGCGCGCGACCTCGATGCCTTCGAAGCTCACCTGCTCGAGGCGCGGGGCGATGGGCACCTCGATGGTGAACTCGAAGTCCTGACCCCGGGTCAGCTCGCCGAAACGCTCGACCTCGATCTCGGGCTCGGCCACGGGCTCGATTCCGTGCTCCTCGAGGGCGTCCACGTAGGCGCCGGCCACCAGCTCGCCGCGAAGGTCGGCCAGCAGGGCCTTGCCGAACATCCGCTGGATCACGGCCCGGGGCACCTTGCCGCGGCGGAACCCCGCCAGCTTCGTCTCGCGGGCCAGCCTGCCGATGGCCTTCTCCACGACCTCGTCGACCCTGGCGGCGGGAACCGTGATCCGAAGCTCGCACAGCACGGGACTGAGAGTCTTGACGGTCGATGGCACGCGACAGCTCCTTTGTTGGGACCGAGAACGGTCGGCAGTGGCGAAGCGGAAGGCCGCCAGCGAAGGCGGTCTATCCCGCGGGGGGTAAGGGTGTCAAGGCGTCATCCGGAAACGGATGAGGACGGTCAAAACCCTAGTCGGTGACCTTGACCAGGACATCGAGCAGGCTCTTGATCGAGGTCACGAACCCGTCGCGATCCAACGGCCCGAGCTTCTCGAACATCGCGTGATAACCCTCGCGCACGCGCTTGCGACGCCGGCGCATGAGCTGGCGGCCCTGGTCGGTCAGCTCCACCATCACGACCCGCCCGTCGTAGGGGCCGCGGACCTTGTTCACCAGGCCGGCCTTGGTCAGGCGCGCCACCATCTCGGAGGTCGTGCTCTGGGCCGAGCCCACGAGGCGACCGAGGTTGCCCACCGAAATCGGACCCTGGTGGTGGATCACGGAAATGACCTTGTACTGTCCGTAGGAGATGTCCTCGTGGACCTTGCTACCGCCAAGCAGGTCGAGCCGCCGCATCAGGTCCTGGGCCAGTTCCTCGATTCGGTCGATGGGATCGTTGGCGCTTTCGGCTGCCGTGTTCATTGGTTCCCTCCCGTTGAAGCAGGGCGAATCCAATCTCTCCGGTTTCGTCCCTTGCCCGACAATGCGTATACCATGGAGAGCATCGACTACAACTCGATAAACATCTATCGGTCATTTTTTTTCTATTTTCAATATATGTGAAAGCTGACTTTCAATATTGAAATACTGCTGGTCGATTCCGGGCGGCTCACGTTCCGGCCTATCTCAATTCATCTTATTGAAATCACATTCATAAGCTCGATAGTGGCAGACCGAGGATCGGGTGTCGGAGGTTCGGGGCCAGTTCCAGGAGCTGGACCAGGACGAAAGGCCTTTCCAGGAGTCGCGGGTGCGGGATCACCAAGTCCGGGCTCTCCACGGCTCGCTCGCCGTACACGAGGATGTCCAAATCGATTTCCCGAGGTCCCCAGGGCCGGCGGCCTTCCCTCGTTCGGCCGAGGATGATCTCCGCCTTCAGCAACTCGGCGAGCAACGCCTCGGGCCCGAGCAACGTGCGGATCTCGGAAACGGCGTTCAGGAACCTTGGCTGGTCGGTCACGCCCCAGGGTTCGGTCTCGATGCACTCCGTGGCCGCGACGAGGGTCATGTCCGGGTGGACGCCGAGCCAGTCCAGCGCACGGGCGATCTGCCCGGCGCGGTCCCCCATGTTGCTTCCCAGGCCGATGAAGACCCGCTCGCCGCCCGCGACGCTCCCCTGGCAGCCTGCCGCATCCATCAGAACGCGTAGAAGATCCCGAGCCGGCCGCCGACGTCCGCGGTCGGGCTCGGGGGATCAGACCAGGGGTCGAAGTTGGTCTGCTTGGGAACGAAGACCGGCCCGTAGCTGCCGGTGGCCTCCACCGTGGCGCTCCAGGCGCCGAAAAAATGGATCGCCAGACCGACGGCGAGCCTCGGATCGAGCCAGATGGCGGTCTTGTGCCGGTCACGCAGCAGGAACACGGTGCCCACTCCCAGGGTGCCGAAGAGGGAGAAGAGATCGCTCAAGGGCTTGAAACCGGTCATCCCCACCACCAGATCCACGGCGTTGGTGGGGTAACCCGTGGAAACCTTGGGCTCCTCGCCGGCGAAGCCTCCATACCCCACGGATCCGGTCAGGTACAGCCAATCCAGAAGTGGCAGGTGTAGCACAAGGGCGAAGGGCACCATCACACGGTCCCACTCGCCCGTGACCGGGAAGGTCGCGCCCAGGGTGACTCCGAGCATGACTCCGCCGAGGGCGGCCGGGGCGCCCTTCTCGTCCCCGGTCGGCTCGCCCTTCGCCGGTGCCCCTTCCCCTCCCTCCCCGTCGGGCCTCAGCTGCTCGATCCGCTCGCGCGCCTCCGCTGCATCCGCGGCGTCCGGCTGCTGGTCGAGGTACCGCTCGTAGTAGGTCGCCGCGGTCCGGACGTGGCCGAGCTCCTCGTGGCAGCGGCCGATGTTGTAAAGGATCTCCGGAGCGCCGGTGATCTCGTAGGCGGCCTCGAAGTGATCGACGGCCTCCTGGAAGCGCCCTTCGTCGAAGCGCAGGGTCCCTTGCTCGAAGTGCCGCCGGGCCTCAGCCTTCTTCCCGGCCGGATCCTCCGTCCCTTCGTCGGCCCTGAGGGCCGGGGCCCAGGCGATGGCAGAAACCAGGGCCAGGGCCGTCGCAATCGCTGTTCGACGCATCAATCCACCTGTTCCTCGCTTTGTCCCGCTCCGACCGGGGGCCCGGCGAACCGCACCGGGCCGAACCGATCCAGGGCGTGGAAGTCGCCGCGCAGGGGCGGCGACCAGGCCGAGTACCGCTTGCCCTTCCGGGTCAGGTCTATCCTGAAGAAATTGACCTTCCAGACATCTCCCACGGAAGGCGGTGTGCCCCCCCCCCGGTCCATCGACGAGAACGGGATGGAGAGCTCAGCGCTCCAGCCGCGGTCCTCGTCGCCGTCGTCGCCGAGGGTCCCCTGCAGGGCCACGGCGGAACGGACCGAGCTCGACCAGGCGTTGCGGTTCTTGCGGTAGGCCGGGAGGTACGAGTCGAACACGACGCCGGCCGGGCTGACTTGGATCTCGTAGTAGTCCCGCCGGTCCCCGCCCGGGTCGAGGAAGATCTCGAAGGCGTCCTCGTGCCACAGCTCGTCGTCGTGGGCGACATAGCGGCTCTGCAGGCGCTCGTCCGCCGCGGCCATGGCGACGTGGAGGTGACCCGCATCCCACAGCAGGCGCACCTCGGTGGGTCGGTGGGCCGGAGTGCCGGTCATGGTGTCCTGGAACGGCTCGAGCACCGCGGCTCCTTGCCAGGCAGCCTCGTCCCCGAAGGCGCCGTCCAGGACCGGCGGCGTTGCAGTCCACGGGATTTCCAGCGGGGCAGACCTTCCCGCGGCGACCGCCAGCCTCGGGCCCCGCGCCCGGTCACCCTCGGCGTTCCCGGAAACGATCCGCATCCGTTCCTCGCCGCGCCACAGGCCGACCCGCACCTCGACGACGGCCGAGCCCCAGCCCCGCGGGATCCGGATCGCCTGGGGGTCCTTCAGGATCAGGCCCGGTCGCCAGTGTTCGGGTTGGAAGTGCGAGCGCAGAGGCCCGACCCCGTCCTGGTTGAGCCGCGACCGCCCCTCTGCATCGACGAGGTGGGTGAACAGCCTCCAGCCCGGGCCCGGAGCCTCGTCGCAGCGCCAGTACCAGGTCACGTTCGCCTCGCCGCCGGGTTCGACTGTCTGGCCGTCGACATCGTAGCCGAGCAGCGTCACCGAGCCGAAGTTCACATCGAGCCGCTTGCCGGGTTTCCCGGGCGGTGCGGCCAGGAACAGACCCGCCACCTGGTCGCTCTCGTCGGTGGTCGCGTAGGCTGCTCGCTCGACACACCCGTGACACCCGAGGAACAGAGCGATGGCGACGGCAATCCTGCGGATCATCTGGTCCCGCCCCCTGCCCCGGCTCAGCGCCTCCGTCGGCGCGCCTTGCGTTGGTCCTTGCGCTTTTCCTTGTTCTTGGCCTTGGCCGAGGCGGACTGGACCTTGCGCTTGCCCGAGCGGTCCGCCACGGCCGCGGCGAGCATCTCGTCCGCCAGGCCCCCCATCAGGTTCCCGGGCAGGCCCGGAAGGCCGGGAACCCCGGGCATCCCGGGAGCGCCGGGCATGCCCCCGCCCATGGCGCCCTTCAGCTTGCGGGCCATGGCCAGCTGGCGCATGCCCGGGACCTTGGCCAGCAGGCCGGCCTGCTGCCCGATGTTGCCCATCATCGACCGGACCCCCTGGAAGCGCTCGAGCAGGGAGCGGACCTCCTTGACATCGCGGCCCGAGCCGCGGGCCACGCGCTCCACCCTCCCGGGCTGGTTGAAGAGCGCGACGTCGATGCGCTCGCGCTTGGTCATCGACTGGATGATGGCCTCGATCTTGACCAGCTCCTTGTCATCGACGTTCAGCCCGTCCGGCATGCCGTCGGCGAAGAACGGCAGTTTCTCCATGAGCTCGCCCAGGGAGCCCATCTTCTTGATCGCCCGGATCTGCTCGAGGAAATCGAACATCGTGAACTGGCCGCGCAGCATCCGGCGGGCGTCGCGCTCCGCCTTCTCGCCGTCCACCACCTGCTCGAAGTCCTTGACCAGCCCCACGACGTCGCCCATCCCGAGGATCCGCGTGGCCAGACCCTCGGGGCGGAACTCCTCGAGCTTGTCGAGACCCTCACCGATGCCGAGGAACTTGATCGGCGCGCCGGTGGCTTCCTTGATCGAAATCGCCGCGCCGCCGCGGGCGTCGCCGTCGAGCTTGGTCAGGATCACGCCGGACAGGTCCAGGCGCTGGTGGAACTCACCCGCTGTCTTGACCGCGTCCTGGCCGATCATCGCGTCCGCCACCAGGAAGATGTTCTTCGGCTTGACGGTCTTCTTGATGTCGAACAGCTCCTGCATCAGGGCCTCGTCGACCGTCTGGCGGCCGGCGGTGTCGAAGAGCACGATGTCCCGCCGCTGGCGACGCGCCTCGCGCATGGCCTCCTCGCAGATCTTCACCGGGTCCCGGCTTTCGCGATCGACGTGGATGGGCAGGCCCAGGCGCTGTGCGAGCACCTCGAGCTGATCGATGGCTGCCGGGCGATAGACGTCCGCGGCCACCAGCAGCGGCTTGTGCCCCTTTTTCTCGAGGAAGCGGGCGAGCTTGGCCGTGGTGGTGGTCTTGCCCACGCCGTTCAGGCCCACCATCATCACACCGGTGGGCACGCCCTTGGGGGCCATGGACAGGGCGGTATCCACCGGACCCATCATCGCCGTCAGCTCGTCCTGGCAGATCTTGATGAAGGCATCCGCGGGTGTGATGCGGACCTTCTTCGACTTGCCCTTGGCCGCGAGCTGGACCACCTCGCCGAGGGCCTTGCTCTTCACCCGGTCGAGGAAGCCCTTGGTCAGCGAGAGATCGACGTCCGCCTCGAGCAGGGACAGGCGGATGTCGCGCAGGGTGGCGTCGATGACCGTCTCGTCGATCTCGGCCTCTCCGGAGAGGCGCTGGCGAGCCTTGCGGAAACCCTTCTGCAGCGTTTCGAACATGGGTCCTTCGTGCTCCGGCGCGCCTCGTGCGCGACTCGCCGGCCTTGACGGGAGCCGAGTGTCTACCACACCCCGGGCCCGCTGGCCAGGGGGTCGCCGGTGCCGCTCAGCTCCCGTGCGAGCGGCCGATGTCGAGGCCGCGCGCGAAGGCGTTTCGGTTGGTGTCGAAGGTCCGCTCGGGCACGTTCTCGATGATCACGTCGAGCAGCAGCCGGTCGTCATAGGGCAGCGCGCCCGTGCCGGCGAGCACGCCGAGCAGCACCGCGTTCAGCGCCTGGGGGTTGCCCACCTCGACGGCCACGGCAGAGGCGTCGAAGGCGATCACCTTCCTTGCGACCTTGCGGATTTCGTCCACCACGGCCTCGGGATCCGGGTAGGGATCGCCCCTCGTCGACACGTTCGGGGGCACGATGGGCCGGGTGTTGGTGACCACCAGCGTCTTCTTCGATGCCGCGTCCAGGGCACGCCAGGTCTCCACCGGCTCGAAGCCGAGCAACACTTCCGCGTCGCCGAGGGAGACGATGGGGCCGCAGAGCCGGCCGATGCGCACGGTGGACGTGACGATGCCGCCGCGCTGGGACATGCCGTGTATCTCGCCTGCCACGACCTCGAGCCCGGCCCGGGCCGCGGCCTCGCCGAGGAACGTGGAGGCGCTCAGGCTTCCCTGTCCGCCGACCCCGGTCACCACGATGTCGATCTTCGTCATCTGGCACTCGCCTTCGCCCGCTTCGGTACGATGGCGTCGTTGGGACAGAGTTGGGCGCAGACCCCGCAGCCCACGCACAGGACCTCGTCGATGTAGACCCGTCCGTCCCACTGGAAGATCGCCGGGCAGCCGAAGTTGTCGATGCAGTTGTTGCAGCGGGCGCACTGGCCGCAGCTCAGGCAGCGTTCGGCCTCCTCCAGCACCTGCTCCTGGGAGAGCGAGCCCGCCACGAGGTCGAAGCCCGTGGCCCGCGTCGCGACGTCGAGCCCGGCCGCTGTCCGTCGCGGCGCCGGATCCACCGCCGGCGGGTGATAGCGCCGCGCCTCGTCCAGCTCCCCGGAGCGGTGCAGCTCCAAGGCAGCGGCCGCGGTCTCGCCGCGAAGGGCGCGGTCGATGCCCCGGGCCGCCAGCCGTCCCTGGGCGATGGCGTCGATCACGGTCCAGCCGCGCCCCGTCATGTCGCCGGCGGCGAAGATCCGGGGATCGTCCGTGGCCCCGGTCCGCGGATCGGCGGGCAGCAGCTCCCGGCGATCGCGGCCGAGCGCCGGGTCCCCCGAGAAGAGGTCCTGATCTACCGCCTGACCGATGGCCACGATCACATGGTCCGCGATCTCGCTGGTCTCGGAACCCGGCACGGGCACCGGGAACCGCCGGCCCGAGGCGTCCGGCTCTCCCGGCTCGGTGCGAACGAGCCGCGCCGCGCGTACCCGGGCGCCTTCCTTCTCGAAACCCACGGGCACGGACTGGCAGACGATATCGATCCCTTCGGCCCGGGCCTCGTCCAGTTCCTCGCGGGAGGCGGGCATCTCGTCGATTGTGCGCCGGTAGGCGATGCGCACCTGCCGCGCGCCCAGCCGGAGTGCCGTGCGGGCCGCGTCGACGGCCGCGTCGCCGCCGCCCACCACCAGCACCTGGCGCCCGACGGTCCGGTCGCCATCCACGAACACACGGCGCAGGAACCACAGGGCCTCCTCGACCCCCTCGGCCTCCTCACCGGGCACCGCGAGCCTCGAGCCCTGGTGGGCACCGACCGCCAGGCAGACCGCGTCGAAGCCTCGCTCCACGAGGAGGCTGTCCACCGTGAAGTCGCGGCCCAGGGCCCGGCCGACGCGAAGCTCGATACCCAGGGAGAGCAGAGCATCGATCTCGCGGTCGAGGACCTCGCGCGGCAGGCGGTAAGGGGGAATTCCCGAACGCAGCAGACCGCCGGCGCGCTGCTCGCGCTCGAACACGGTCACCCCATGGCCGCCCAGGCGAAGCTCCCACGCCGCGGCCAGACCCGCCGGGCCAGCGCCCACCACCGCCACCTTCCGGCCCGTGTCCCGCTCTCGGCAGCGCTCGGCCAATGCCGAGAAGTACCCCTCGCGCCGGGCATCGGTCTCGCGCCCGGCCAGGAAACGCTTGACGCCGTTGATCGATATCGCGTCGTCGTAGTCCCGGCGGACACAGGCGGTTTCGCAGGGGTGATGGCAGACGTGGCCCAGCACGCCGGGCAGTGGCACGGACTCGCGGATCAGGGCCAGGGCCTGGTCGAAGCGCCCCGCCCGGGCCAGGGACATGTAGCCGAACGCGCAGACGTTGGCCGGGCAGGCGAAGGTGCACGGCGGCGACACGGGCTTGCGGGCCCGGCCCGGGGCCGGGTAGTCCATGGGTCCGAGGCCCGCGGCCAGGATCTTTGTCCTGGCGCGCAGGATCTGGTCGATCTTGTCGGCCGGCACGCCGCAGGGTTCGTGGTCCAGGTGATGGCCGCACATCCGACAACGCTCCTGGTCCACCTCGTAGACCAGGGGCTCCCGCGGCGGTCCGGTCAGGCGCCTGGCGAACAGGGGGCAGGGCGCACGGCTGATGATCACCCGCACCCCGGTCCGGCCGAAGGCATCGCGGATCTCTCGGATGGTGGTGTCGAGATCCGCCGGATCCACCACCCGCAGATCGTCCACCCCCAGGCCGTGAACCACCCGCTCGATGTCGACGCCGCGCATCAGAGCCGGGTCGATCTCGCTGGCCGGGTGGGGCTGGTGGCCGGTCATGGCCGTCGTCGAGTTGTCGAGGATCACCAGCAGCAGGTCGTGGCGGTTGTGCACCGCGTTGACCAGCCCGGTCATGCCGCTGTGGAAGAAGGTCGCGTCGCCGATGAACGCCACCCGCCGCTGGGTATTGCGGATCCCCATGCCGCTCGACTGGGCCGGGCTCGAGCCCATGCAGACGAACGTGTCGGCCGCGTTCAGCGGCGGCATCAGGCCCAGGGTGTAGCAGCCGATATCCGAGACGAAGATCGTGTCGGGGTCGGCGTCGGCCACGCTCTTGACCGCGTAGTAGCTGGTGCGGTGGGTGCACCCCGCGCAGAGCATCGGCGGCCTGGGCGGCAGGGGCGGCACCACGGCTACGGTCCGCGCCGGAGCCTCCACGCCGGAGAAGCGGGCGACCACGGGCCGGATGCGGTCCGGGCTGAGCTCGGAGTGGCGCGGGATCCAGCCCTCGCCCTTGCCGCGGACGGGCACCGTTGACCCGAGCTCGTGGAGCAGGGCGCGGACCTCGGTCTCCACGTAGGGCTCGCCCTCCTCGACAACCAGCAGCTCGCGGCAGGTCTCGGCAAGATCCTCGACGACGTAGCGCGGGAACGGGAAGTGCGAGGTGATCTTGCCGACCCGCACCCGGTCCGCCACGCCCAGCTCGTCGAGGACCTCCCGGACGTAGCGATACGAGACACCGGAGGCGACGATGCCGATTTCTCCCTCGCCCTCGACGAAATCGAGACCGAGGGCCCGCATCGCGGCCAGTCGCACGGGCAGGTGCTCGAGCTGCTTGACCCGCAGGCTGCGGGCGAAGACCGGTACCGGGGCCCAGCGCCGGATGTCCTTGACGAAGCGGCCCTCGAACCGCCGGGGCAGCAGCTCGCCGAAGGTGCACACCCCGCGGCTGTGGTTGACGCGGGTCGTCGTGCGCAGCAGCACGGGCAGGCGCAGCTCGTGGCTCAGGGAGAACGCCGCGCGGGTCACGCGGAGGGCCTCGGCCGGGCTCGACGGCTCGAGCATCGGCAGCAGCATGAGCTTGGCGTAGAGCCGCGCGTCCAGCTCGTTCAGGCTCGAGTGCATCGATGGTTCGCCCGCGGTGAGCACGACCAGGGCGCCCTCGACGCCGATGGTGGCAACCGAGCTGAGCGGATCCGCCGCGACGTTGAGCCCGGCGTCCTTCATCGTGCAAAGCACCCGCATCCCCATGTCCGCGGCGCCGATGGCGACCTCGAGGGCGACCTTCTCGTTCACGGAATACTCGAAGGACAGGTCTGTCCCCCGCGAGATGGAGAAGAGGTTGTCCGCGACCTCGGTGGACGGGGTCCCGGGGTAGCCCGTGGCCACCTCGAGGCCCGCCTCGAGCGCGCCGCGGACGATGGCCTCGTTGCCCAGCAGGAAGGCCCGGTGCCCGGGCCGATCGAGCAGCAGCTTCATCGATTGGCTTATTCCCCGCGGTTCACGGGGTGTCAAGCTTCGGCGGAGCAGCCGGCTCTCTCCCGCGGGTTGGAAACTCGCGGCAACGATGGCCTCGGGCCAAGCCCTCCGGGCTGTGGTCTTCCATGATTCGGAGTCGTGAGCAACGGTGCGTTTCGGGGCCGAAAGGCGCGTCCGGCGCGGAATCACTCCTCACACATCGGACAGCCGGCGTCGGGGGAGTAGGGCGCGTCGTCGCAGAGTTCGTGGTACCATTCGTTCTCGCAGTGCAGGTCTCCGAGGCAATCGCACAGGGCGTTCATCTCGGCGACCGTGAGCACACAGGTCTCGGAACCGGTGCAGTCGAACTCGGCGAAGCAGTCGTTCACCGCCTCCTGGGAGCAGCCCTCCACCCGCTCGCAAGCACAAAAGAGGAGCGCGGCCAGGAGCGCGCCCAGCAGGAAGGCCCGGTGCCCGGGCTGGTCGAGCAGCAGCTTCATCGACTGGCTTATTTCCCGCGCCCGCCGAGGTGTCAAGCTTCGCCGGCCGTTTCCACAGCGGTGTCTTCACCGGAGTGCTGGTGACTTCCCCCCCTCGGTGCTAAGTTGGCCCCGTCGCACGAAAGAAGGGAAAGAGGAGGAAAGCGATGAACACCGTGAGATGGAAGCCTGCATGGATTCTCTCGTTGCTGGTTCTCGCGTGCGGCGCGTGCGGGGGCCGGGGCGGCGGCAACATGACCGCGGAGCTGGACGCGCTCAAGGCGAGGAAGGCGAGCATCGCCGTGGTCTCCCTGTCGGTGACCGATTACGGCGGCAGCCTGCAGTGGACGAGCTCGTCCGACGTCGCCGGCCTGATCCAGGAGAAGATGAACGGGATGCTCGCGTTCGCCGAGGGTCGGTTCGCCGGGAGCTGGACCGTGCTCCCCGCCGCCGAGTTCCTGGCGATGGACGCCTACCACGCCGCGTCCATCGGTCGCGTCTTCGAGGGGCGCACGCCTTTTGTCGGCCGGCAGATGCCGCACTTCGTCGAGAACCGCGGCGATCTCGTGCGCGCCAACCTCCCGCCGGAAAAGGCCGTCGCGCTCGGCGCGGCGCTGGGCGCGGACGCGCTGGCGGTCGTCTACTCGGAGTGGACCATCGCCACGGGCGGCTTCGTCCCCACCTCCAAGCCGCTGACCAAGAACGTCCTGTCGATCTGGGACAACCAGGGGCGGCGGCTGTTTCACGGCCGCAAGGACGTGGTCGGGGAAAAGACCCTCGGCGCGATGGGTCGCGTGATGGTGGACCAGAACACCGTCGACGAGTGGATCCTGGCGTACGAGAAGGGGCTGGACGAGGTGCTCGCCGGGATCTGATCAGCCGACGCCGTAGTCCTTGATCTTGTACAGCAGGGCCCGGTGGCTGATCTCGAGCAGCTTGGCCGCGGCCGTGCGATTGCCACGGGTGCGCTGCAGGGCGCGGCGGATCAATTCCTGCTCGATGGCGCGTACGGTCTTCTTGATCGACAGCTCGCCGCTGGCCAGGGCCTGCTTCACCGGGTCGCTGGGCTCGCGGACCTTGTCCGGGAGATCTTCGGGCGTGATCGCGCCGCCGTCGGTCAGCACCATCGCCCGCTCCACGACGTTCTCGAGCTCGCGCACGTTGCCGGGCCACGGGTAGCACAGCAGCAGCTTCTCGGCCTCCCGCGTCACGCCGGTGATCGCGCTGTGCAGGCGCTGGTTGACGCGGGTGATGAAGTGCTCGACGAGCAGCGGGATGTCCTCGGGCCGCTCGCGCAGGGGCGGCACGTGGATCGGCAACACGTTGAGCCGGTAGAACAGGTCCTCGCGGAAGCCCCCGTCCCGTACGGCCTCGGCCAGATCGCGGTTTGTGGCCGCGATCAGGCGCACGTCCACCGACGTGTCCTTCGTGTCCCCGAGCCGCCGGACGATCCCCTCCTGCAGGGCGCGCAGCAGCTTGACCTGGAGCTGGAGCGGCAGATCGCCGATCTCGTCGAGCAGCAGCGTGCCTTCCGTGGCCTCCTCGAACATGCCGCGCTTGTCGGTGTGGGCGTCTGTGAACGCGCCCCGCTTGTGACCGAAAAGCTCGGATTCGAGCAGGTTCTCGGGGATCGCGCCGCAGTTGACGGCGACGAAGGGCCCCTTGGCTCGCGGCGACGAGTCGTGGATCGCCCGGGCCACCAGCTCCTTGCCCGTGCCCGACTCGCCGGTGATCAGGACCGTGGAGCGCACCTCGGCGACCTTGGCGATCATCCGGAAGACCGCGTCCATGGCCGGGGAGCGTGCGACTATCCCGCGGAACTCGTGGCGCTCCACCATCTCGGCCTTGAGGCGCGCGTTCTCGCGGCGCAAGGCTTCGCGCTCCTCGGCCTTGGCCAGGGTCAGGATCACCTCGTCGGTCTTGAAAGGCTTGGTGATATAGTCGTAGGCGCCTGCGTTCATCGCCTGGATCGCGTCGTCCACCGAGCCGTAGGCGGACATCACGATCACCGTGGTGGGAATCTCGCGTTCGAGGATTTCCCGGGCCAGGTCGATGCCGTCCATGCCGGGCATGCGCACGTCGACGAATGCCACGTCGATCTCGCCGGCGGCCATGACCTCGAGGGCCTTGGCGCCGTCCTTGGCGGTCGTGACGAGGTAGCCGTGGCGGGAGAGCAGGGCCTCCAGCGCGACCCGGATCGATTCCTCGTCGTCCACCACCAGAATGCGTTTCATCCACGCCCGCCCTTCCTAGAAAGCCACCGAAAGTCCAAGCCGTGCACCACGGCGGCGCGGGACGAGGCCAGCGGAGACGGTCGGCCCGCCGGAATCCGGCTCCGCCGCGGCCTCGGCCGGCCTTTCGGGCTCGAGGACGATCAGCCCGGCGATGCCGACCCCTGCGGCGATGCCCCCAATGCCGGCCAGGGGGATGGCCGGCGCCGCGGTGTCGAAGTACTCCCGGCAGCCGAACTCGGTTTCGTCGACGCAGGGGTCGTCGACGAGGAACAGGATCACCCCGGCGATCAGCGCGGCGCCGCCGGCCGCGGTGAGCACCACCGAGCCGATCCACAGCGGGTTGCGCTCGGTCGCGGGCTCCTCGGGCTGCGGGGCGGGCGGTTCCGCCGGGGGCTCGGCTGCGGGCTCCGCAGGCGCCTCCGCGGGCGCCTCCGCGGCGGGCGTTGGCGCGGACGCCGCGCCGTGCGCTTCGACCAGCCGGCGCACCGACTTGCGGACCTCCTCGAGCATCCCGGCGAAGGGCCCGGTGAACCGGCCCTTCTCGGCCTCGTCTCCGGCGATCCCGACCTCGAACTCGTACAGCGCCCCGGACTCCTCGACCGCGACCTCGACCACGAGCGCGCCCTCGGGCACGTCCGTGCGCCGCGGCGTCCGGCCGGCCTCGCCGATGCCCGCGGCCACCTGCTCCTCGACCATCCGCGCCTTCTGCGGCGCGGGCTCGTCGTCCCCCACCAGGCGGTAGCGCACGGGCGCCACGCCCACGACCTCCTGGGCCGCGGCCGGCAGCGCGAGGGTCAGCGCCAGCAGCGCCGGGATCGTCGTGCGGAGGATCATCGGTGAGAAGCTAATCGTCCAGATGCGTGCGCGTCAAGTGAGGAGTGTTTCGGGAATACTCCGGGAGCGGCGCGCGGACAACGCACCGGGGACGTTCCGGAACATCCGCCGATGACCGACGTCCTTCCGCCACGTGTTCGAGGACATCCCCGACCGATCTCGATCCCGTCTCGCCCCTCGACGGCCTAGACTCGGATGTGTACGTATCATCATTGACAATACACATTGTCATGGCACATTCATACACAGGAGGCCTTCCATGGCGAGAACCAACATCGTGCTCGACGACGGGCTGGTCGCCGAGGGGCTCGAGCTGTCCCGGGCCAGGTCGATCCGCGAGCTCGTGGATCGCTCGCTCCGGGAGCTGGTGGCGCGGCTGAAGCGCCAGCGGATCCTGGAGCTCAGGGGCCGCGGAGGCTGGCAGGGTGATCTCTCCGAGATGCGGGGCGACCCGCGGTGAAGACCGTCGTCGACACATCCGCGTGGGTGGAGTTCTTCAATCACGGCGACAGCCGGCTGGCCGGAGAGGTGGCGCGGCTCGTCGAGCACGACGAGGCGGTGGTGACGGGCCTCGTGCGCTGCGAGATCCTGGCGGGCTTCCGCAACGAGGCCTCGTTCCTCGAGGCCCGTGAAATCCTGGACGCGTTCGAGGAGATGGAGGACGGCTCGAGGGAGGTCCGCGATCTGGCCGTTGATCTGTACCGGCGCGGCCGCCGGAAGGGGATCACGATCCGCGGGCTCGTGGACTGCCTGATCGCGGCCTCTGCCATCCGGAGCGGGCTGCCCGTGCTGCAGCGGGATCGCGATTTCGCGGCCCTCGCGCGGGTCTCCCCTTTGCGCCTGGCAAAGTGAGTGGTAGCTTTCCCGGGCGCGAGAGGAGATGACGCGAGATGACCGAGAAGACAGTGGACGCGAGGGGCCTGAGCTGCCCGGCGCCGGTGCTCGAGACGCGCAAGGCCCTGGCCGACGCCGCGGTGACGAAGCTGACCGTGCTGGTGGACAACACCGGCTCGGCCGAGAACGTGGCGCGCCTGGCCCGCAACATGGGCTGCGAGGTGCGTCTCGAGGACGAGGGCGGCGGGAAGATCCGCTTGCGGCTGTCGCGCGGTGCCACCCATGCGCCGACAGCGGAATCGGCTGCTGGCGAAGCCGCAGCGACCTGCGGTCCGGGCTCGAACGTGGTGGTCCTGATATCCAGCGTGACCCTGGGCCACGGCGACGACGACCTCGGCCGGTTGCTCATGACCGCATTTGTCAAGACGCTGAAGGACGTGGTGCCCCGGCCCCGGACGGTGATCCTGATGAACGGCGGGGTCCGGCACGCGGTGGAGGGCGCGGACCTGGTCCCGGCACTCCGGGACCTCGAGGAGCGGAGCGTGACCGTGCTGGCCTGCGGCACGTGCCTCGA
>CAYZAI010000020.1:0-8386 GCA_964476305.1 uncultured Myxococcales bacterium
TGCTCCCTTCCGGAGGCGCGGCGGTTGCCAACCCGGCCGCGAGCAGGGCGACCGGCGCGATGAGCTTGGCGGGTCCCATGGGTCTCGGGTCACGCTACACGCGAAGACGGGAACTTGCCATGGTGTGTCGAAATGTAGTATATAAACTACATGAACTCACATTGTGCCACAATCGCCGACGACAGCACGCCGATCCGGCTGCTGGCGGACCTCTCTTTCGTTGGGACGGTGGCCATGGGGTTCCTCGTCGTGTCCTGCCCGATGCTGCGCGGCCAGGCTTCGTCGAACGTGGTGGCACCGGGGTCCGACGAGGACGCGGCGGGGTTCCCGGTGCTCGAAGGCGCGTCGGAGGAGCAGGATGCGGAGGGCAGCGACGCCGGAGAGGAGGATCTCGTCACGCTGGAACGCCCGGGGCGCCTCGTGGGCTTGGAGGGCAACCCCCTGGACCCGTTCTTCGCCGCGCTCGGCGAGGTGGAGGAGTCCGGCAGCGGGCTGGTTCGCGTGCTGCACTACGGTGACTCCCACACCGCCGCGGACATCCTGACCACCGAGATCCGCCACGGTCTGCAGGAGCGCTTCGGCGACGGCGGGCGGGGCTTCGTGCTCCTGGGCACGCCCTGGCGCAGCTACCGGCCGCGGGACGTGGTGGTCGCCTCCGGTGGCGACTGGGAGACCCAGCGTGTGCTGGTCGGTGCGGACCCGGCCACCATCGACGGCCTCTACGGCCTGGGAGGCCTCAGCGTGCGAAGCTCCGGGCGTCACGCGTGGAGCCGGGTCACCACGTCCCGGGAGCCCGGCTTCGGTCGGCGGGCCTCCACGTTCGAGATCTACTACCTGCGCCAGCCCCGGGGCGGCTCATTCGAGGTTCGGGTGGACGGCCGGCGCCGGGCCGTGGTCGTCACCGCCGCGGATCAGCCGATGAGCGGCTTCGCGCGATTCGACCTCGATGAAGGGGCCCACGAACTGGAGCTCCGCGTGCGCGGCAACGGCGAGGTGCGGCTGTTCGGCGCCGTCGTCGAGAACGACGGCCCGGGGGTCGTCTACGACACCCTCGGCGTCAACGGCGGCTTCTTCCACACGCCCCTGCGCTGGAACGGGGAGCTCCTCGCCGAGCAGATCGCAAGGCGCAATCCGGAGCTGGTCGTCGCGATGTACGGCACCAACGACGCGGACTCCCGCACCATCAACCCCGAGAGCTACGGTCGGCAGGTGGCGCGCGTCGTGGAGCGGTTCCGGGCCGCCGCCCCGCAGGCGGCGTGTCTGCTGCTGGGACCGCCGGACCGCCGTGGCGGGCGGTCACTCGACGACGAGACCTCCCAGCTCGACTGGATCATCGCGGTGCAGGAGGAGACCGCCGCGGCCCTCGGCTGTGCCTTCCTCGACCTCAGGGAGATGATGGGCGGCGCCGGGAGCTTCGACCTCTGGCAGGCCCGCGGCCTGGCCCAGCCCGACGGCGTGCACCTCACCGTGAAGGGCTACCAGCAGCTCGGGCAGGCCATCGCCGCGGAGCTGCTCGCGGCCCATGCCGACTACCTGGACGAAATCGACTCGCCCGCCCCGCGCGGTGCGGGCCAGCAGGAGGAGCCATGAACCTCGCGGAACTCTCGACCCTGGGATACTGGAACGGCCTCGCCCGGGCGCACCTGACCGAGATCGTAATCGTGCTCACCGCTGCGACGGTCGCGCTCACCGACCGCTACCTGCGGCGGTTGGTCAACCGCTGGACCTCGTCCTGGAACGGGGCGTTGCGCTTCCTGGTCTTCCTCGGGGTCTGCTCCGTGGGCTACGCGGCCCTGGCGCTCGGGTTGGCGTGGGGCCTTCGCACCGGGCTGGCCTGGCACCAGGGGGCGTACATGGCGCCGGCCGTGGCGGCGATCGTCCTGCTGGTCGCCATCGAGGCCCAGCGCCAGCGGCAGACCTGAGGCGGACCGCTGGTCTTTTTCTCATCCCGCCAGCCCGGATCCGTGTCACAATCCCGGGTTGCTGCTGCCACCCGACGGAGGGGAGCGATGACGATTGGGAACAAGGGCGTGCTGACGATGGCGACGGTTCTGGCGCTGGCGTGGGACTCGGGCGCGGGTTGCTCGGCGGTGAACGAGGCCGACGACGACGACGACGCCGGTGCGGATGCGGACACGGACGCGGACACGGACGCGGACACGGACGCGGACACGGACGCCGACGCGGACGGGGACACGGACAGCGAGACCTCGACCGGGGCCGAGGTCATCGAGATGGACTGCTCGGGGTGCCCGGCCGAGGGATCCACGCTCGAGAACATGGTCTGCGCCTTCGACCTGTGCGACGAGAACGCCGTCATCGACCAGTCCTACGGCACCGAGCAGGTCTTCTCGTACTGCACGATCGAGGACACTTACGAGGCCGTGGCCCACTTCGGCGCCGCGGCCAACGGCCTCGGCGCAAAGCTGAACGGCTCGTACGCGATGATGGCGTCGGGTACGGCGCTGGGCACGTCCCACAGCCTGTGCTGCGACGACTACTCGGTCACCATGACCGATCCCTGGTCGTCCGAGAGTTACTACATCCACGACGTGGTCGAGTGGCGGATGGTCCTCAAGGCGCCAGAGGAGGCAAAGGCCTTCCGCTTCAAGTACGTCTTTTTCTCGGAAGAATACGACGACTACATCGGTACAAGTTACAACGACAAGTTCTACGTGATGCTCGAGGCCGGCAGCACGAACGGCGGCAACCCCACCGTGATCAACTTCACCGATTGCCGCGAGCCGGCGAGCTACTTCGACTTCCAGTGCCTGGACGGCGATCCCGGCTGCGAGCCCGGGGGCTACTACTGCTATATCGCCGTCAACTCGGCGTTGTCGGACTGCTGCTGGTACAACAACTGCCCGGACGGCTACTCGTGGGACGTGGGCACGGATATCTCGGACACGGGGTTCGAGTGCAGCGGCACGACCTCGGACGGTTCGAGCTACGGCAGCTCCACGGGCTGGCTGCAGACCTCGTGGCCCATCGACGGCGACGAGATCTTCGCGGTCACCTTCCACATCCACGACACCTCGGACGGGGTTTTCGACTCCGAGGTGATTCTCGATGCCTTCGAGTTCCTCAAGGACCCGGACCAGGGAACGGTGATTGTGGAGTAGCGGCCGGCATCACCTCGGGCGCCCCCGATTCCAGGTGGTCGTCGAAACATGAGAACCGCAGCGAAAAGCATCGAGGCGCTGCTGGCACCTTTCGACAGGAAGGATGCCCCCGGCTGCGCCGTCGGCGTGTTCGAGCACGGCGCGCTGGCCTTCGCCTGCGGCTCCGGCATGGCGAGCCTCGAGTACGACGCGCCGATCACGACGCGCACGGTCTTCCGGATAGCATCGACGTCCAAGCAGTTCACCGCGGCGGTGATCCTCGACCTGGCGGATCGAGGCCTCGTGGACCTGGACGGCGACATCCGGAGTTGGGTCCCCGAGATCCCGGGCTACGTATCGCCGATCACTGTGCGGCATCTGATCCACCACACGTCGGGCCTGCGGGACTACCTCTCCCTCACGTACCTGCCCGGGATGGACCCGCGGGCCTGGGTCACCGAGGAAGAGATCATCGACCTGCTCGCGCGGCAGCGGGGGCTGAACTTCGACCCCGGCGAGCGCTTCCTCTACTGCAACTCGGGCTACTTCCTGCTGTCGGTGATCGCCAGGCGGGCCAGCGGGCTGACGCTGCGGGAGCTGGCCGAGGAGCGCCTGTTCGGCCCGCTCGACATGGTAGAGACCCACTTCCACGACGATCACACCGAGGTCGTGCGCCACCGGGCCCAGGGCTACGCGCGGGACCGGGACGGCGGTTACAGCATCGACATGTCGACCTCGGACATCGTCGGCGACGGAGGGGCGTTCACCACGGTCGAGGACCTCTTCCTCTGGTACCGCGGGTTGCGCGAAGATCGACTGGGTGCCGCCGCGCCCGGCTTCGTCCCGCGCCTGATTGAGCCGGGCCGGCTGAACGACGGGCGGCCGATCCTGTACGCCTTCGGGCTCTTCGTGAGCCGCTACCGGGGGTTGTGGCTCGTCAGCCATTCCGGATCGTTCGCGGGGTTCAGGGCCGAGATGCTGTGGTTCCCGGAGCGGGATGTCGCGGTCGTCTGCCTGGCGAACCTGGCGGGCCTTTCGGCACCCCAGCTGGCTCGCCAGGTGGCGGACGCCTGGCTGGAGGGCGTCCTGCCCGAGCCGGCCGTGCCGCTCCCGGAGGTCGAGCGGCCGTTCGTCGAGCTTCCGGACTCGGTGCTCGAAAGCCGGGAAGGGGTCTTCCAAAACCAGGTCACCGGCAACATCTGGGAGCTGACTGCCGAGGACGGGCGACTGGTGGCGGGCGAGCTGGGGGGCGAGACCCACGAGCTGCAGGCGGCGGGGCCGGATCGCTTCGTCGCCCTGAGCGCACCCACGGTGCTGGAGTTCCGCTTCCTGGACGAGGGCGAGTCGCTCGGCCTGACCGTGCGCGCCGAGATCGAGCGGCCCTACCGGCTCGAGGAGATCGAGCCGGCCGAGCCGAGCCGGGAAGATCTGGCGGACTGCGTCGGCTGCTACCGCTGCGACGAGCTGGATCTGATCTACGGCATCGTCCTCGGCCAGGGCGGGCTGCTCCTGGAGGTGTCCGGAGAGCCGGGGGAGCTGCTGCGCCCGGTGGTCGAGGAGCTGTTCCGGCTGGAGGACATGACCTTCCGGTTCCGCCGGGACGGCTCGGACCGGGTGACGGCGTTGGTGCTCAGCGGCTGCCGCGTGCGGGGCATCGTGTTCGAGCGCATGGAGGAGTGAGGGTGCCGGTCGGGGCCGAAGAGGCCTATTCCGAGAAGTCGCAGGTGCCGGGGTTGGACATGCAGTCGACCATGCACGAGCAGATCATGGCACCCACACAGGTGCCGTCCGTGCAGTCGCCATCGTCCCAGCAGTAGGGGAAGTCCAGCTCCGCGTGGCAGGTGTCCTCGTTGCCGAGCTCCATGCAGAAGTAGCTCTCGGGGCAGTCGTCCGAGGTCGACTCGCAGCAGGAACCGCCCACGACGATGCAGGTGCCGGGCGAGTCCTCGACGAAGCAGTCGGTGTCGCAGGGGCAGACCGTGGCGCCGTCGCAGGCCTCGCCGTAGCCGCAGTCCTCCGGGTGCCAGCACTCCCCGTCGCCCAACGTGATCGACTTGCACACGCCGAGGTTGCCCAGCCCCAGGGGGTAGACGCACTGGGTGCCGTTGGCCTGGCACACGCAGTCCTCGGAACAGCAGTTCTCGGACAGCTCGGTGCAGGTGTCCGTGTCGGTGTCGGCGTCCGTGTCGGTGTCGGTATCGGCGTCCGTGTCCGTATCGGTGTCGGCATCGGTGTCGGCGTCGGTGTCGGAATCGGTATCCGTATCCGTATCCGTGTCGGTATCCGTATCCGTATCGGCATCGGTGTCGGCGTCGGTGTCGGCGTCGGTGTCGGCATCGGTGTCGGCGTCGGTGTCGGCATCTGTTCCGGTTCCATCGTCGTCGTCGCCGCCGCAACCGAGGGGCAGGGCGATCAGCAGGACCGGCAGCACCCAGGTGATCTTCCGGATGGTCTTCATGGATGGACTCCTTTGTGGTCAGGGGGCGACGCGGAACACAATCGGTGTTTTCCACGCTGCCGACTTTCGGTTATGACTATTGGATGCTGCCTTTTGAAAAAAAAGACGAAAAAAAAGAACAGCCGCGCAAGGCGGCTGCCGGGAGGAATCCTGATGAAGGTTGCGCGGACGGAGGTCGGTCGGTGGACACTGATCCTGGCGGCGCTGGCTGCCGCTGGGGCGTGCTCGGCCGTGAACGAAAGTGACGACGACGGTGCCGCAGACGCCGATACCGACACGGACGTTGACACCGACGCAGACGCGGATGCGGACGGGGATACGGACACCGGGACCGGGACCGAGGTCGAGGCCATCCCGATGGACTGCTCGAACTGTCCGGGAGCGGGCAGCACCCTGCAGAACATGGTCTGCGCCGTCGATCTCTGCGACGAAAGCGCGGTGATCGATCAATCCTACACCACGCCATGCAACCTCACGGGTTGCACGCTCGAGGACACGTACGAAGCCGTGCCCCAGTTTGGCGACGCCGGCAACGACCTGGCGCCGCGCCTGGGCGACTCGTACGCGCTGATGGCCAGCGGTGTCGCCACCGGAACCGACCACACGACGGCCTGCGCGTCGGGCTGCAGCGCGGACGATCCCTGGGATCCGACCTACCAGACCAACGACGTGGTCGAGTGGCGGCTGATCCTCAAGGCGCCGGACGAGGCCAAGGCCTTCCGCTTCAAGTACGTCTTCTTCTCCGAGGAGTACGACGAGTGGATCTCGTCGTCGTTCAACGACAAGTTCTACGCCGTGCTCGAGGCGGGCAGTACCAACGGTGGCAACCCCACGGTGATCAACTTCACGGCCTGCCGGGATCCGGACGCCTACTTCGACTTCATCTGTGAGGCGGGAGATACCGCCTGCGAGGAGGGCGAGAAGTACTGCTACGTTGCCATCAACACCTCGCTCAGCGAGTGCTGCTGGTACGGCGGCTGCCCGGACGGCACCTGGACGACGGACATCTCCGGCACGGGGTATTCCTGTGCCGCGAGCCAGGGCGTGGACTCGTCGAACACGGGCTCGTCCACGGGCTGGCTCCAGACCTCGTGGCCCATCGACGGGGGCGAGAGCTTCGCTGTGACCTTCCACGTCCACGACACCTCGGACGCGATCCTCGACTCGCAGGTGATCCTGGACGCGTTCCAGTTCCTCAAGGACCCGGAGCAGGGCACCGTGCCCGTGGAATAGGTTCGCGAGTCACCGCCGGCCTTTTTTCCCCACCCGCGGCTTTTTTTAGGAAACTTTTCGGTCGAACGGCCGATGTAATGGGGAAAGCGCCGACGCTCGCGGACCGCGACCGGCGCCGGGACTTCGGACGGGAGGAACGAGATGATGAACGGGATGCAGACGGCGGTGCGGGTTCGACAGGACATGGCGACCGGCGGCCGACGGCGGGTCGCCGCGGTGGCAGCGCGAAAGGCGACGGGGCGGGGGCGAAAGGCGATGCTCGCCCGGGCCGTGGGACTGATCGAGATCGGACGGCCTCGGGAGGCGGACCTGCTGCTCACCGGGGAGCTTCTGGGCAACCCGCGGGACAGCGATCTGTGGCTGGCGGCCGGCATCGCCCGGGTCCAGCGGGGCTGCCCGGCGTCGGCCGCGGCAGCGCTCAGGATGTGCCGCTGGCTCTCCGGGGACCCGCTGGCCGGGGAACTGCTCCAGGCACTTGAGGACTGAGCCCCGCTTACCAGCAGTCGCAGGCCAGGATGTTGCCCGAGACGGCGCCGCAGCCGCCGTGATCCAGACCCTCGCTGGTCACGCACCATTCCTGGCAGGTCTGTTCGTGGCAGGGGTAGAACGTGCAGCGGCACTCCCCCGAGGTCAGGCACAGAGGCTCGACCGCGCAGATCCCACCGCAGTCTTCCAGATCGTCGGCGTAGGCGGCAAGGCACTGATCGCGACAGCTCTCGTAGGTGCAGCCGTCCTGCCCGTCATCGTCCCCTTCTTCGCAACCCGCGATGAGCGCGGGCGCGCAGAGGATCAGACCGGCGACCACCGGAACCGGGATCCGGCTGCGCCTGGGCGGGACGCGTCTCAATGGCGGTGGATGTCCCGGTGCATCAGGCGCCGGGTCACGGCCAGCCGCTCGTGGGCCGGCATCTTGGAGAGCTCATCGGCGAGGTGCTCGTCGTCCTCCTTCTCGAGCAGGGAGCAGACGTGGTCGATCACCTTGGGCGGGAACACGCCGAATCCCTCGTACATCTCGCGACGTTCACCGAGCAGCCGGCTGGCCGCCACGCAGCTCCCGGGCAGGGCCTCCAGCCGGGCGAGCAGGGCCGGGTCGTCGAAGATGTTGCCCGTGACGCGGGTCCGCTCCGCGACGTCGGTCATCCCGGGCTGGGTCAGCCCGTACTCGGCCGCGGTCACCAGCCCGGCCAGCAGGAGGTGGCAGTGGGCCGAGCCGTCCGGGGAGCGGATCTCCACGGTCTGGCGGCCGCGATGGTCTTCGTAACCCATGGGCTCGCCGGGGTTGACGGTCCGCGCCAGATCCGTGCCGGCGGCCCAGCCGAGGGGCACGCGGATCAGGGCCGAGCGGTTGGAGTCGCTCCAGCAGATGCGTGTCGGCGCCTCCTGGTGGGGCACCAGGCGCAAGTAGGCCGAGGCCACGGTGTTGCCGAAGGCCGAGAGCGTCGAGGCGTAGGTCGCCAGCCCGCCGATGAGCTTCATCGCGTGCTCGGACAGCGCGCCGTCGCTGCTGGTCATCACGTTGTGACCCTCTTGCACGAGCTCCATGTGGAAGTGGAAGCCGTTGCCGGCCACGCCCTCCTCGATCTTGGGGGCGAAG
>CAYZAI010000020.1:8396-23514 GCA_964476305.1 uncultured Myxococcales bacterium
TGTTAATGAATCAGCGTAGGTACATAAACCACCGATCAGTTTTCTGGACTCCTTAGAAAGCTGACCGTCCTTGTTGGTCATGATGTTTTTACCCTTTTTCTTTAATTGCATATGAATATGTAGGCCATTGCCGGCCACACCTTCCTCGATCTTGGGGGCGAAGGTCACCAGCATCCCGTGTCGGAAAGCCACGTTGCGGATCACCCACTGGGCCACCGACAGGAAGTCGCCCATGTCCTCGACCGGCCGCGTCAGGAACTCGATCTCGTGCTGCTCTGCCCGACACCCGGCGAGCTGCTGCTGTTCCGACAGAAGCGACTCGACGAAGCCGACCTCGGCATGGGCGTACTTGACTGCACCCGTGGTCCACTCCAAGTGCCGCAGCATCTCGTCGACCACGGCGTTGCTCTTGAAGTACGGCGACGAGGAGTGGTAGCCCGCCTGCTTGGGCGGCACGTACGGTTCGCCGCGGTTCTCGCTGATGAGGAAGAACTCCAGCTCGCCGAGGGCCCACAGCTCCATGCCCGTGCGCTGCCGGAACCGATCGTGGGCGATGGAGAGGATGTTGCCCGGGGTGAACGGTGCGCGGGCGCCGTCGCGGGTGAGGAAGCGGCAGACGAAGTCCAGGCTGGTCTCGTCGAAGGGGTTGATGAACGCCGTGCGATAGTTGGGCACCACGTACAAGTCCGAGGCGCTCGTGTCGACGAAGCCCCGGAACAGCGACGAGCCATCCAACCGCTCGCCCGCGCCCAGGATGCGGTCGGCATGTTCGAGGCTCGAGAAGGGCAGGCGCAGCTCCTTGAGCCGACCGTCGCCGCCGGTGTAGCGAAACGTAAAACGCTCGATGTCGCGCTTCTTCACGACCGTCAGCAGGTCGGCGCGGGTGAAGTCGCCCCGTTCCTTGTCGAGGAGGTGGCACAGGGGGTTTGCGAGGGCCAGCTTGTCGACCACGTGAGCCTCCTTACGATCCCGGCCCCAATGGACCGGGAGGCACAGTCAACGACAAAACGCAGCGGAATTCAACCGGATTTGGCCAGATTGGCGGGGCGCGCATAGCATCCCCCCGCAGGATGCCCCTCCCAAGACTCGTCCCGATTGCCCCGACTTCACTCCATTGGTTGTGCGCTACCCTCGGAAATTATGGTTTGTCGCCGTGGCGGGTGGTCGATCCTCGTACGGACTCCTCGACCAGCCGGCGGACCTGGTGGTACCGCCCGTCCAACGGCAGCGACGGCGGGCCGCGGTCACCAGGGGCGGTGTGCCACTCGCGGTAGGCGTCGAGCAGGGCCAGGGCCTCGGTGCCGCGCCCCAGGGCCGCGAGGGCCGTGGCCTCGTTGAGCCAGGTCGAGCGGCGGCCGGGGTCCAGCCCCCGCGCCCGGGAAGCGGCCTCTCGGGCTTCCTCGAAACGACGTGTCTCGATCAGGCAGGCGGCGAGGTTGTTCCACGACCGGGCGTCGCCTGGGCGCGCCTCGACCCGCTCCCGGTAGAGCGCGGCGGCCCCGGCGAAGTCGCCCTCGCGGTGGGCCAGGTGGCTGGCCAGCAGGCGCTCGGCCTCGGACGAGCCCGTGGCCGCGATGGCATCGGCGAAGAGCGCCCGCTCCGAGCCCCAGGCGCCGGCTCGGGTCCAGATCGCCGGGATCCAGAGCAGCACTGCGATCCCGAAGACCAGCACCGTGCCCGTCTTGAGCCTGCGCCTCCTGTCGGCGTCGAGCGGGAGCCGTGCGATCGGAGCGGCCGAAGCGATGCCGAGCACCACGTAGAACAAGGCTGCATAGGCGTAGCGCTGGCCCGTGGCTCCGATGGCGCGGATCGCCGCGCCGATCAGCAACCCGTGGCAGGCCAGGGCCGTGACGGCTGCGAGCGGTGTCTTGCAACCCCGGCGCCAGGCGGCAAGCGCGAGCCCCGCGGTCGCGACGAGGGCCAAGGCCACGACGGCCAGCCCCGCCGTTGGCCACGGGACGTGATCCCGCGGCGTCGCCAGATCGAACTGGAGCGCGATCCACGTCGCCAGCTCGCCGAGCACGGTGAGGGAGTCGGCGAGCAATACCCGGCCGGTGGCGAGCCCCGCGTCTCCGAACCCGAACACGCCCACCGCGGAGCGCCAGGCAAGCCAGACGGTGATGGCCGCTCCGCCGCCGCAAAGTCCGGGAAGCACGCGGCGCACGCCGCCTGCTGACCGCGGTCCCAGGAGCCCGGCGCCGGCCACCAGGGGAAACGCGGCCAGGGCGGTCTCCTTGGACAGCAGCGCCAGCAGGAACAGCGTACCCATCGCCGCCGCTCGCCTGATGCGGAGCGGCTCACCGGTCCCGACGACCAGCGCGAGCTGGACGAAGACCACGGCGAGAATGTCGGCGCGGGCCGAGATCCAGTAGACCGTCTCGGTCTGCACCGGGTGCAGCCCGACCACCGCCCCGGCAAGTAGCGCGGACAGCCTGCCGGCCCCGAGGCGCAGGAGCAGCAGCACCATAAGCAGGGTCGCCCCGATGTGCAGCGCGAGGTTGAGGCCGTGGCCCGCCGCTGGCGCGGCCGCGCCGAGCCGGGCCTCGAGCCGGTGGGTGAGTGTCGCCATCGGCCTGAAGTACTCCGAGGCGGGCCCGTCGTCACCGCGACCGAAGAGATCGGTTCGGTAGAGATCCGCCAGCCCGGAACGGTTCTCGGTCATCGGGCCGGGGTTCACGAGCAGGCAGTCGTCCCACAGGTGGGGAAGGGCGAGGCTTCTCCCATAGGCGGCCGCCACGAGCAGAGCGAGAACCGCGAGCGAGAGCCGCCAGCGGGCATGGTTCCCGAGGTTCACGAATCGCCTCCGGATGGCGGCGTCGGGCGCTCCGCCGGGGCCGGTTGTGCGCTCCGCCACATCCCTTCCACGAGGGTACGACGGGCGGCGATGCCCTGGAGAAGCGTCGGCGAGCCGGTGGCCAGCCCGGCTGCGCGATCGAGATCCTCGAGCGCCGCCTCGTGACGGCCGAGGGCCGCGAGGGCGCCGGCCCGCCCGATGAGCGGGGGCACGGCCAAGGGGGCGCGGTCCACGGCCTGCTCGAATGCCTCGAGAGCCTTGAGCCAATCTCCGTCCCGGGCGTGGATATCCCCGGCGCCGATCCATGGAGCGGGGTCGAGGGGGTTGGCCCGAGCGGCGTGAAGGAAGTGACGGAGGGCGAGTTGCCCGGCGGCCGTGGAGCGAGCCAGCAGGCGGCCCGCGTTGAGGTGCGCATGGGCGAGCATCTCCCGGTTCCCACGACCTTTGGCGAGGGCGGCGGCGCGGAGCTGCAGGTCCAGGGCCCTTTCCGAATCGCCGGCCCGTTCGACGGCCAGGCCCAGGTGGACGAGGTTCTCCGCCCGGTCGGGATGCCGCTCGGACTCGGCGCCCCACAGGGTGAGGTCGTCGCGCCAGGTGGAGACGCGGATGGCGGCCAGCAGCGCGGCGCTGAGCAGCAGGCCCGCGAGCGCCGGGACGGCCAGGCCGCGAAGCCGGGTCAGGGACACCGTCGCGGCGACAGCGAGCGCGGCCCCGCACATGTAGAGCCAGCGCGGGGACAGGGCCTGGGCGCGGAAGACCGCCAGACACACCGGGAGCGCGGCGAGCAGCCAGGCCGCGAGGCCGAGAGCGAGGGCCGGCAGTCTGCGCCTTGAGAAGGCGATGCCGGCCGCGGCCAGGACCGCTACGGCGATCCCGACGGCTGCGGCCAGCGGGGTTCCCGGGAGATCCAGGGGTTCCACCAGACCGAGAGGGTAGGGCGCCACGGTCCAGCGCGCGGCGGCCGCGAGGGCCACCGGCAGCGATGACAGAGCCCCGGCGAGGCCCCGGCCGATCCCGAGGTCCGGGCCCAGGACCAGGGCCCGCGCCGCCAGGCCCGCGGCCACGATCCCGCAGGCGACGGCGATCCCCGCCGCGGCCCGGCGGTCGAGGACGGGCCGCCGGTCGAAGAGGTACCTGGCGAGGAGCACGCCGGGCAGCACCATCGCGGTCTCCTTGGCCAGGATCGCGACGGCCTCGAGGATCGCCGCACCCGCCAGCCACGTCAGGCGGCCGGTGTTGCGATGACGATCGAACAGGCCGAGGGCGGCGAGCGCCGCCCCCAGGGCGAGGGGGCTGCCCACGTCCGTGAGCAACAGCACGGCGTCGACGTCGTAGGGTAGGGCCGCGAACAGGGCCGCGCCCAGGGCCGCGGGCCAGCGGGGAAGCGGACGTCCCTCCGGAGTTCCCTCTCGCAGCAGGGCGAGGAGCGCCCAGTACAGAAGCAGCGCCGCGGCCAGGTGGAGCCCGGTGTGTACGAGGCGGAAGCCCTCGGGACGGGTTCCGAAGGCCGCCCGCTCCAGGAACAGCACGGCGCTGCTCACGGGGCGGTAGTAGAGTGACGGCCCGATGTGGGTGGAGGCGAGCGCCAGGTAGTCTGAGCCGATGGCCCGCGGCAGGTTGCCGATGTCCCCCAGGGCGGGCTCCCGCTCGATCATGACCTGATCATCCCACTGGAGTGGGAAGCCGATGCTCGGGAGGTAGAGCGCCAAGGCGCAGAGCACGACCAGGGCCGGCGGGCCGACGCGCTCGAGGTGGGCGCGAAAGCGGCTCATCGTTCCGCCGCCGCGCCGGGAGTCACCCGCGCCGCCTGGCCCTGGTAGCGCCGCAAGTGGCTCTCGATGGTCCTGGCCCGCTGGTCGCGGAACCAGGGGGCGACGAGGGCCTTTTCCAGCACGCGTACGGCCTGCTCCGGGTGGCCGGCCCTGGCGCGGGCTTCGGCCAGCAGCAGCACGTTCACCAGATCCTCGGGGACGAGGACCAGGGCCTGCTCGAGGTGTCTGGTGGCCTCCTCGGCATCGCCCCGTTCGAGCATGGCGATCTTGGCGCGGGTGGTGTGGGCCATCGAGCCCGCCTCGGCGCTCGTGGAGAGGGGGTGGCTGTCGATGAGATCGAGGGTCCGGCGGGCGGCGTCGAACCGCCGCGCCTCGCACTGGAACTCCGCGAGGTTGACCAGGGCGAACAGGGATTGCGGGTGGTGACCGGCCTCGGCTTCGAACAGGGCCGCGTTGTCCCGGCCCTCGCCGGCCCGGACCCAACCCGCCAGGGCCAGGAGCACCACCGCCGCCCCCAGCGCGAGCTGGAGCCGGCGCCGCACGAGCCCGTCGATGGCGGGGAGGGCGGCGATCAGCAACCCCGCCAAGGGGAGGTGGTAATAGCGCACTGGAAAACGCCAGGCCTCCTCGGAAAAGTCCACGGCCAGCAGGGAAGGGATCGCGAGGGCGAGCGCCAGCACCACGCCGGTCGAGACGAACCCCGGCCTCCGCCGACGCCTGGCTTCCAGGGCGACCGCCAGAAACAGTCCGATCCAGGCGGCGGTGGCCGCGCCCCAACCGATGCCGTCACCCGGGGGGACCGAGAGGAACAGCCCGTGGCCCGCGGGCACGAACGCGGCGCGCAGCAGCTGGCCGGCGCCGAGCACGACGACCTCGAACGAGAAGTCCGAGCGGCCCAGGCTCAGGGGATCCCGACCGGCTGCGCTGATCACCGCGATGCGAGCGGCGAGGTAGATCGTCACGGGGGCGATGGATGCCAGCCAGGGACCGGCACGGGTCAGCACGCGGACGGGGAGGGGTCGGCCCCCGGCTCGAAGGAACGCGAACGCGGCAATGGGCGCCCCGGCCGCCAGCACGCCCAGTTCCTTGCCGGCGCAGGCGGCGAGGCCGGCCCCCGCGGCGAGCAGCAGAAGGCCCGCGCCGCGACCCTCGCGGTACCAGCGGATCAGGAACCCGACCTGGAGAGCCAGGAAGGCGAACGCCAGATGATCCGCGGCATTCACTGCCATCAGGGCCACCTCGATGCACAGCGGATGGGCGACGAACAGCACGGCCACCCACGCCGCGGTTCGGGAATCGCCGCGCGGCGCCACCAGGCGCACGAGGCGGTACAAGGCCGCGCCGGCGGCCAGGGCCGCGAGGACCGAGAGGATGTGGAACGCCAGCGGCGTCGTCCCGGCCAACGCGCCGGTCAGGCGGATCGCCGCCGTGGTCAGCGGGCGCCAGAAGTCGGTGAGCCGCAAAGCCAGGTACGACGACCCGTCCCAGAACGGAACGACCAGTGCGGACGGCAGCCTCCCGATGTCGTCCACGCCGGTGGCCGGATCGACGAAGTAGACGTCGTCCCACAACAGGCCGTTGACGAGGGTGCCGGCCAGGGGCACCAGGGCCGCGAGGATCGCCAGGCCGAGAGGCAGACCCTCGAACCGGCCGCGGGAGCCATCGGAGCGCCGCGCGGCGAGTCCTTCCGTCGGTCGCGGGTCGCCGGTCATGGATCGTCGATTGCCTCCCCGGTGTCGCGCAGCCCCAGCCTCTCCTCATCGAACCGAAGCGGGTCGACCAGGCTCTCGGGATCGGGATCATCGTCTCCGGCGAGGAGCAGGAACAGGTCGAACGGGATCCAGCCCATCTCGCGGCGCCAGCGCTCGTAGAGCGCATTGACGGCCTCGGAGTGGCGCCGGGCCGCGGCGTCTGCTTCGCGCTCGAGCTGGGCCTGAAGCGAGGCGCGGATCCCGGGATCGGTCTCCTGGACCAGCATCGCCTGCAGGTGCTCGACCACCAGATCGTCGAGGCCCTCGCGCTTGAGCAGGCGCGCGCCGAGCACCGATACGTAAGGGGGCGCGCCGGGAAGCAATGCGGCCCGCCGGAACATCCGCGCCCCCGATTCCCGGGCCCTGCGCCGCTCCTCCTCGTCCTCCAGCAGCTGCGCCAGCTCGTAGTAGTTCAGGAAGGCGATGCCGAAGGCGATCTCGCCGTCGTCCGGGAAGGCGGTCGCACCCCGCTCCAGGATGCGAAGAGCCGCCCGCACCGACTCCTCGGTGATCTTGCGGTCGTGGTAGAGCACCAGACGGCTGCCCGCCACGTATGGCCGATGGAAGCGGGGATCCAGGTCGATCACCGTCGAGACGTAGCGCTCGGTGTAGCGGGCCCGGGAGAGCAGGCGGCTCGGCTTGCCCGAGGCGGTCACCGAGGTTCTGGCCCGCTGGCCGCCGAAGTAGACCAGGGCCTTGGTCCACAGGAGATCCGCCGCGGCCTCGGTGTAGCCCAGCGAGAAGGCCCGAATCCAGGTCGAGGGCGGCAGGTGGTAGAGATCCTCGTCGTCCACGACGGCGTCGAACGAGGCCAGGGTCGAGGCGCGCAGCCGCCCCGCGAGAATGGCACACAGCAGCGCGGCGAGGAGCAGCGCGAATCTGGCCCGGACCATCATGCGGTCCGCAGTATAGCAGAAGCGGTGTGCAAGGCGGAATGGCGGGTCGGGGCGGGCCCGGGAGCTACTCGAGGGGATCGTCCTTGTAGATGCCCGAGGAACCGCGCATGGTGCCCTCGGAGGTCACGTTGGCGGAGCGCTCGAACAGCGAGGTGACGGTGTCCCCGTCGAGATCGCCCTTGGCCTGGGCGCGGAAGGAGACTTCCTCGAAAGCGGTGATGGGAACGGAGGTGCCGGTGACGTTGTCGAACTGGTAGCTGTAGTAGAAGTTGTCGCCCATGGCGAAGTCGAGGCCCTGCCAGGTAACTGCTTCAGCGTTGATGGACGGATCGGAGAAATAGGGCGCCCAGGTAGCCGCATCGTACTTCTGGGAACTCGGATCGTCGCTCGGCGTCCACGTGGCGTCGAGGGGCAGGCAGTGCTGGAGGATCGTGCCCGTGGTTCCCCGCGGCACGTGCTCGGCTTCGAAGTAGGTGACGCCACCCTCGAAAATCCGGTCGATGTTGAGGGTCGCCTCGGAGGTCTTGGCCCGGCGCATGTAGTTGATGAACGCCGGGATGGCCACAGCGGCCAGGATGCCGAGAATCGCCACGACGATCATCAGCTCGATCAGGGTGAAACCGCGCTTGACTTTCTTCATGTCCTTGCTCCTTTGGTCGCCCGGGAGCCTGAGCTCCCGGGGAGGTTCCTTCCGTTACGGACAGGCGACGTTGTCGGCCTCCTCGAGGTCAACGATCCTCGCGTTGCCGGTGTAGACCTCGAAGCCGGCGCATTGGCCGTCCTCGTCGAAGTCCTGCATGGCACGGGCCGCGAACCAGAAATCGTTCTGATCTTCGATGTCCAGGCCGGCGAACAGCGCGGGCGCATCGCCCGGCGCCCCGGCCTCGCAGTAGAAGCTGAAGTACACGCCGTGGTCCGGCCGAACGCCGAGCTGGTTCCAGCGCTTGTACAGGTCCGCGTCGGCGCCATCCGACCAGCTCCGGGCCTGGGAGCCTGGGCTGCCGTCGGGCATCCACTTCCCCTGGGAGACGTCGGCGAACTGGTGGAACGTCGCCCGGTAGGCCTCCTGCTTGAGCCTGACATCCGCGAGTATGCTGGTGGCCTCGCTGCTCTTGGCCCGCTCGGTGTAGCGCGTGTAGGCCACGATGGCCACCGCCGCCAGAATGGAGAGGATCGCGACTACGATCATGAGTTCGATCAGGGTGAAACCGCGGGCGATTTTCATGGATGGTTTCATCTTCGGCCTTTCTTCAAGCAAGGACCGTGCCCCGCTCGTTCTGGATTTCAACTAACCGAAACAAAACGGAAAACCAAATTTGTCCCCCGGAATGGCCCCACTTCAGGTGCACGCTTCTGCCGTGTCCCGTCAGCGCGAGTGACGAAAAACGTCACTTTTCATCGTCTCCCTCACCAGGGTCGATGCCCAGCTTGGGCAGCCGGTAGCGCAGGGAGCGGAAGGAAACGCCGAGCAATTCCGCCGCCGCGGTGCGGTTGCCGGCCGTCCGGGACAGGGCCTGCTCGATGAGGTTCTTTTCCACCGAGGCGAGGGCCGCCTCCAGGTCGATGCCACCCTCGGGCAGGTCGATGCCGGTCCGCCTCCCGGTCCGCCTCCCGGTCCCGGCGAGCTCCCCGGGCAGATCCCCAGGCTCGATGCGCTCGCCGTCCGCCAGGGTGGCGGCGCGCTCGAGGACGTTGGACAGCTCGCGGACGTTTCCCGGCCAGTCGTGCTCGACGAGGATGCGCAGCGCCGCGGGCGAAAGCGCCTTGGCGCGGGTCCCGGTCTCGGTGGCCAGCCGCGAAAGCAGCGAGTCGGCCAGGAGCGGGATGTCCTCGCGGCGCTCCCGGAGCGGGGGCAGCTTCACCTGTATCACCTGCAACCGGTAGTAGAGATCCGTGCGGAAGGCGCCGCGCTCCACCATGTCCGCGAGGTTCTGGTTGCTCGCCGAGACCAGCCGCACGTCCGTGGCGCGCTCGTCCTCGCCGCCCACGGGCCTGACGGTCTTCTCCTGCAGCACGCGCAGGAGCTTGACCTGGAGCGACAGCGGCAGCTCGCCGACCTCGTCGAGGAACAGCGTGCCGCCGTCCGCCGCCAGGAAGAGGCCGGGCTTGTCCTCCGTGGCGCCCGTGAACGCGCCCTTGACGTGACCGAACAGCTCGGACTCCATCAGCGGCTCGGGCAGCGCGCCGCAGTTGACCGCGACGAACGGCCGGGCGGCCCGGGGGCCGCCGAAGTGGATCGCCCGGGCGATCAGCTCCTTGCCCGTGCCCGACTCGCCGGAGACGATGATCGAGGCGGTGGAGTCCGCTACCTTGCGGCACAGCTCGATCACGTCCCGCATGGCCTTCGAGCGGCCCGTGATGTCGGCGAACGTGAACTCGCCGCGCACCCGGGCCCGAAGGTCGAGGTTCTCGCGGATCAGCTCCCGCCGCTCGAGGGCCTGGCGCACGACGATCAGGAACTCGTCGATGCCGAACGGCTTGGTGATGTAGTCCCAGGCCCCGTGCTTCATCGCCTCCACCGCGGACTCGGTCGTGCCGAAGGCCGTGATGACGATCACCTCGGTGGAGGGCTCGACGGCCTTGACTGCGGCGAGCACGTCGAAGCCGTCCCCGCGGTCCATCAGCAGGTCGGTGATCACCAGGTCGAAGCGCCCGCCGCCTTCCAGCAGCGCCCTGGCCTTCTGGCCCGAGGTCGCGGTCGTGATCTCGTGCCCGGCGCGCCTCAGCAGGATCGACAGCATCTCGCGCATCGAGCGCTCGTCGTCGACAACCAGGATCCGCGCGGCGTCGGCCATGGGGCGCATTATAGCCGCTCGCGGGAAGATTTCGAAATCCGGTTGCGGCCCAGTCAGCTGGCGACGAGGCGGACGTCCGCGTTGACGGGAATCTGGATGATCTCGCTGCGGAGCAGGCGGGTCGAGAAGAACAGCACTTCCACATTCTCTACGGCGCCGGTCGTCGGGTTGAGGCGCGCTACGACGTCGTCACCGAGCTCCTCGGTCGCCTGCTCCGGGTAGGGCGCACACATGTTGACATAGAGGATGTCCGCATCGCGGTCGTATTTGAACGTCATGCTCGTTTCCATTCCACTTCTCCTTCGGCCAGCCGGCGTGTCATGTACGCGGTGATGACCCAGTGTCGCCGCCGCGATGCCTCGTCGCCGACGACGACCACAACCACGTGCTTGCCGCCCCGTGGATCAGCATACATCTTCGAGAACAGTTTCGCCGCGCGGAAACGCGAGCTCCTGCGGATCTGGTCCGGGTCGGCGAGGGTCTCTGCGATTCTGCCCCGGTGCTCGGGCAGCAGATCGGGGTGATGCTCCGCGATGTGCCTTTCCCGCTCTTCCGTGATCTCGACTTCGGCCCCGAGAAACGGACATGGCAGATGACTCATGAGCGGCATCATGCAGCGAGGGACCGCGCGAATCAAGGCCCAAGCAGGTTGACATGGGGGGCGGCCCCGTGCTCTTCCCGTGCCCGCCATGAGCGAAGCGGCGGACACGAACGCGACGGGACTGGGATGCCCTGTTCGTCGTCGGCCACCCGGAGTTCTACGCCCGCGCCGGTTTCGTCGAGGCCGCCGGCCTGGGCCTCTCCTTCCCGTCCCCCGCGCCCTCGCCGGTCTGCCGGGCCCGGATCTCCTCCGGCCGCGTCATCAAGTCGGGCGTGCTCTCCTACCACCCGATCGTCTGCGAGTTTTTCTGATCGCCCGGCTTCCCGGCGGCTCGGATGGCTGGCGTGGAACTTCGCTTTGATGGCGTCCGGACGTCAGGCGGTGGCTACGCGAGACAGATCGAAGTTGAAGTTCTGAAGGGTGGCGGCGTCGCCGGTCTTTTGCGACGCGTCGAGGATCTCGACGCCGACAATCCTGCCCTGCGCGTCGTAGTCGACGATGATCCCGTCCGCGAGCTCCTCGCTGCTCGCGATGTCACGCTCGGCGAGGTCGATGTAGATCGCGTCCGCGTCCTGGTCGATCCTCACTCGCATGGTTTCCTCCTGTCGAAGTACGCCGTGATGACGTGGCCCGGTTCGTCGGCTCGGGTGACGACCCGCAGCATCTCGGCCCGGCCGGGAAGCCGCTTCAGGAACGAGAGCTTGTCTCCTCTCGATTCCCTCTCGTCCGGTTCCCGCAGCGCCAGCTCGATCCACTCCGTGGAGATCTTCCTGCGCTCGATCTGGAACCTCGCGTGGGAACCGTAGCGCGCTTCCGTCATGGCTCTTCCATCGTCCCGATCCGCGTTCAGTGTACCACAGACGTCCCGCGCCTGCCACGCGCTTCACGTGCTTCGTGAGATCGGTCTGCCGGCCGGCGGGCGGGATCGGCGGGATAGGGCGGGATAGGGGACGTTCCTAAGTGTCTTTCCGGGGCGGATCATCGCCCTACCCGAAAGGGACAGGACAGGGGCGCTGGAAAAAGGGGCGCTGACAAGGGGGCGCTGGGGAGCAGTATCCCTGTTTTCTAAGCTAGAAATCGATTGTCAGACCCGCACCGCCGAGTATTGCCGTAGAGTCCTGTGGTCACTCTGGCCGATGAAGAAAGTACGCGATTTCCCGTTCCCTTCCATTCCACTTGCTGCATGCTCCGCGAGCATTCTCTCCATTTTCCTTCCGGGTGTGCCCCAGTGTGTCCTTCCGGCGCCGGCGGGCGCCTCCCGGCCCGTCAGTTCTTCCGGCAGACGGCGACGAGGAACCCGCCGAAGCGGGCCAGCGGGCTGTCGACGGCCCACTGCTCGGCCCGGTCGAGGACCGCCGCCAGGCCCGGCACCCTGAAAAGCGCCGCGGACGGCGTGAAGACGCGCACCCCGCGCCAGCTCTCGACCGTCAGCCCGGCCGGGAGGTGCTCGCGGGCCTGGCGCGGCGTGTCCCAGCGCGTGAAGACCTCGGCCTCGGTGCGCGCCGCGGAGATGCGGCCCGGGCCGCCCAGGACCTTGGCCAGCCTCCGCACCGAGAGGCGGTTGTAGAACTCGGCGACCACGATCCCGCCGGGCCTGACCACGCGCGCCATCTCGGCCAGGGCCCGCCGTATGTCCGGCACGTGGGCCAGCACCTTGAACGAGAACGCGAGGTCGAAGCTCTCGTCTTCGAACGGCAGGTCCGTGGCGCTGCCCTCGGTCACGGCGAAGCCCCGCTGCCGGGCCTCGGCCAGCATGCCGCGGGAGATGTCGAGGCCGGTCAGGCTCTTCGCCGCGCCCTCGAGCCGCTTCAGGATCAGCCCGGTGCCGCAGCCCACCTCGAGCACCTCGCGGCCGCGGGCCAGGGGTTCGACGATGTCTGCCTCGAGCCGGTCGAGCATCGCGTGGTAGCCGTGGTGGCGCTCGTTCTCGTACCAGCCGGCGAAGTCGTCGTAGTAGCTCTTGTTGTCGGAAGGAGCCTTGTCGTTGGTGACCGCCATGCAGCCTCACTTTCCGCCGGTGCGGCGCTCCGCCAGGAGCTCGTCGTAGATCTCCTCGACCGCGCGCGCCATCGTCCGGGCGTTGTAGGTTTCGTCGATCGCCCGGCGCCCGCTCTCGCCGAGGGACCGGGCCGTCTCGGGGCTGTCCAGGATGCGCGCCACGGCCGCGGCCAGCGCCGCGGGATCGCCCGGGGGCACGGGCAGCCCGGCGCCCGTTGCCAGCAGCTCGTCGAGGGGAGGCGCGTCGGCGAGCACCAGCGGCACGCCCTGGGACATGGCCTCGAGCAGCACCAGGGGCGCATCCATCTTCGCGTGGAGGCTCTCGGCGGGCAGGATCGCGACGTCCGCCGCGCCCACGAAGGCGGGCATGTCGTCCACCCGTTCCACGAAGCTCACGCGGTCGAGCAGCCCGACGTGCCCGAGGTCGTCCCGGAGCCGGTCGCGGATCGCCCGCGAGGCGTCGCGCTTGATCCGGCAGGCGAAGACCAGCGTCGCGTCCGGCCGCCCTTGAAGCAGGGCCGGGGCGGCCCGGGCCAGGGTGGCGGCCGCGCTCGAGAACTCGTAGTCGCCGGGGAAGACGACCAGCGGTCCCCGGTCGGGGAGCCCGAGGGCGCGGCGCACGGCCAGGCGCGCACCTTCGTCGGGACGCGGGATCGGCCGGATACCCGGGCGCACGAGCCGAAGGCGCCCGGGTTCGATACCGGCGGCCTCGAAGCGGCGGCGCGTGTCCTCGGACAGCACGACCACGCGGTCCGCGAACAGGAGCCGCCCGGCCCGGTCGAACGAGGCCGGCGCCGAGCAGCAGGTCTGCACCGTGGGCACGCGGGTCACCAGGCGCTGCACCCGGCCGGCCGTGGAGCTCATCGGGTTGGGCGCGAAGAAGTAGTGGAACAGGCTCGCGCCGCCCCGCCGCAGGCCGCGCAGCATGACCCGCAGGTTCTGGCGGATACCGGCGGCGTAGCGGCCGGCGTCGCGGTAGGTCGGCTCGACCACGACGTCGGGCGCCGGGGGAGGCGCGCCCGGTGTCGCCAGCACCCGGTACGCGAACCGCTCGCCGAAGGACACCTGGTCGCGGACGATGTTCTTGCCCGAGTCGTCCCAGGGCGGGACCACCGGTTTGGAGATCATCAGGACTTCCGGCCTGCCGCTTCGCATCGCCTGCCCGGGGAGGGACGGCTACTTGGGGATGCCGACGATGACGTTGGTCACGCGGCCCTTGTAGGTCCTGTTGATGTAGTTGAGGTCTTCCACGCCCTCGCAGTCGAACTTGTCCGAGAGCCAGTACACGCCGGGGAGCTTCTCGAACTCGAGGGCGTAGCGGCGCTTGTCGATGGGCTTGCACATGGAGTCGCCGAGCTTCCTGGCGACCTTGGAGAGATCGGAGCCCACTCCGAAACCGTGGGTCGTGGCCGGCGGCTGGACCGTGGCCTCGAGGCAGCAGACCTTGTCATCGCAGAACGAGATCAGCACGCCGGAGACGTCCGCCGTGGGGAACGGGTGGTTCGCGTCCGTCACGGGCGAGATGCGGGTGTTCAGCGTCCGGGCCGCCTGGATGCCGGGCATGCCGAGCTTGACCTGACCCACGCCCGCGGTGTCGATGGGACCTCCGCACAGGGTCGGCGGGCATGCCGGGGCAGCGGCCGGGGCCGGCGGCGGCGGGGAGGGTGGCGCCGGAGCCGGAATCGGAGCCGGAATCGGAGCCGGTGTCGGAGCCGGAGCCGGCGGAGGTGGCGCCGGAATCGGGTGCTGTCCCGCCGGAGGCGCTCCCCACTGGCCGCCAGGCTGGGCCCCGCCGGGCGGAGCGCCCCATGGCACGCCTCCCGGGGCGCCGGGCTGGCCGCCGGGAAGGCCGGGCTCGGTGCCGCCGGGCGGCTGCGCACCGGGGGGAGCTCCCCACTGGCCACCGGCAGGCGCGGTGGGCGCTGGGGGTCCGCCCCCGCCGAACCCGGGAGCGAGACCGCCGGCAGCGGCCGTGGCCTGTGGGAGGGAGAAGGACAGGCCGCCGGTGAAGACGTTGCCCGAGTTGGCGCCGACGGCCGCCGCGAGCTTCGAGAAGAACTCGTATTCGAAACGGGCCACGCTGCCGCCGATGGCGATGGCGGTCGGCGCCCCCATGACCTGATCCTTGAGCGAGGTGAGCCGGGCGCCCAGGTTCTGGGCGACCACGTTCGGGTCCAGGCTCTGCAGGCCCGTGACCGTCACCCGCAGCATTCCGGCATCGAGGGACAGGCTCACCCGGGCGTTCTGGGCCCCGGCGGCCTGGCCGCCGAGATCCGCGACCACGTCGGCGACCAGCTGCTGACCGATCTCCTGCAGCTCGCCCTGGATCTTGGGGATCACCTGGACGAGCTGTATCGAGACGAGGCGGGACGTGATCAGGGTCTCCTCCTCCATCCGGGCGAGGTGCTGGAAGACCAGGAACAGCGAATTCGCCAGGGGCTGGGCGTCGGGGCCGAGCACTCCCCGGGCCTCGAGGGCCTCGACCTCGCTGTAGAGAGCCTCCTCCACCGT
>CAYZAI010000021.1:0-23380 GCA_964476305.1 uncultured Myxococcales bacterium
ACCGCGTCCCTACGTGGAAATCGGAATTCATCGCGGACGCGGGTGAACCGCGTCCCTACCGCACGGCGCGGAGGTGGGCGCCGATGGCCGGGGACGATTCCCGGACCTTGACCGGGGGCGCCACCACCGCGGGCGCCTCGGCCGGGGCGGGCCCTTCGGCCGGGGCGGGCTCGCTCCTCCTGTCGAAGGCGTCCGCCACCAGGCGCAGCAGCACCTCGGCCTGGGGCGACACGTCGCCGGCGTCGCAAAGCCAGCCGAACTTGATGGTGCCGCCCGAGGAGAGCTCGTACTTGGACGAGACGTAGTCGCGCACGCGGGCGCTCCTGCCATTGCCGTTGCCGTTGCCGTTCGCCAGCCCGTACCCGTTGCGCTCCCAGGCCCAGTCCGAGAAGCCCGGCAGGCTCGAGGCGCGGCAGTCGATCAGCTCGAGCTTCGCGGCGCGGCCGAAGCCGGCGAGGATCTCCTTCAGCCGGGCGGCGGACGAGGCCCCGGCGAGCTCGGCCAGGCACCCGGGCACCGCGCGGCGCAACAGCTCGGCGGCCTCGCCGTAGCGGCTCTCGCGCTGGGCCCTTCGGATGGCGCGGAACTGGAACAGGCCCATGGCCCGCACCAGGCCGAAGGCCACGACGATGGCCACGACCAGGGCCACGCCCACCTCCCAGTCCTTGCCCAGGTAGGTGCCGATGGCCGCCACGGTGAAGACCAGGGATGCGCCGTACAGCACCAGCACGGCCCGGCGGTGGGTCAGGCCCAGGGCCACCAGCCGGTGGTGCAGGTGCCCCTGGTCCGGCGAGAAGACCGGCCTCCGCTCGAGGACGCGGCGCACGATGGCCAGCAGCGTGTCCATGATCGGCAGGCCCAGGGCCAGCACGGGCACGGCCAGGGCCACCGCGGTGGAGCCCTTGGCCCCCAGCAGCGACATCAGGGCCAGCACGTAGCCGAGCATCATCGACCCCGAGTCGCCCATGAAGATCCGCGCGGGGTTGAAGTTGAAGAACAGGAAGCCCAGCAGCGCCCCGCCCAGGGACACGGCCAGCAGCGACACCAGCATGTTGCCGGACAGCACGCCCACGACGAAGGTCACCACGCAGGCGAAGAACGACGCGCCCGCGGCCAGCCCGTCCAGCCCGTCGATGAGGTTGATGGCGTTGATGATGCCCACGATCCAGAAGATCGTCACGGGCAGGGCGAACACGCCCATGTGCAGCTCGCCGATCAGGGGCAGGGACACGGCGTCGATGCGATAGCCCGCGAAGTACGCCGCCGCGGCCACGATCACCTGCACCGCGAGCTTCTTCCACGCGCGCACGCCGCGCAGGTCGTCGAGGCTGCCCAGCAGGGACATGACCACGGCCCCGGCCAGCAGGGCCACGGCGCGCCTGGGAATTTCCAGGAACGCGTCCGAGACCGCGTTGTCCCAGAAGTACAGGCCCAGCAGGGGCACGGCGAACCCCGCGAGGATCGCCAGGCCCCCCAGCCTCGGGATGGCGCGCTTGTTCACGCGGCGGCCGCCGGGCAGATCCACCGCGCCGAATCGCGGCGCGAAACGGATCACCAGCGGCGTGACCAGCAGGGTCACCACCGCGGCCATGCCCATGGCGACGAGGTAGGTCCTCACTCTACTCTGTTTCCTTTCTCATCGCTTTTTTAACACGGAAACGGAAAGATGGCCAAACGGGTTTCTACATTTGGGCGAATCACGCGTTCACGGGGTCGGAAGGTGAGGTTCGGAAACGCGACCCCGCAGCCACTCGATCGTGCCGGCCAGGCCGTCGCGCAGGGGCACGGCCGGCCCCCAGTGGAGGCGCGCCCGGGCCCGTGAGATGTCCGGGCAGCGGCGCGCCGGGTCGTCGGGCTGGGGCTCGCCGGTGACGATGGGCGACTTCGAGCCGGCCAGCTCCACGGTCAGCTCGGCCAGGGCGCGCATCGAGATCTCCTCGGGCCGGCCGAGGTTCACCGGCTCGTGGGCCTCTTCGCCTTCGTGCTCCATCAGCGAAACCAGCCCCCGCACCAGGTCGTCCACGTGGCAGAACGACCGGGTCTGCGAGCCGTCGCCGTGGAGCACCAGGGGCTCGCCGCGCAGCGCGGCCAGGGCGAAGCTGGATATCACCCGGCCGTCTCCGAGGGCCACCCGCGGCCCGTAGGTGTTGAAGATCCGCGCGATGCGCACCGGCACGCCGTGGCCCAGGTGGTAGTCCGTGCACAGGGTCTCGGCGCAGCGCTTGCCCTCGTCGTAGCAGGCCCGCGAGCCCACCGGGTTGACGTTGCCCCAGTAGCCCTCGGGCTGGGGGTGCACGGCCGGGTCGCCGTAGACCTCGGAGGTCGACGCCTGCAGGACCCGTCCGCCGCACTGCCGGGCCAGCTCGAGCACGTTGCGCGTGCCCACCACGTTGGTCTGGATCGTCTTCACCGGGCTCTTGCGGTAGTGCACGGGCGAGGCCGGGCAGGCCAGGTTGAAGATCCGCTCGGCGTCGATCGCGATGGGTTCGATGATGTCGTGGCGCACCAGCTCGAAGCGCGGGTCGTGAAGCAGGTGCCGCACGTTGGCCCGCGAGCCGGTGAAGAAGTTGTCCAGGCAGATCACCTCGTGGCCCGCGCGCAGCAGGGCCTCGCAGAGGTGCGAGCCGATCAGTCCGGCGCCGCCGGTGACGAGGGTCTTCATCTAGGGTCCTTGCACATACAGCGCACCATATGATTGATCATCGCCCATTCGTGGCGACCTCGCCGATCTTCCTCCACCGGGCGCGGGGCCCCCGGCCGAGGCACTCGACCTTGCCTTCGGACTTGAGGCTCCGCAGCGCCCTCCTGATGGTGTCGTCTCCCGCGCCCGGGCAGTCCCGTCGCAGATCCTGCACCGTGAACGGAGCCGCCCGGCCGGCGACCGCGTTTCGCACCGCGGCGGTCTTCTCGCCGCGGGGACCCTGGATGCCCTCGAACCGCGCCTCGAGCTCCCGGTAGGCTTCCTTGAAGACGAAGAGCACGAAGTTGACGTAGGGCCAGGGGTCGTGCGCGCCGTCGTGCCACCCGGCGGAGCTCTGCTCGAGGGTTTCGTAGTAGCGCCCCTTGTTCTGTTCGATGATCCGCTCGAGGCTCACGTAGCGCCCCATCCCGAGACCGGCGCGGTACGCCTCCAGCAGCAGCAGCAGGCGGGAGACCCGGCCGTTTCCGTCGCGGAAGGGGTGGATGCACAGGAAGTCGAGGTTGGCCGCCGCGATCCTGAGCGGTTCCGGCACCCAGCGCTCGCGCGCCGCGCGCTGCGACAGCTCCGCGAGGGCCTGCATCGCCGCCGGGACCCGCGCCGCGGGCACGGTCTCGAAGCGGACCCGGCTGCGCCCGTCGGGGGAGATCTCGACGATATCGCCGTCCCGCTCCTTGTAGCGCCCGGCGTCCCAGATCTCGCCGCGGGTGAGCTCGTGGAGGCGCAGGCAGGTTCCTTCCCCCGGGGTGACCAGCGCGTGCTCGTCGTGAATCCATTCCAGGGCCCGCCGGTAGCCGCGCAGCTCCTCCTCGTTCCTGTCCCGCGACCGGTCCGTACCGAAGACCAGGGTGCCGACCCGCTGCCGGTCCACCTCCACCCCCTCGATCCTGTTCGAGGAGACCGCGCTCTCCACCATCGCGTGCTCGCGCAGCCGGCGCAGGCGCTCGGGGGACTGGCGCTCGAACAGCTCCTGCCGGCCCTGTGATCGCCCGATGGCTTCGAGGTACCAGGCGGTCACCGCGGGCACGCTGGCGAGGCCCCGGGAGAACCGCTCCAGGGTCTTCATCGACGCTCCTTGTACCACTCGTAGGTCCGGCCAAGGCCTTCCTCGAGCGGCGTGGCCGCGCGCCAGCCCAGCTCGGCCAGGCCCGAGACGTCGAGGAGCTTTTGCGGCGTGCCGTCGGGCATGGACGCGTCCCACTCGATCGCGCCGCCGTAGCCCACGACCTTCGCCACCAGTGCGGCCAGCTCGCGGATGGTCACGTCCTCGCCCGTGCCGACGTTGAGGAACACCCGCTCCGGGGAGGCCTCGAAGCGCTCCATCAGGAACACCAGGGCGTCGGCCAGGTCGTCCACGTACAGGAACTCCCGGCGCGGCGTGCCCGTGCCCCACAGCGTGACCGACGGCGCGCCCGCGACCCTCGCCTCGTGGAAGCGGCGGATCAGCGCGGGCAGCACGTGGCTGGTCTCGAGGTCGAAGTTGTCCCCCGGGCCGTAGAGGTTGGTGGGCATGGCCGCGACGAAGCGCGTGCCGTGCTGGCGGTTGTAGCTGCGGCACATCACGATGCCCGCGATCTTGGCGAGGGCATAAGCGTCGTTGGTGGGCTCGAGCGGCCCGGTGAGCAGGTGCTCCTCGCGCATGGGCTGGGGCGCGTGCTTGGGGTAGATGCACGAGCTGCCCAGGAACAGGAGCTTGGTCGCGCCGAAGCGGTGGGCCGCGTCGATGACGTTCGTCTGGATCTGCAGGTTCACGCGGATGAAGTCCGCGGGGAAGTCGTCGTTGGCCTTGATCCCGCCGACCTTGGCCGCGGCCAGGAACACGTACTCGGGCCGCTCGCGGGCGAAGAACGCGTCGGTGGCCCGGGGATCGGTGAGGTCGAAGTCGCCGATGTCCGAGACGACGACGTTGACGAACCCCCCGGCCGCCAGCCGGCGCTGGATGGCCGAGCCCACCAGCCCGCGGTTGCCGGCGATGTAGATTTTCGAATCGCGTCTCATCGTCGTCTCCGATCTGCGACGGCTAGCGTTCGGAGGCTCCTCGCTGGGACTCGAGCCAGAAGTAGAGGTAGTGGATCTCGCTGGTGAACTCGTACGCTCCGGGACCGTGCAGGCGATCCTTGCGAATGACGTCCAGTTTTTCCATCCGGCGCAGGAAGTTGTCAAAGACCCTGGCGCGATCCGGAGGCAGTCTGGAAACCACGTCCCTGCGCAGGAATCGATGTTCGAATGGTTCCTTCGCCAGCTTCCGCATGATTCCCTGGTAGTTCTCGCTGCGAATGGCAACGGAGACCCGAGGCTCCACGTATTTGGCCCCGATGACCTGCGCCGCGACCACGAGTCCCTGGATCGTGTCTTCCCGATCGATCTTTTCGTCCGCGTCGATCTTGAAGACGGCATCCCCGATCTCGTGCATGAACACCGGGTAGCCACCCGAGAACCGGCAGAGCAGGTCCAGTGCCTCCTCCTCGACGTGGACATCCACTTTCGAGAACGATCGCGTGAAGAATTCCCTCGTTTCTTCCATGTTGAACTTGCTGATGTCGATCAAATCGAAGACGCGATCCAGCGACGGCTGCGTGCGCACCAACTCCGCTCTTCGCTCCGGCAGTCCCACGAGAACAATCGTTAGTGGCAGCGGGATGGCGGAAACGGCGATGTCGTCCACGAGGCTCTTGAGCCAGTTTGCGAATTCCACCGACGAAGCCAAGCCGTTCAGATCGTCGAGGATGATGGTGAGCCCCATCTTCTGTTCATTGAGATTCTGGAGCAGATTCGTCACCGTGGGGACGAAGTCGCTCACGGCCTGGGTCAGTTCGCGAGTGGAAGCGGAAAATTCGATGGTCAGCCCGAAGATGTCGAGCTGCTTGATGTGGTTGCCGAGAAAGTCCTTGACCTTCGAGTGCCATGGCTTGTTGCGGCTCTCCCGCAGCAACCTCTCGAATATCCTGCGCACCATCTCCTCGAGGCTCGTCACCCCGCCAAGAAAGACGTGCAATCCCAACGTGTTGAACCGCTGCTCCGCAGCCACCATCGCCGCCTTGCAGATGGAGCTCTTGCCAATCCCGCGCTCCCCGCTGATGAACAGGCGTTGAACCGTTCCCAGGGCCTGGCATTTGCCGACGGCGTTCAGGAAGATCTCGATTTCCCTCTGCCTACCGACAAAGAACTCCAGCGGGACGGGCACTCCGGGCGTGAACGGGGAGTATTCCTTCATTGCGGTTCCTTCTTTCTTCCCGCCTGATCGGTGACGATGATCCGGATCCAGGGCGGCCTGTTCATCCCGTCACCTCCGCGTGCCGCAGGCGGTGGACCAGCTCGATGGACGGGCGCGCGTCCTCGATGCCGAAGCCGCGGCCGGCCAGGGTCTCGGCGTAGACCCGGGTGTGCAGGTCCTCGAAGCCCGAGGACAGATCGACCTCCTCGCCGTCCACGGAGAGCACACGGCGGGTCGCGGCCCGACCGGGGGACGGGTCGTCCCCGAGGTCCGCGAAGTCCACGGACAGAAGCCAGCGCACCCGGGCCCGCTCCAGCTCGAGGGTGCCGGCCTGGCGGGTCGGGCCCCGCTCGCTGACCTCGACGGCGCGCACCGGGCCGAAGAGCCACAGCAGGAGGTCGAAGAGGTGCACGCCGATGTTCATCGCGATCCCGCCGGAGCGCTCCTCGCTGCCCTTCCACGACTGGAGGTACCAGCTGCCCCGGCCCGTGACGTAGGTCAGCTCGACATCGTGGAGGGGGGATGGGTCCAGCTTCGCGCGCAGCGCCTCCACGGCCGGGTGCAGGCGCAGCTGGAGCACGGTGTGCACGCGGCGGCCGGACTCGGCCTCGAGCGCGGCGAGCTGATCCAGGTTCCAGGGCGAGATCACCAGCGGCTTCTCGCAGATCACGTCCGCGCCGACCCGCAGGGCCAGGCGCACGTGGGCGTCGTGCAGGTAGTTGGGCGAGCAGATCGAGACCCAGTGCACACAGGCGGCCTCGGGCCCGCGGCGCAGCTTCTCGAGGTGGCGGTCGAAGCGCTCGATCTCGGGGAAGTAGCGCGCCTCGGGGAAGAAGCCGTCCAGCACGCCCACCGAGTCGTGGGGATCCGACGCGGCCACGAGGCGGCACCCCGTGTCGCGCATGGCCCGCAGGTGCCTGGGCGCCACGAACCCGGCGGCGCCGATGAGCGCGAAGTTCTTCATGGGACGAAGGGGTTCACGATCCGGACCGTGCCGTAGCGCCGGTCGTGCTGGAAGTCCTCGGACACGAGCTCGGGCAGGCCGTAGTGCTCGGCGAAGGCCCAGAGGTGGGCGTCGAACCACGGGAGCCCGTAGGTGGCCATGCCGCGCAGGGCCAGGCGGAAGGTCGCCGCGGACGGGTAGAGCACATCGAAGGCGTCGAGGAGATCCTCGGCCTCGCGGCGGGCCTCGTCGGGCGAGAGCAGCGACGGGCCGCCCGGCCCGATGGGACGCGTCGTGGCGGCGACGAACTCCACGAGGGCCTGGTGCGGGACGCGCGCCTCGCCGGACGCGATCCCGTCGCGAAGGAGCGCCGCGGCGGCGGCCTGCTTGGCCGGATCGCGCGGGTCGTGGCGATAGACCAGGACGTTGGTATCAACGAGGAAGGCCACGTTCGTACAGTTCCTCGCGGGTCCAGCCGCGCCCGCGGCGGGCCCCGGACACCCGCTCGAGCACGCGCCGGTTGCGGGCCTCCTGGCGCCGGGTCGCCTCGTCGAAAAGCCGGAGCCGTTCCTCCCGATCCATCGCGTCATCCCGCGGCCGTTCCCCGCCGGGGACGAGGCGGATCGCTTCCCCCGCGTCCTCGAAGACGAGGTCCGAGCCCGGCTCGATGGCGTGGCGCCGGGCGATGGCCCTGGGGATCGTGATCTGGAGCTTGCTCGTGACTCGACTCATATCCTTACCATAACAAGGAACGTGTCCTTGTCAATCGAGGGCCCCGCGGATCGCGGCGGCGACGCGCTCCTGGTCGGCCTCCTCGATCAGCGGGTCCACCGGGATGGCCAGGGTCTCCCGGGCCGCGGCTTCGGCCTGCGGGAAGGCTTCCGGGCCGTGGCCGAGGTGCGCGAAGCACGGCTGGAGGTGCAGCGGCACCGGGTAGTAGATCGCGGTGTCGATGCCCGCGGCCCGAAGCGCCGCCCGGACGGCATCGCGCAGGCCGCCTCCGATCCGCACGACGTACTGGTTGTACACGTGGGAGCGGCCCGGGAGCCGGGCGGGCAGCGCGAGCCCGTCGATCCCGGCGAGGAGATCGCCGTAGCGCTCGGCCACCCGCCGGCGGCCTTCCTCCCACCGCGCGAGGTGCGGCAGCTTGACCGAGAGGAACGCGGCCTGGAGCGCGTCGAGGCGGAAGTTGCCGCCCACCTCGTCGTGCCGGTCCTTCTCGGCGCCGCCGTGCCGGCGCAGGGCCGCGATGCGATCCGCCAGGGCGCCGTCGCCCGTGATCACCGCGCCGGCGTCCCCCAGGGCGCCGAGGTTCTTGGCCGGGAAGAACGAGAGCACGCCGGCCGTGCCCAGGGTGCCCACGCACCGCTCCCGGTAGCGGGCGCCGATGGCCTGGGCCGCGTCCTCGAGCACCCACAGGCCGCGGCGCGCGGCGATGTCGAGGATGGGATCCATGTCCGCGGCCTGGCCGAAGAGGTGCACCGGGAGGATGCCGACCGTGCGCGGCGTGGTCGCGGCCTCCACCGCAGCGGGATCGACGCCGAGGCCGGCGGGCTCGATGTCGGCAAAGACCGGCTTCGCGCCCAGGCGCGCGATGGCGCCGGCCGTGGCGATGAAGGTGTAGGGCGACGTGACGATCTCGTCGCCGGGCTTCACGCGAAGGGCCATCAGCGACGCGAGCAGCCCGTCCGTGCCGGAGCTGACGCCCACGGCGCGGGCCGCGCCCACGTGGGCCGCCAGGGCGCGCTCGAAACCCTCCACCGCCGGGCCGCCGATGTACCGGCCGCCGTCCAGCAGGTCGTCGAACGCCGCGTGCAGGTCCGCGGCCAGCGGAGCGTGCAGCCGGACGAGATCGAGCAGGGGGATGGGACGGGTCGTGCTCATCGGGGGGTGAGGTTCCCCCTCACCAGCTCGTAGGGCGCGCCGCACTCCTCGCAGGTCATGCTCTTTCGCAGCCGCGAGCCGCAGGCGCACATCCAGCCCACCCGCCGCGCCGGGTTGCCGACCACGAGCGCGTGGGGGGGCACGTCCCTGGTCACCACCGCGCCCGCGCCGACGAAGCAGTGAGCGCCCAGTTCGTGGCCGCAGACGATGGTCGCGTTCGCGCCGATGGTGGCGCCGCGGCCCACCAGGGTCCGCTGGAAGGCGTCCTTCCGGCTTACCGCGGAGCGCGGGGCCTTGACGTTGGTGAAGACCGCGGACGGTCCGACGAACACGTCGTCGGCGAGCTCGACGCCGTCGTAGATCGAGACACCGTTCTGCACCTTGACGTTGTCTCCGAGCACGGCGGTGGCGGCGACGAACACGTTCTGGCCCAGCACGCACTCCTGGCCGATCCGAGCGCCCGCCATCACGTGGCTGAAGTGCCAGATCCGGGTGCCCGCGCCGACGATCGCGCCGTCGTCGACGATGGCCGTCTCGTGGACGAAGACATCGGTCACAGCTTCACGACGTTCTCGCTCGCGACGCCGTGGCGGGCGAAGGCGTCGCGGCAATCGAGGACCAGCTGCGCCTCGCGGGCGATGGCCGCGTAGTCGAAGGCGTCGTGATCCGTGACCAGCACGGCCGCGTCGAAGGTGGCGAGGCGCCCGTCGTCGATGGGGCTCGACCCGACGTCGTTGCCCAGGGTCGAGACGAAGCTCTTCGCGTGGGGGTCGTGGAACTCGACCCAGGCGCCCTTCTGCCGCAGCAGCCGGTACAGCTCGAGGCCCGGGGACTCGCGCAGGTCGTCGACGTTCCTCTTGTAGGCCATGCCCAGCACCATGATCCGCGAGCCCTTGAGCGGCTTGGTCCGCTCGTTCAGCAGGTCCGCGAGCTTCTGCACGACGAAGCGCGGCATGTTGCCGTTGATGTCCGTGGCCAGCTCGATGAAGCGGTTGTAGAAGTCCACGGCCTTGGCCTTCCACGACAGGTACATGGGATCCAAGGGGATGCAGTGCCCGCCGATGCCCGGCCCGGGGAAGAACGGCATGAAGCCGAAGGGCTTGGTGGCCGCGGCCCCGATCACGTTCCACACGTCGATCTCGAGGCGGTTGCACATCAGCAGGAACTCGTTGACCAGGGCGATGTTCACCGCGCGGAAGGTGTTCTCCAGCAGCTTCACGGTCTCGGCCTCGCGGGCCGAGCCCACGGTGTGCACGTGGTCCACCACGGCCGCGTACAGCGAGCGGGCCACCTCGGTGCAGGCCGGGGTCACGCCGCCGAGCACCTTGGGCGTGTTCTTCGTGTTGAAGGTCTTGTTGCCCGGATCGACGCGCTCCGGCGAGAACGCGACGAAGATCTGCTCGCCGACCTTCAGGCCCCGCTCCTGCTCGATGCGCGCGGCGATCAGCTCGTCGGTCGTGCCCGGGTAGGTCGTGGACTCGAGCACGATCAGCCTCCCCGGCGCGAGGTGCGGGAGGATGCAGTCCACCGCGCCGGTGATGTAGCTGATGTCCGGATCCTTGGACTTGTTCAGGGGCGTGGGCACGCAGATCGAGATGCAGTCCGTCTCGGCCAGGGCGGCGAAGTCGGCGGTGGCGCGGATCAGGCCACGGTCGACCAGCGGCGCGAGGCGCGTCGACGGCACGTCGCCCACGTGCGACCGGCCGGCGCCCACCCCGGCCACGACCCGTTCCTTCACGTCGACGCCCACGACCCGGTAGCCGGCGCTCGCCAGCTCCACGGCCAGGGGCAGGCCCACGTAACCCAGGCCCACGACCGCGCAGACCGCATCCTTGACGTTGATCTTCCCGATCAGTGAGTCTTTCATCGCCGCTCCTGAGACGTAGGGCGCGCCGGAGTAGGCGGCCGGCGCGAACTCCGAGGTCTCGAATCTCCCCGGCGCGAACCGCAGGGGTCCGAAGGGCTCGCTCTTGCCCGATGTCATCCGTCAGTTCCCGGACGGGTTTCCGGCCAGGCTCCGCCCCCTTCGGTCACGGAGTCCCAGGTGGCACCGTAGCCGATCGGAGCAAAAGGGTTGCTCGCCGTATACGCAGGTATCCACTAGCGAAATCGCCTTCATCATGTGCGAGCAGCAGGAAGATATATCACGCGGAAAGTGGTGATACCAATGGTTATCGTCACTGTCGATGTCAGCCCGAGCCCGGATCTCCGGCCCGATCCGGCCCGTCGATCGCGATGGCCCGGATCTCGCGGCCGAGGCGGCCGACCTCGTCGGCCAGGAACTCCCGGCCGCCGAACCGCACCTCGTTGTACCTGGTACAGATCCGCTGCGGCGCCCCTCCGAGCCGCGGCTCCACGAAGCGGGCGTGCTCCAGCGGCGGGGTGCCCGCCGGGCGAGGGAAGCCCAGCCGGGCGAGCCTGGTCTCGAGGTCCAGGTACAGCCGGGTGGCCGCCCGCGCGGCCGGGGAGCGCGCCGGGCCAGGCCCCGGCCGGCCCGGGAGGCGCCGCCGCCGAAGCCGTCGCCAGGCCACGATGCCCAAGGCCAGCAGCACGGCCCCCGCTCCCAGGACCAGCACCGTCCGGGACGCGAGCCGGGGCAGGCCCGGGACGCCGCCGCCCTCGGGCAGCAGGCGCCGCAGCCCCTCGGCGAGCTCGAGCTGGGAGGACGCGTCGAAGCCGACCACGTGCTTGTGCCATCGCATGCGCACCGCGTCCAGCAGCAGTGCCAGGGTGGACGGCTCTTCGTAGGCCGCGCCTCCCTCCCGGGCCGGGGTCGCGTCCAGGGTCACCCAGCGGCCCTCGAGCCGGGCCTCGGTCCAGGCGTGGGCCGAGCTCAGGCGCACGGCGTAGTAACCGCCGACCCGGTTCCACTCGGCCGAGCCGAAGCCCGTGCACAGCCGTGCCGGGATGCCCTGGGTCCTCAGCATCAGCGTCAGCGCCGTGGCGAAGTGCGAGCAGGTGCCCGTGCCCCGCGAGAACAGGAAGCGATCGAGCGGCGTCGCGCCCTGGCCGGCGCCAGGCCCCGTTTCGAGGCGATCCGCGTAGCGCCAGCCGGCGCGCAGTCCCCGCTCGAGGTTTTTCGCCCGCTCCCCGGGGGAACCCTCCCCGGCCAGTTTCCGGGCCAGGGACGAAAGCTGTTCGAGACCGGGCGGCAGGGCGAGCCAGGCCCGCTCGAGGATCGGATCCCGGCCGTGGCCCGCGGCCGCGATCGCGCGGCCGGCGTCGGTCTCCGGGCCCGCGAGGCGGTCGCGGTAGCGCACCCCGACCCGGGCGTCGTCCTGGTAGCGGATCACGCCCCGGGCGTCCACGCCGAGGGCCCGGGGCTTCATCACGCCCTGGCGCATCACCGGCGTCGTCGTGATCAGCGCCGTGCCCCGCGGCACGAACAGGTAGGACGGTTCGATGGACTCGAGCATCACGTCGAAGCCGGCCCCGCCTCCCGCGTCGCGCCGATCCCGATCGAGGGGGTGGTCGTCCCCCCGGCGGCGCATCGGCAGGAAGCGGCCGGGCTCGCCGCGCTTCCACGCCCCGCCGTCGTAGACCTCGAAGACCGCGCCGCGCAGCTTCATCGCCAGCCGTCCGGGCCGCGGGCCGACCGATTCCAGGGGCTCGAGCCGGATGACCACCGAGGCGTCCCGCCGGGTCTCCTCGAGATCGCCGAGCCTGACCTCGTTGCCGAATCCGGAGAGCCCCCCCGGCCCCGGGAGCCGCCCGAGGAAGCCGAGCCCGAACCTGGGGAAGGCGAGGAACAGCAAAGCGGTGAACAGGAGCACCGGCACCGCGAACAGGCCCGTGCCCAGCACGAACCGCGGCGACACGACCCGCCGCGACGCGAGCAGCCTCTCCATGGCCCGGCGGCTCTCCGGGCTGTCGTCCCGGCGGAAGCGCCGCTCCATCTCCTGGCGCAGGTGGGCCAGGGTCAGGGCCGGCGCGCTCAGCGCCACGAAGGCGACGAAGGCCAGCGCGTACGAGAGCTCGAAGGTGGCGATGGTGGCGGCGATGACGTGGACGAAGGCGAGGATGACGATCTGCTGGTAGTCCCCGGCCCCGCCGCGGCTCGCGAGCTTGAGGCCGAGCAGGGCAGCCGCGTACTCCATGCCGCTTCGCGCCACGGGTGCGCCGGCCAGGACCCGGGCCAGCTGCACGGCGAACAGGGCCAGGATCACTCCGGTCACCGCGCGGCGGAACCGCGGCTGCTGCGTCAGGGGCGGCTCGAGGAACCAGCCCACGGCCGCGAGCACCGCGAAGCCCCAGGCGAAGGGCGCCCCGATCTCCCCGGACAGGAGCAGCGGCAGGGCCGCGACCACGGCCAGAAGCCAGGTCAGCACCTTCTGGGTCAGGGCGAACCTCATGGGAAGGCCGCCTCGGCCGGCGCGATCCGCGGCCCGAGCGGCACGGCTCGCGGCGAGCTTCCCACGGGAGGCGGCCCGCGCCGCAGCACGTCCAGATCGAGCAGGGCCAGGTGGTCGAGCAGGGCGACCATGTTCGCGGCCCCCTCGGTCTCCACCGCGCCGCCGCTCGTGACCAGACGGACGTGGAGCCCCTGGCCGGCGAGCTCCCGGACCAGGGTCCCGGCCTCGGAGATCGCCCGCTCCGCCTCCTCCCGCGCCGCGGGCCCGTCGTCCGCGGGCGCGGCGTCGAGCACGAGCTCCACGAAGCCCCGGGCCTCGGCCTCGTGCTCTCGGACCACGAGCCGTCCGAGGCGGGCCGTGCTCCGCCAGTCGATGCGCCGCGGGTCGTCGCCGGCGTGCATCTCCCGCAGCTCGAGGAAGTCCGGCCCCGCGCCCCGGCGGCCCGAGGCGCGCAGCCCCTCGCCCGGGGCCAGGGCGCCCGCGGGGAACGCGACGGCGACGCGCGCGGGGTGGACGATCAGCGCCTCGGCCAGCCGGACGAAGCGCCGCTTCTCGAACAGGCCGAACGGGAACCGCGTGGAGACCTCGATGCCGTCGAAGCGGGATCGGCCGCGACGGGGGAGCTCACAGCGGTAGGCGATGGCGCGCTTCCCGAGGGGCTCGACCCGCAGGAAGAAGCAGCGCCGCCGGAAAGGCTCGCCGTCGATGTCGTCGCGCAACTCCATGCTGTACGAGGCGGCGAAGCGCTTGCGGTTCTCGATCTCCATCTCCACCGGGAAGCTGGTGCCGGCCTCGGCTCGCGCGGGCAGTCGCCGCCGGGCGACCACGTCGCGCAAGGAGAGCTCGGAGAGCACGCCGCTGACGAGGATCAGCCCCAGCATCAGGCCGAGCACGAGGAACAGGAGGTTGTTGCCGGTGTTGACCGCGGCGAAGCCCACGCCGAGGGTCACCACGACGTAGACCCTTCCCTCGCGGGTGAAGGAGAGGCCGCGCGAGAACCGCCGACCCGGCCGGCGCAGCGGCCCGGGATCTGTCACAGGGGGATCTCCAGGCGGCCGGCGATCTCGCGGATCGCCCGCGCGGCGGTCCTCCGGTTCTCGCTGCCGTCCGCGCCCGCGGAGGCCGGCACCACGCGGTGCGCCAGCACGGGCACGGCCAGGCGCCGGACGTCGTCGACGATCACGTAGTCGCGACCCGCGAGCAGCGCCAGGGCCCGTGAGGCCCGGTGCAGGGCCATCCCGCCCCGCGGTCCCGCGCCGAGGGCCAGGAACTCGGAGCGCCGCGTGCGCAGGACGAGGTCCATCAGGTACCCGAGCACCGCATCGTCGACGCGCACCTCGTCCACCGCCGTGGACAGGTCCGCTGCCGCCGCGGGATCGAGCAGCGCCTCCACGGCCTCCACCGGGTCGGCCAGGGTCGGGCGGGTGACGACCCGGCGCTCGGCGTCCGGATCCGGGTAGCCCATGGAGATGCTCATCAGGAACCGATCGAGCTGGCTCTCGGGCAGCGGGTACGTGCCGTGGTGCTCCATCGAGTTCTGGGTTGCGATCACCATGAACGGCCGCGGCAGGGGCCGCGCCTGGCCGTCCACCGAGACCTGCCCCTCGCTCATGGCCTCCAGCAGGGCGGACTGCGTCTTGGGCGGCGCCCGGTTGATCTCGTCGGCCAGCACCAGGTTGCCGAAGACCGGGCCGGGTTCGAAAGCGAAGGTCTTCTCGTCGGGCCGCCAGACCGAGACCCCGGTGATGTCCGCGGGCAGCAGGTCCGACGTGAACTGGATGCGGCGGAACGTGCCGCCCGTGGCCCGCGCCAGCGCCCGCGCCAGGGTGGTCTTGCCCACTCCGGGCACGTCCTCGATCAGCAGGTGGCCGCCGGCGACGAAGGCGCAGACCGAAAGCTCCACGGCCTCGCGGCGCCCGAGCAGGGCCTGTTCGATCCGCTCGACGAGCCGTCCGGGCGCCACGAAATCCTGTTGCATTCGCGCTCCTCTCCCCCCGGGCCTCGGGCCGGCGATATCTTACCCCTCGTCCGGGTCCGAGTCCAAGGGCAGGGTCAGCGCGAAGAGCACGCGATCGCCGGGATCCGTCCCCGCTGCCACGGTCCCTCCGTGGAGCGCCACCATCCGCCGCGCCAGAGAGAGCCCGAGGGCCGCCGGGCCCAGCTCCGCGGAGATCGCCCCCGAGGCGCCGAGACCGTCCCAGCTGTCCTGGGCGATCCGCCATGCCCGGGCGATCCGCGCCCGGCGATCCGCGCCCACCGCCCCTTCCGGATCGCCGATCTCCACGCGCAGCCCGCCGCCTCCCGGCAGCCGCTTCGCCTCGAGCAGGATCACGCCCCGCTCGGTGGCCTCGACGGCGCGGGCCACGAGGCTGAGCAGGGCCTGGACGATCCGCGACTTGTCCACGCGCACCGGGGGCAGCCCCGGCTGCAGCCGGCTGCGGAAGATCACGTTCTTGGAGGCCACCAGCCGTTCGGCGCCCGCGGCGCACTCCGTCAGGATCTCCACCGACGGCACCCAGGCGCGCTCAATCTCGAACCGGCCGGCGTCGAGGCGTGCCGTGTCGAGAATGTCGCCGATCTGCACGAGCAGACGCTCCGCCGCCTCGGCGATGATCGCCACCTTGGCCCGCTGCGCCGGACGGAGCTCGCCGTCCATGCCCTTGAGCAGCAGGTCCGTGAAGCCGACCACCGAGTTCAGCGGGCTGCGCAGATCGTGGCTCATGCCGGCGAAGACCTGCGCCTTGCGCTCCCTCGAGCTGCGGGTATCGGTCGCGGCATCGCCGTCCGCGGCAGCGGGTTTCGAGAATCGCGCGGCCAGGGCCGAGATCGTCCGGTCGAGGTCGGTGAGCTCCCGGATCGGCCCGGGCGGCAGCGGCGGGACCGCGCGGTCGGGCAGCGCCTCGATGGCCGCCACCCGGGCGGACAACCGCGTCCAAAGCCACGATCTGAGACCCGCGGCGGCCAGCGCGCCGAGAAGCGCCGCGGCGAAGATCAGGGCCGCGATGATGCCCGGGAGCCCGGAATCCGCCGGGAGCGCGAGGTGGATGCCGGCCACCACCCCGGCCGGGCCCGGCGCGTTCCAGACGACCACCTGACCCGAGACGGCGTCGATGGAGACGCCGGCCGGCCTCCCGGTCGTCGCCTCCGCCACCCTGGCCCGCCGTTCCCGATCCAGGCTGCCGGCGATGGCCCCGTTCTTCGCCACCGTGAACGGCGCGGCCTCGTCGAACGGCGTCAGGGCCTCGACGAGCCCTCGGATGCCCCCGGCGTCGGGCAACGGCGGCGTGCCCAGGGCGCCCTCGGCGATCCGGGCGTAACCCGCGGCAGCGCTTCCGAGGTTCATGAGGCGCGTGGCCTCGACCCCGGCCCAACCCAGGCTCGCGGCCAGCCCCGCGGCGGGCAGGAGCATCGCGAGCAGCAGGCCGTGGGGCTGGAACGGGCCGGCGAGGCGGAGGTCGAGGCCGCGACCGGGCGACCGCGGCATCGAGTCCCGGCCGGTCGGAGCGGGCAGGGCGAGGGCCAGGCCCCTGGCCACGCGGTGCATGGCCAGCGCAAAGACGGCCTGGCCCGCGAGGTGGACGGCGATGTGACGGCAGCAGGTGCCGCCGAGGCCCGCGCCCATGGCGGAAAAGGCCGCGGCCAGCAACGGCGGGCCCAGCAACAGCCCCACGCCGGACCAGGAGAGAACCACCGCGATGACGAACCTCCTCGCGGATCCTTCCTGCCGGTCCCCACCGTCGTGCCGCCCGAGGGCGCGCCTCGAGGCCAGGCGCACGGCAGCGATCTGGAGCAGGGTCACCACCGCGGCAGCCGCTGCCGCCGCGACGAGATCGGCCGCGGTCCCGGCCGGCAGCCCGGCGATGGCCGCGGGCAGGGACGAGGCCGCGAGGCTCACCGCAGTCGTCCACCGTGTCAGCCGCGAGAGCATCTCCGTGCGGGGGGCGCCCCGCTCCCCGGGCCCGCTCACGGCTCCTCCGGCAGCTGCACGATGAACCGCGCGCCTTGTCCCGGCCGGGAGCTGACGCGGATGGTCCCGCCGTGGAGCTCGACGAGCCGACGGCAGATGGCCAGACCCAGGCCCGTGCCCCTCTGCCCGCGCGCCCGGCCGCCGATCTGGCGGAACGTCTCGAAGACCGTGGCCTGCTCGAGGGACGGGATCCCGACGCCGGTGTCCTCGACCTCGAGCCGCGCCATGCCCTGGGCCTCGGGATCACGCCCCACCCGCACGGAGACGCCGCCGCGTTCGGTGAACTTGATGCCGTTGCTCACCAGGTTGGTCAGCACCTGCCACAGGCGCCGCCGATCGCCGTGGACCCTTACGGGCGGCCCATCCGCCACCTCGAGGGTGAGATCGATCTGCTTGCGCTTCAGCTCTCCGCGGGCTGCCCGGATCACCTCCTCGGCCACCTCCGCGAGAACCACGGGCTCGGGCTCGAGGCAGAAGCCGTCCTCGAGCAGGGAGGTGAGATCGAGCAGCTCGTTCACGAGGCCAAGGAGCCGATCTCCCGCCTGGCGGATCACCATGAGATCCTCCCGCTGGGTCGGCTCGAGGTCGCCGTCGTTGCCCTCCAGAAGCTGTCCGGTCACGTCGACGATGGTCCGCAGCGGCACGTGCAGGTCGTGGGCCACGGAGGTCAGCATGTCGCCGCCGGCCCCTTCCGCCGCCGACTCCACCCGAGCCGCGGGCTCCAAGTCCCGCCGGATCGCCAGCCGCCGATCCAGCCGCGAGGCCGCCAGCCAGACCTCGCCGAGCTCCGGAGCCGCCGCTGGCATGCCGCCGGCCCGGTCCGACGCTCCGCCCGCCCCGTCGAGCCGGCGTCCCAGGGCCTCCACCCCGAGGCCGAAGTCCAGGCCGAAGCAGGCGCCGAAGATCGCGGCGGCCAGCAGGAACAGCACCGCCAGCGCGCCGAGCCGCGCCTGTGTCGCGAACCGCGGCGCATCGCTCCCGAGGCGGGGCACGGCCAGGACCACGCTGAGGCGGCTGAGCGGCGCCCGCAGCGAGGCGGCCGCGACCTGGTGGGGCACGCCGTCGATGGTCAGCTCCTCGATGTCCTGGGACATCACGCGCTCGAGGTCCGCCGCCGACACGCCGGCAAGGGCGCTACCCGGGACGAAGCCCGTCTCGCGATCGTGCAGGTCGGCCAGGGCCCCCATCCGCCGGCCGGCCACGGCGAGGAACGCGGCCCGGCCCTCCTCGGGCAACAGGGCCACCCGGTCCGCCAGCCACGAGCTCGCCACCCTCGCCAGGCCGGCGTCCACGCGCCGTTGGTTCTCGTCGAGCCGCGCATCGATCACGGCCAGCACCAGCGCCGCCGTGGGCAGCGCCAGCGCCACGGCCAGCACCGCGCCCCACAGCGCCGCAGGAGATCTTCTCGTTCCCGCCGCTTCGCTCACGGCCCGCTCCGCCACCCGGTCTTCGGGCGCCCGTTCGACAACGACGGCAGTCTACCAGAGGCCGGATGGCGGCGGAAGCAGCTGCGGTCGGGGTCGGGCCGCTACTCGACCACCGCGGGCACGGTCTCGCAGCCGAAGATGATGGTCACCTGCACCGTGTCGAGGGCCCCCTGGATCAGGTCGCAGGTCTGGGGGCAGACGATGACCTCGGCGGGGTTCTCGGGGTCGTCGTAGTACCAGCCGTGCTCCACGGAATCGCACAGGCCGGGATCCTCGACGTAGCCGATGTCCATGGTGACGCCGTCGACTTCGACCTCGACGTTGACCATGGCGGGGTCGAAGGTCTCGTCTTCGGGGGGCTCGGGGATGACCCACGAGCAGGCCATGGCCACCTGGCTCACGTTCTGGGAGATCTCGTTGAACACCGGCGCGAACTGCTGCAGGCACAGGTCGCCGAGCACGCCGCCGGTCTCGGAGATGAGGTCGATGTAGACCTGTCCGATGGAGGCCGCGGCGTTGCAGTCCTGGGCCGCGACGATGCCGTGGAAGACGAAGTCGCCGAACGCCGGGCTCAGGTCAGGCAGGGCGGTCTGGAAGTCGGCGCCGCTCATGTACGAGTTGTCGTCGGAGATCACCACGATGTGCCGGATGCTGTCCGGCCGCAACTGGAAGCTCCACTGGTCGTAGGTGTCCAGGAAGACCTGGAGGCTGTCCGAGCTGCCCACGGCCTCGGTGATGTGCAGGTAGGTGGGCAGGTTGGTGTCCGGCCCGGCCGGGCAGTTGCCCGCGCCCAGGGGCGGCTCGATGCAGACGTAGATCAGCGGGTTGCCCAGCCAGCCGCCGCGCTCGCCGATCATCACGATCCGAACGTCGATGCCCGCGGCGATGATCTGCTGCGAAAAGGCGTTCAGGTTGTTCCGCACGGCCAGGGCTTCCTCCATCATCGAGGCCGAAGTGTCGACGAGGAAGACGATGTCGACCGGCAGCAGCTGGTTCTCGGCGCCCTCCGAGATGCCGGCGCACTCCTCGAAGTCGGTGCTCGTGCCCGTGTCCGTGTCGCCGTCCCCGTCGCCGTCCGCGTCCGCGTCGCCGTCTGTGTCGGAGTCCGCGTCGGAGTCGGTGTCGGAGTCCGCGTCCGTGCCCGCTTCCGGGTCGGCCTCGCCGACCTGGTCCGGCTCGCAGGCGAACACCCCCGCCGCGAGCCAGAATGCCAGCGCCATTCGTGCCGTGCGCATCCGGTCCTCCTTCTCCTCGTTCCGCCCCGTCCCCGACCCCTGCCGCTCCTCGAACAGTGTACCCGAGGCCGCGCCGGGGATGTCTTCTTTTTCTGTGGTTCCTTTTTATGTTGTTGCGGCCCGGCGGCGGCGGTGGGAGGATTTCCGCGACGGATTCGGGACAAGGAGGGCTCGATGCGCATTCCCGGACGCGACATCGTCCCGGCAGCGGCGGCGCTGCTCCTGGCCGCGGGCCCTTGGGCCTGCGACGACGGGGGCACGGCGCCGCAGTGGCAGCCGGACGGGGGCACGGACTCGGACACCGACGCGGACGGTGACGGCGACGCGGACGGCGATGCCGACCTGGTCGGCGCGCTGCTCCGGGGCACCCACCACACGGTGCTGGACTACGGTCCCGGGAACGAGGCCGGCGTGCTGTGGATCCCCCTGCCCATCGACTTCGCGACGCAGACGCCGCTTCACGTGGAGCTCATCGCGAGCCCCGACGGGATCCTGGGGGACCTCGGGTACGAGGTGGACGACATCGGCAACCTCGGCGCCGTGGTCGAGCTGACGACGGATGTCGAGCAGGACGATGTGTCCGTGCACTGGGACGGGGTGGTGCTCACGCTGAACGTGACGAGCGCGGAGCGCCCCGTCTTCTACGCGGCCGACGCGGACCCCGCGGAATGGACGGTGGCGACGCCCGTGGCGGACGCCGCCTACCCGGGGATAGCGGATACCGCGGCGGGGCTGGCCGAGGGCGCCGGGACGGCGCTCGAGAAGATGGTCGCCGTCATCAACTGGACCTCCGCCAACATCGCCTACGCCACGGACTGGACCGGGTTCACCGGCTTCGACGCCACCTCGACCTACGAGTGGGGACAGAGCTCATGCACGGGGTTCGCCAACCTCGCCACCGCGCTCGGCCGCGCCACGGGAGTCCCCACCCGCACCGTGGCCAACTACTACGTGGGCATGAGCCAGCAGACCCACTACATCAACGAGTTCTACCTGGGCGAGGAGCTGGGGTGGCGGAGGGTGGAGCCCCAGACCACCTGGCCCGCGCTGCCCGAGAGCTACGCGCTGGTGGTGCGGCTGGTGCGGATCTCCGACGAGGGCGAGGAGGCGATGATCGCGTCGGATCCGACGGACGCGCCGGGCATCCCGACGTACTCGCTGGTCGAGGAGCTGGCGGGCGGCGAGAGGATGGCCCTCGACTACATGAGCAACGGCTATTTCGAGGACTGCCCCGCCTGCGACAACCGCGCCGACTTGCAGGCGGACCTGTGGGGGGCGGCCGCCGAGATGGCGGATCTGTTCGACCGGGCGCGCGAGCTGTGGCAGCGGGATCTCCAGGAGCTCGTCGACGGGACCCTCGACCCCGCGGTCACGCAGGCCCGGCGAAACGCGCTCGAGGCGGAAACCCTCGACGACGTGGCCGCGATCCTCGATGCGATCGACTAGGGCTGCGTCGCCGGCTCAGGGCGCGTAGCCCAGCAGGCAGTCGAGCACTTCCTTCAATGCGACCCAGGGCACGACCTTGCGGCCATCGACGTAGATCGACGGCGTCCCGGTCACCCCGGCCAGCTGCCCGGCCTGCCGGTCCGCGAGCACCAGGGCCAGGGACGCGTCCGCCGCGTAGTCGGCGGCGCGGTGGTCCTTCACGGCGATGACGGCCGGGTCCGTGGAGAACGGGAAGTGCCGGAAGGTGTAGGCGACGTGGTCGCCGTACGCCGGATCCGCCATCAGCCCCTCGATCAGGGGCGCGCCCGTGTCGTCGAGGACGACCGGTTCCTGGGCCAGGAAATCGGTGAAGACGGTCGAATCACACAAGGAGCCCGCGTCGACATCCCCGTCCCCGTCCGTAGCACGGTGAGCAACAGCGCGAGGAAGTGTCCGGCGATCCGCATCATATCTATCCGTTGCTCTTCCGGCTGATCGGCGACCTGAGCCGGATCCCCAGGACGAGCAGGACCAGCCCCATCGCCAGGTACGCCACGACATCTCCGACGACGCTGTAGAGCGTCGACCGCCGGCCGACCGGGATCTCGACGAGCATGACGCGTTCGTCCGTCTCGTTCGCGCTCAGCCACCCCCGGATCCTCCCGACGGGATCGATCCCCGCCGACAGGCCCATCCGGGTGGAGCGCAAAACCGAGAAGCCTCCCTCGATCGCCCTCACGGCCGCGATCTGGGTATGGAACGGATCCACCCCCAGGTTGTCCGAGGACGGCGCGAAGACCAGATCGGCCCCTTTCCTCGCCCGGTCCAGCCCCACCTGCGGGAAGTCGAGATCGTAGCAGATGGCCCCGGTCGCCTTGCCGAACCCCGTCTCGACGACCTTCGCGATCCCGTCACCCGGTCTGGACGGCTCCCCGGGGAGCGGTCTGGCCTTGAGGTAGCTGTCGATCACCTCCCCGTCGGGACCGATCCAGACGTACTTGTTCTCGACGAGGAAGGGCTCCAGGGTGATGGGCAGGAGGTAGGAGACGACCAGGTGCGCACCGCTTCCGGTAGCCGCGGTCTTCGCCCGGCTCAGGAAGTCGGGCTCCTCCTCTTTCAGGACGATCGTCGATACCTCGTTCCAGACGACGAACCTGGCGCCGGCCCGGGCAGCCTCCTTGGTGTGCTCGAACAGCCGGTCGACCACTTTCGATCGTTCCTCGCTCGAGGGAACCGGTCCGCCGAACCAGTCGGAGTCGGTGCCCACCGTGGCGACCCGGACCGTCTCGGCCTCTTCCGGAGAGCCGATCCTGAACGCGCCGTAGACGTGGGCCGCGACGACGAGCCCGATGACCACGGCCCCCCGCCGCCAGGGTCCACGCGAGGCCGAGCACCCCGGCAAGGGCGAGACGTGACCGCCAGCCGGAGGTGGTCCTGAGGAACACGAGGAAGGGGATGGGGGCGAACCAGGCCAGCAGGCCCACACCGAACCGGACCTGGCCGAGGACCAGGAGCGCTGTTCCCAGGGCCAGCAGCCCCGCTTGGTATCGCCGTTCTTTCAACTTCATCGCAGCGCTCATGTCGCCCCTGATCGGGAGTCGAATGATACCTCGATGACCGCGCGCCGTCGAGCGGCGGCTGGCGGCGGATCGGCGGCGGCGCCATCCGGACGCCACTCCGGCGGTGGGGTGGGGACGGCTCCGGGCCGCGCGGCACGCGGCGCGCAGGGATCGCCAGCGACTGGCACGGCGCTTGCCAACAGAACCCCTGGCTGAAGGAGCAACGATGCACACCACCGTCAACTGCGCGGCCCTGGCCGGGGTCGCGGCCGACCCGGTCGTGGTCGAGGTCGATCTGTCCCTGGGTCTGCCCGCGTTCCAGATCGTCGGGCTCCCCGAGGGCGCGGTGCGAGAGTCCAAGGTCCGGGTCCTGGCCGCCCTTGGCAACTGCGGCTACGTGCTGCCGCCGCGCAAGGTCACGGTCAACCTGGCCCCCGCCGACCTGAAGAAGACCGGCGCCGCCTTCGATCTGGCCATCGCCCTCGGCCTCCTCGCCGGCATCGGTCTCGTCGACGGGCAGCGCCTCGAGCGATCCTCGGTGGTCGGCGAGCTGAGCCTGGACGGCACCTGCCGGCCCGTTCCCGGGGCCCTGCCCTACGCCCTGTGCGCGGCCCGCCAGGGCCTGACCGACGTGCTGGTGGCCGCGGGCAACGCGGCCGAGGCCTCGGTGGTGGAC